>NZ_MKQD01000051.1 GCF_001913705.1 Thalassotalea sp. PP2-459 | reverse complement strand
GGCAATAAACAAATCAACAGGTCGTGTTACTGGGACGCCTGGGTACAATGATGCAGGTACCAAAAGCGGTATCGAAGTTTGTGTCAATGATGGACCAAATTGGGCTTGCAAAAACAGCTTAAGCCTGCCGGTATCGAATACAAACCGTCGCCCCGCACTATCAGGAACTCCAGCAAATGGGAAAGAAGGTGTTGCGTATAGCTTCATCCCTAGTGCAGCAGATCCAGATGGAGACATACTTAACTATTCTATTGATTGGCATGGCAGCAAACCTAGCTGGGCGACATTTAATTCCTCGACAGGTGAAATCAGCGGGACACCAACTAATGAAGCGCAAACTTATATCGGTATTGAAATGTGCGTTAATGATGGCGATCTTTGGGCTTGTATTGATGATCTAACTATCAGCATCAACCGCCGCCCCGAACTATCAGGAACTCCAGCAAATTGGAAAGAAGGTGTTGCGTATAGCTTCATCCCTACTGCAGCAGATCCAGATGGAGACATACTTAACTATACTATTGATTGGCATGGCAGCAAACCTAGCTGGGCGACATTTAATTCCTCGACAGGTGAAATCAGCGGGACACCAACTAATGAAGCGCAGACTTATATCGGAATTGAAATGTGCGTTAATGATGGCGATCTTTGGGCTTGTATCGATGATCTTACTCTAACAATTGAACAGTTAGATTTTTCATCTGCTATTACCACAATGAGGAATATAGTCGAAGCGACAGCACCTGAAGTAACTAGCGAAGACGTTAGGGAGCTAATTACGTCAGCAAATAATCTCCCTGTGCAGGGTGCAAGCCTTAGCAAAAATCAATTAGCACATGTACGTAAATATTGGCAAGATCAGTTTATTTTGGCTATGTACTATGCGAAGAGTTGTACTACATCTCCAAGTCCCGATAACTGTAATGATACCAGAGTTGCACTTCAAAATGCGCTTTCTAGTTTCGAAAATTATTCAAACTATGGCAAAGTTGTTCACGTAGTTAATAACAAAGAAATTACAACTAGATTTGATGATATGTACATTTACGGTACTGATTTTTGGACACGACAAATTGCAATTCCCAAATCGGTAGTAGGTATATTAACTTTATTGCATGGTACAGATTTAGAACAAAGTATTAATTACCCGCAGAGTATCGCTAACCTCAATAAGTCTTCGAATATTGGAATGTCCACAAAACATAATTCCAATGACGCTGACTATGTATATTTGCAAACTATGTACTCAGTGCTAGGGCTAGCTACAGACAAACAAAACTTAGCATTTTATAAGGATAAATTAACCGGAACAGATGATGATTGTTCTGGGTGGGAAGGTGGTGTTGCACGAAAATCAACATGTATATTTTTAAACGGATTTAAAGCAGACAGAACTTTTAGCCAACATAACCAAACAGTGAATAACCAAGTCGCTAGGCAGATAGATGCTGGCAACTATGGTAGTGTGTTACTAAAGAGTCTTACGAATGCGCTAACAATTATTCATGAGTTACCCTATTCTGATGAAACAGGTTTTAAAAATAAGATTCTAGCGGCAGCTGATCAAATGGAAAAACACCTGTTAGGTAGTTATGGTTGGATGAGCTATGCTGGGCGTTTTGATCTTCATACTATCTCCAGAAAAATTACCCAAAAGCAAGATAATTATCAATTGGATGTTGGTGATAACAGTGTATTAAATGGGGCAATAGATATAATCGATTCAATAAAATATGCTTCAATTCCTACTCCTGATGTGCTCCTTGAGTTAAAAACACGGGCGAAACCAGTTCAAACTAACCAAACTCGTGAAAATGTTAACGGTAATGAGTTAAATAAGGCACATTTTATAGGAAATAGAAATTTTTGGCATAGCGACATCATGGTCCAAATGGGTGACATTAATAACAGTCCATATTATTCATCAGTGAGAGGAATTTCACCTCGAACTATAGGTTCAGAATCTCATAATGGTGAAGGCTTAAAAAATTACTTTATGGGCGCAGGCACTCATTTTCTCATGAAAAGTGGCAATGAATATATAAAGAAAATTGATGGACTTCTTAAAACTGATTACAGTTATATTCAACCAGTGTGGGATTGGAACCGTTTACCAGGCATAACAGCTAGACCAATAGTAGATTTCCCTGAAATAGATGAAGGCAAAAATGCAGAGGGAGCAAACACATTTGTAGGTGGAGTTAGTGACCATCAATTTGGGGCTTTTTTTGCTGATATTAGCCGTAATGGTATAGACGATAATAAAGTTACAGATGCAAAAAAAAGTTGGATATATTTCAACAATGCAATTATTTCACAAGGAAGCCACATAAATGCTAGCTGCACAGAGGAACCATGTAACAAAGTTATTACGTCTGTTGAGCAATCACTTTATGACAGCTCCGATGTTACTTATAGTATCAGCGGAAATGAAGAGATAATAGCTGCCGGCAATGCTGGCAGCTATACTGGTAATATTGAATGGGTTAAACACAATGGTACCCTATACTACTTTCCTCAAGTAAGCGGTGTTGCTCAAAAAATTCACTTACAAGTACAGGAGCAAACCGGAAACTGGTCAGCTATAGGACCTGTAACTGGTGAAGCTACACTGAAGGTATTTAGCCTATGGATTGAGCATGAAAACAATTCTAATCAAAGTTATCGATATATGATTGCTCCCATAGCAGATAGTAGCAGCATCGATGAATTAAATAGAATTACAAGTTTAACCACTACTAATGTGCATGCAGCATATAATGATCGACGAACATATTTACTAGCGCATAATGCAATGAGCAATAATGTATCTAGTAATAATAATATTCAAGTCAAATTAACATCACCTGGTGCACTTTTAATTACATCAAAAAGTGAGGGTAGTAACGAATTTGATATTCACATATCGGACCCAAGTCAAACATTAGATGCTGTAACATTTGAATTAATGGGATCATACGAAATAGTTGATAGCCAATTAAAGTATGTAGGAGTTGAAGGCCAGACTAGCGGACTTATTATCTCTTCAGAACAGTCATTAGATTTATCTCGAACAATATTCACAGTTCCAACACCTCAAGGAGAAAATAATAAAGGTAGAACTATTTCTGCATCAATTAGAGCTAACTAAACAGAAATTAATCTGAATTCAGTTGTTCTATAGTGAATAAAAAAAGCCCGATTAGAAATATTCGGGCTTTTCAATGGATGTTTATATGTAGTAATAGAGCCACGACAAAGTTGCTCGATAATTCTACCGTCAGACTCCCTTGGAAGTCACACTACTACAGTTAATCTTTAAAGCGCATCCAGAGGCCACCATGCTTGGGTGCGTTTTTTCCTTCTAAGTCTGTTACTACATCACCTTCAGCATTAAATCGAGCCGAATTAGAAAAGTCATCAACACTACTTTCTGTATCGCATTCACAATCGTTAGGGTCGGTATTCATGATTATGTCTAGCATTAACTGTCCGACAGCTTTAGTTGCATTTCCAAGTACTTCAAATGGGGTCATTTATCGCTCCTTTTTACCTTTTTGACTAACCTTTACCTTTTTGACTAACCTTTGTCTTATTGTGTCTTGTTTAAAAGAAGTAATCTATAAGAGCAATTATTACAAACACATTTTAAATTAGGTTCAGAAAAGCCGCTTGCGCGGCTGCGTACCGAAATACGACTATCGATTCCAGGCTGATAAGACCCTGTGCCACCACAGCAACGTCCATTTAACCAGTATCTTTTACATTAAAAATACCTTCTAGTAGATAATTTAGCATAATTAACTGGTTAAAGTAGACCTTAAAAATAAAATTAATGGACTCTACTTGTTAAATAGCAATAAAGTTCATAGTGAGTAAAATAATTACATATTATCTAGAGTCTGTACTGAGCGAGCAATGGTTATTAACACCTTTTGAAATTGTTAGCTTGATTTTACAAAACAGGCGTTTAGCCAACTAATTTCTGCCTAAAATGTGTTAACGTAAATATTAACCTTCAAAGTTAAGCACTTAAGCCTATTGCTGTTTTGATGCGGAATTAATATTATCAATGATACTGACCCCATTTAATTAGAGGGGAAGAACCTAATTGATGTTGAATTAGTAAGGATAAACTAATTTTGATTTGTATAGTAGAAATCCTCCACCAAATGCAGCAAGGTGCAACTGCCCCTTACCTTTGCTTGGCTGATAATGGTAGAAAGTATGTAATCAAACGGCAGAGAGCTGGTTTTGAAGGTTGCATTAAAGAGTGGTTGTTTGGCAACTTGGGACAGAATATTGGTTTACCTATACCTAGCTGCGAACTAGTTTATGTTGATGGCTCATTGTTGGAATACAATGATGACTATCAGTTTGAAATTGGTGAAGGAATGGCGTTTGGTTCAGAGCATATTTCAGACTTACAGGAAGTCAATTATCAGCAGCTTCAAGTTTTTTCTAAAAATATATTACAAGATTTGTATGTTTTTGATTATTGGATACGTAACGCTGATAGAAACTTAACGGAATTATCTGGCAACCCTAATTTATTCTACCAACAATCAAATTTAGACGTGATTGTATTGGATCATAACTTGGCGTTTGATAAAGAGTTTTTGATTGAAAACCATCACAAACTACACGTTAGTAGCCAATTTTGGCCTGCTCAAATTGATTATGAATTACAGCAAAGTTATGAAGAAAGAATAAAACGAGCGTTGACTAGCTGGGATGATTTAATCGAAGATATTCCTGATGATTGGAAAGAAGGTGTAGATAATTTTGATGGTCTAATAGACGAAATAAAGCTAATATTAAATGAATATCAAAACAAACAATTTTGGGAGGAGCTGAAATGAATGACAACAAAAATTTAACGTCTAAGAATAATGTACAGTGCATATACGCCGTTGTTCGATTTATGCCCTTTGCCGAAACTAGAGAATTTGCCAATGTTGGTGTTGTAGTAATAGCCCCCAAATTAGGTTTATATGACTTCAAATTAGCACCTAAGTCATTTAAAAGAGTTACTCATTTTTTTGATGATTTAGATGGGGTTGTATATAAGCATGCTATTGAAGGTTTTGAAGAAGAACTTAAAAGAATTAGGAATTACCTAGCGCATAACCATGTTCAAGGTAAAAACTTAGTTGATTACTTTAAAGAAGTTACCAGAACCAGAGAGTCTGTTTTGCATTTTGGTGAAATAGGAACTTTGTTGACCGACAATATCAATATTGCATTAGACAAGCTATATGAACGATTAATCGGTCGCAATTTCGCTGAAAGTAAGGAATATAAAGAACAGTTAATGGTTCGAGCTTTGAAGAAACAATTAACGTCTAAATTACCTTCCGGTGTTCGTTATACTAAACAGAACCTTAAAGCTGGCATATTTGATATTTCTGTTCCTTTAGTAACGAAAATTGATAAGGATTATCGAATTATTAGACCATTAGCGTTTGAACAAAAAAATGTGTTACTTGCTATGGAACATGGAGAAACTTGGATTAGTCGATTGAAGAAATTGATTGATTCTGATGTAGTTCAAGCAGAAAAATCATTAGTTGCATTTGAAAAGCCTGTTCATCGTAAGCATGAGTTCATGAAAGTGTATGAAGACGTTGTCGGAGAAATCAAGAACCTTGGTGCATTAGCTAAAGATTATGGTGATACAGAAAGTATCGTTCAGTTTGCCTCCGCTGATCTTTCACCTGAAAGTGTTGAAAATGGATTTCAGCATTAATTAATTTAAAACTTTGGTTATTCATATTGAAAAGCTTAGGAATTCCCTAAGCTTTTTTCGTTTAAGGGAGAGAAGGCGCAACTACATTTTTATTAGCTCCTTATAACCTTCACTCGACGCCCTGAAATTTCAACTTTTATATTTGTATAAATTCAAGCTCATTCCTGTTTAAATTTGAATTAATGTGAACTGCCCGTTTTCACGATAAAGTTAGGAACTAGCATTTGAAGCTAAACGGCTCAAAATGGTACTTTAATGTGGGATTCCGCTATAGCGTCTAAATAGAAAAATCTTCCAGTATACATAAATTTATGCTTAGTATTTCTACGTAAAAAAATAAATTCACTGTCAATTCAAATTAACTTAACCATTTGATATCTAAGGTAAATAATTTGATTTTATTTTTGTGGTAATCGTAACTTATTGTTTTTAAATTAGTAAATTAAATTTAATATTAATTTTTTTGAGGCATCCATAGAAGTTCTTAATCACGATACATTAATACCCATGTTTTATTTGTTTTTAAAAGGTGGATATTGATGTTATCTACATTCCTGACGAGAGAAGAACTAGTTCAGTTAACAGGAGCTAAAATTAGAACCTCTCAATTAAAACAACTTGCCCTACAAGGCTTTGATTTTGTAATTGGCCGTGACGGCCACCCAAGAGTACTCAGAAGTGCGGTTGAACAAAGGTTAGGTATCACTAAAAGTCGAAAGGTAGACAAAGAGCCTATACTGTTTGATAACGTTGGAGGGAATGAAAATGGGTAGAAAGCGTTCGCAGGAGAATATTCATCTGCCTAAAGGAATGATTTTTAATAAAAAAGGGGGGGCTTACTATTACCGCTGTAAAGGACAAAAAGACATTCGGCTAGGTAAGACCTTCACTGAAGCTCTTATAGCTTACGAAAGGCTTACAGAGGTTGTTAGCTCGTTGCTTACAATGAATGATGTAATCAACCGATACTTAGTTGATGTTTCCCCTTTAAAAACTAAATCAACATACGACGAAGATATTAGAATCGCTAATAAGTTACGAGATGCTTTTGGTCACTTTTTACCATGTCAAGTAAAAGCAAAGCATGCGAGACAGTACCTAGATCTGCGAGCGAAAGAAGGAGCACCAATAGCGGGTAACAGAGAATATGCGCTTTGGTCTTCAATAATGACATCTGCATTTAATTGGGGAATTATTGAGGAACAACCATTTTTAAAAGCAGGAATAAAAAAGCATCCAGAAAAACCAAGAGATAGGTTTGTAACAGATCAAGAAGTAATAGCTTTTCTAAACCACGCACCTATATGGCTTCAGCTTTATGTTCAACTTAAATTAGCAACAGGCCTTCGACAAAGAGATATGTTAGCTCTTAATAATACGCACTGGACAGAGCTTGAAGGCTTACGAGTAGGAACGTCTAAAACATCGGTAAGAATTCTATTTGAACCTACCACTTACTTAGAAAATATTATTGGGAAGATAAAAACCATAAATGGTTATACATCAAAGGGAATTCCAAAGTTCAAATGGCATTTTTTTGAAAATAGGTATCATAAGCCTTACACCGAAGATGGCTTTGGAACTATGTGGAGACGTTATATGGACAAAGCATTAGACTCCGGACAACTTAAAGAACGTTTTCAAGAACGGGATTTAAGAAGGAAAGCTGCACAAAGTTGTAAATCAATGGTTGACGCAAATCAGCTGCTAGGTCACCGAAACTATTCTACAACTAAGAATATTTACCTTAATGGTTTCCAGAGGGTTAAGCCCTTATCGCCTTATGATGATTCGGATAATGAACAAAAGATTGAAAAAAAATAATTAAGTAGGCATTATCTGGACATGATCTTTAAAGGATTAAAGATTTAATTCGCTAGGGATTTATTAATAAGAAAATAGCGGATTTTTGTAGGAAACAGTGCGTTTTGTAGGAAAGAAAAAAGCCCCAGCATTGCTGAGGCTCTTTGTAAATGGTGCCGACTGCCGGAGTCGAACTGGCGACCTACTGATTACAAGTCAGTTGCTCTACCAACTGAGCTAAGTCGGCACACAAAGGCTGTGTGCGATAAAACTATTCTATTGAATGATTTACCTTGGCACCGAATCAATGTTTGTTGATTAACATAACACTCATTCTAAATGATGGTGCCTCGACCCGGAATCGAACCAGGGACACGAGGATTTTCAATCCTCTGCTCTACCGACTGAGCTATCGAGGCACATTGATAATACTAAATACTATCTTTGTACTTGTCTTTTTGGCTTCGCCTTGAAGACGGGGCGTATTAAACTGTTTTTCGTTTCTTGCGTCAACCCTTTTTTTTCAAAAAATGTTTGTTTGGTGTTTTTTTCTTCGCATTGTTGCCATTTGAAGCGAATATCGGTTGATATTATAGCTAATGATGATTGAATTAATCATATTAGCTATAATTTAAAGCGGCGTTTATTTTTGCTCTGGCGTGTAGCCTTCGATATTTGGTTCGATATTGTTGAATAAAAAATCGACCATCGACTTTTCTAGCACCGTGCGATCATCAGGGTTCATCATATTCATTTTATGTTCATTAATCAGCATCGTTTGTTTTTTTTGCCAATCTGTCCATGCTTCTTGACTGATGTTTTCGAAAATACGTTTACCAACGTCTCCTGGGTACAATTGAAAGGCTAAACCTGGCGCTTCTTTTTGTAACTTTTGGCAAAAAACCATTCTACTCATAATTGTTCTCTATCAAAGTGCATTGAATTTGCGCGCATTATAACGTGACTGGCTTAAATTTTCTTGGCTTTTTACAAAGGTACAGCTAAGTAATATCGCTTGTTAGAGCGTCTGACTTTAGAAATTGAGTAAATAAACAAGCGCTGAATAATATGCTGTTTTAACGTCACAATATATTCAGTGTCCGGTTGTCCGTACATTCGTTAAGTGTCCGTAACTTAGGTGTCCGCGGACACTTTTTATACAGGGTGGTGTATTTAAAATCATTTAAAAACAATGGGTTGTCATGGTGGTACATTGTCTGCTTTATCAAGTCAGCACTGACAGATGAGGAAAATTAATGATCAGGGATACTAGCCAACAAGATACGCAAGTCGTTTCAAAAAACTCAAACAAAGTAAAGAAATTTGCATATATTGCGATCATAGGCGCGATTTTGTTCGTTGCTTGGCAAGCGACATCTTCTTGGTTAAGCGCAGATAAAAGCATTGCGCGTGACCAATTAAAATTAGCGATAGTAGAACGTGGCGACTTATTAAGAGATATCGTTGCTTCAGGAAAAATTGTCGCAGCAAATGCCCCAATCGTTTATAGCCCAGAGCAAGGGTTAGTTACGTTGAAAGTGAAACCTGGAGATATGGTTGAACTTGGACAAAAAGTGGCAGAAATAGATAGCCCACAACTGATGGCAACCCTTGGACAGCAAAAAACCTTGGTTCAGCGCTTAAGTTCAGCATTAAACCGTGAAAAGTTAGCTTCGCGCAGAAAGCAGCTTGAGTATCAGCAAAAACTTGAATTAGCCAAGGTTGATCTTGCAGCAGCAGAGCGTGAAGCTCGTCGCGCTAATCAATCTATTGAGCGTAATATTATTAGTCAAATTGATTTTGAACAAGCACAAGATGAGCTTTCAAAATCACGTTTACGTACCCAGCATGCAGAACAAGAAGCAACACTGGCTATTGATACATTAGCGTTCGAAGTTGAAAACAAGGCATTAGAACTTAAAGCCGAGCAGCAACGCTTAACGGAGTTACAAAGAAAGGTTGATGAGCTCGATATCATGTCGCCAGTGAACGGTATTGTTGGTAACTGGTTAGTTGAGCAAAAAGCCAAAGTCAATAATAACGATTCTTTGATGATGATCGTTGATTTATCTGCCTATGAAGCTGAGTTGCAAGTACCAGAAGCATATGCTGATGAGCTGGGCTTAGGTATGACAGTAGAGGTGAGCATGGCAGGTAAAACATTATACGGCCAGTTAGCGTCAATTTCACCCGAGGTAATTGGCAATCAAGTGACGGCAAGAGTGCGTATGGATAAAACACAAGGTGCAGGATTAAGACAAAACCAACGTGTGAGTGCTCGCATTATCTTGGAGCAAAAAGACAATGTATTAATGGTGCGTAGAGGTCAGTTTTATCAAAGTGGAGCAGGCAAGTTAGCTTACTTGGTACATGATGATTCTGCTGAACGAATTGCGATTGAAAGTGGCGCAACAAGTATGAGCCATATCGAAATTGTAAAAGGGGCAAAAGAAGGTGACACCTTAGTCATTTCAAGCCTAGAACTTTTTGATGATAAAGCGCGTGTATTGCTTTATTAATCCGATTAAAAATAAAAAACTATGGAGAACAGTATGTTAGTAATGTCAGATATTAATAAAGTGTATCAAACGGAATTAGTGCAAACCCACGCGTTACGTGATTTTAACTTAACAGTAAAAGAGGGAGAATTTATTGCAGTTACTGGGCCTTCAGGCTCAGGTAAAACCACTTTTTTAAATATTGCTGGTTTATTAGAAAATATTTCATCAGGTGATTACCAACTTGATGGTCAAAGTATTGTTGGGTTAAGTGATAAAGAACTTTCACGTTTAAGAAATGAAAAAATTGGCTTTATCTTTCAAGGGTTTAATCTTATTCCTGATTTAAACCTATTTGAAAATGTTGATGTGCCATTACGGTATCGCGGATTCAGTACTAAAGAGCGAAAAGAAAAAATTGAGCATGCGCTTGAACTGGTTGGGTTGGCATCGCGAATGAAACATTTACCGTCACAGTTATCGGGTGGGCAGCAGCAACGGGTTGCCATTGCAAGAGCATTAGCAGGTGAGCCTAAGTTTTTATTAGCGGATGAGCCAACCGGTAACCTTGACAGTTTAATGGCAAAACAAGTGATGGAACTATTAGAAAAAATAAACAAACAAGGCACTACTATCGTCATGGTAACACACGATGCTGAACTTGCCCGTAGAGCGGAGCGTAATATTCAGATCGTTGATGGGCAACTTTGTGACTTTACCATGTACCAAGGTGGCGCAACCGCAAAAGACCAGGAAGCAATCGCCTAAAAGGCTAAGGAAACAGCATGTTTAGTTATTACATTCAACTTGCGATAAAAAGCTTAAAAAGCACGATAGGTACTACGCTGTTAATGGTATTAGCAATAGCCTGTGGTATCGGAATTTCAATGACAGCATTGACGTTAAATCACATGACGGGCAATAACCCGATCAGTGAAAAATCAGATCAATTATTTGCAGTTCAATTGCAATCAACGGGTAGCAGTTCTACGTGGAACACCACAGATAATGTACCTGAACAATTGACTTATCAAGATGCAACTAATTTAATGCGGGCTTTACCTGAATTAAAACACACACCCATGTATAAAACGGGTTTTTCTGTGCGTACGCTTGACCCTGAGTTTGCCCCTGTTTTGCGTTCAAGCCGTGTTACTACCCGTCATTTCTTTTCAATGTTTGACGTTAATTTTCTTTATGGCGGCCCATGGAGTAAAACTGTCGATGAAAACCCAACCTTTCAAGTGGTGATCAGTGAAGAGTTAAATGACAAGCTATTTGGTGGTGGTGATAATACCGGAAAAGAAATTTTCTTAAATGCAACGACCTATCAAATTGTTGGCATTACAGAGTCTTGGCAACCCAAACCAAAGTTTTATGACGTTAACAATGGCGCGTTTCAAAGCACTGAACAGCTGTTTATTCCCTTCGTTTTATCCAGCGTTTACGAGTTACAGTCTTGGGGAAATAATAATGGCTGGAAAGAAGAGCGTGTTAATAATTACCAAGAAAAGCTCAACTCTGAAATCTTATGGACACAATACTGGGCAGAACTGCCAACGAAAAAAGATCAAGACACATTTTCACAGTTTCTATCAGGGTATGTTAGCCAACAACAAAAGTTAGCAAGGTTTGAACGTGACGATGCAAAAGGGCTAATACGCAATGTTCAGCAATGGCTTGATTATAACAATGTTGTTGGTGACGACTCATACGTGTTGGTTGCGGTGAGCTTTATGTTTTTAGTGGTATGTTTAGTGAATAGTATCGGTTTATTACTGGCTAAATTCTTACGGAATGCTCCTCATGTAGGCGTTCGTAGAGCACTAGGTGCTAGCCGTGGGCAAGTATTTGCTCAACACTTAGTTGAAGTTGGTTTACTTGGGCTGCTTGGTGGGTTACTTGGATTAGCATTTGCGTATTTTGGTTTGTCATTATTGAAAAATAATTTTGATGGCTTTGACTTCGTTGCCACGATGGATATCACTATGTTTTTAGCGGCACCCATCATTGCGGTGAGCGCTACAGTATTGGCAGGGATTTACCCCGCATGGCGAGTGTGTACTACGCTTCCCTCTATTTATTTAAAAACTCAATAGGAGCTGCATTATGTTACATATTTCTCCCATTTTTAATGCCATGATGCGAAACAAAAGCAGTGTTGTTTTGATTATTATGCAAATTGCGCTGACGTTAGCAATCGTCAGCAATGCGGCTTTCATTATTAAAGAGCGTATTGATGATATGCAGCGAAATAGTGGTATTCCTGAAGCTGAAATTGTTGGTTTATCAATGTATTTCTATGATGAAAATGTAGATATCACCAAACAATTACAAGTAGATCAGCAAAAAATCATGGAATTGCCTTACGTTATTGAGGCTACTGGCATAAATCAACTACCACTTTCTGGCAGTGGCGATTCTTGGGGTTTTAGAAATCAGCCTGAAATGGAAGGTGCGTTAACGTCTGGTGCTGGTGTTTTCGCTGGAAATTCCAACATTACTCAATTGTTTGATCAACAAATCACTAAAGGTAGAAGCTTCCGACCTGATGAAATGGTCATTCGCGATAGCGGTGCTAATGCACCTAAAGTTGCCATTATCACACAAGCATTAGCAGATGAATTGTTTCCAGACGGTGATGCGCTAGGAAAATATATTTACAGTATCGACTTACCTTTTCAAGTTATTGGTATTATGGATAAAATGCAGGGCCCGTGGGTGCATTCATCGTTAGTTGAAAAAACAGTGTTATTGCCTGCAATTTATGATCAGCAATTTATCCGTTTTGCTATTCGTGTCGAACCTGGTGAAGCTGATACTATGATTAAAAATGTGCAAGATATTCTATTAAAGCTAGAAAATCGTCGCGTGATTAATCCAGCCTCTACAATCGCCGACATGAAAGCGACAAGTTATCAACGTGATAGATTGATGACGAATATGTTGATGGTTATCATTGCAGTGCTTATTTTTATCACGGCGCTTGGTATTGCCGGTATGACCATTTTTAATGTAAACCGTCGTCAAAAACAAATAGGCACACGCCGGGCGCTAGGGGCAAGTCGCGCAGATATTCAAGGTTACTTTATGACGGAAAGTGCATTGATTGCCGGTTTAGGGATTGTCTTAGGTATTATTTTGGCGCTAGTGCTCAATAACTACTTGATGACCTACTTTTCTTCTGAAGCATTATCTTTTAATTATATTGGCGCAACGTTAGTGGGGATTATTGTGGTCATTGAAATTGCGGTATTTATACCTGCCTTAAAGGCCTCAAAGATTTCACCGGCTATCGCCACCCGATCAGTCTAGTGATGTTGTTTAAAAGGAAGCATTAGCATAATTGCTAATGCTTTTATTATAAGGAAAGTGTAATGAAAAAAATATGGTGTCTGTTTATCTTACTTGTTTTTTGTTCTACAAGTTTCGCGGTAGTTATTAGGCATGACAAAAGTGCAGATGATTATGTTGTTAAGAAACCACCACAATATTTGGTCAATATGCCACATGAAGGTCAAGGGGTTTTAATTGCCCCAAACTGGGTTTTAACGGTAGCACATGTGATTTTCTATGATTATCAAGGTAAAACGATTGATATTGCGGGCAAAGAATATGTAATTGAATCAGTTTTTATCCATAAAGATTATCGAAAGCTTGAGTCGTCCACCTTGGACAAAGGTACGAAAGCCACAATGGATTTTCAGTTTGCTAATCGTGATATTGCCTTGGTAAAGCTATCAACATCAGTTGATAGTGTCAGTCCGTTATCTATTTATACTAAGTCAGATGAATTAGGTAAGCGCGTTATTGGTTACGGAAAAGGCGCTACAGGAGATGGCATTGGCGGTGCAGTTTTCGAGACCAAGCGTGATAAAGTGCTACGTAAACTCGAAAATAAAATTGAGGAAGTAACACCTTACTGGTTAGCGATAGCATTTGACCAACCTGAAAAAGCGTTACCGTTAGAGGGAATTGATGGTTCTGGAGATAGCGGTGGACCTGTAATTATCAAAAAAGATGGTCGTGAGTGGTTAGTAGGTATGTTTTCATGGGATTATGTGGACGGCCCTTTGAGTGATTTTCAAGCTGGGTTATATGGCCATAAGTCATATCAAGTGAGGGTATCAAGTTATCAACCATGGATATCATCAATAATTGCAGCAAATTGATTCATTTCAATCATTGAGTTTGATAGGCTGATACCCTTTGTGGTGATATCAGTTAAGTTAAGGTAACAAGCTGATTTATGGAAAAAATATTAGTAGTCGATGATAATCCATCGGTCTGTAATGCATTAAGCATTTTATTAGAGTTACATGATTATCAAGTGGTTACGGCCAGTTGTCCTGCTGAGGCGATGCCGATACTTAACTATCAGCGTATTGCACTGGTTATTCTTGATATGAACTTTACGCAAGACACCACCAGTGGTGAGGAAGGTAAACAGGCTTTTTATCAAATGCGTGAAATGCTGCCTGATTTACCGATCATTTTGCTTACCGCATGGACAGACTTAACGACAGCAATAGAGCTTGTTAAGCATGGGGCAGCAGACTATCTTGCAAAACCGTGGGATGATGAAAAGTTACTCATCACCATCAATAATTTAATAGAGTTATATGAAGTGAGACAGACGTCTCAAACGCTGATCAATCAAAATAGAGAGCGCGAAACGCATTTAAGTGAGGCTAATTTATGTGGCTTAATTTTTAAAAGTACCAATATGCAACGTTTAGTGGATATGAGTGTTCAGGTTGCTAAATCAGACGTTAGTGTCTTAATTACTGGTCCAAACGGTGCAGGCAAAGAAAAAATTGCTGATATCATTCATGCAAACTCCTTTCGCGCGGCAAAGCCTTTTATTAAAGTTAATGTTGGGGCGTTGCCAATTGATTTGATGGAAGCTGAATTATTTGGTGCCGAAGCTGGTGCCTATACGGGTGCCAACAAGCGTCGTATAGGGCGCTTCGAAGCTGCCGATGGCGGCACACTCTTTTTAGATGAAATAGGTAATTTATCGCTTTCAGGGCAAATTAAGCTATTGCGTGTATTACAAACTGGCGAGTTTGAACGTTTAGGTAGCCATGAAACGATAAAAGTTGATGTCAGGGTTGTGAGTGCAACAAATGCAAATCTTGCTCACGACATTAAACAAGGTACTTTTCGTGAAGATTTATTTTATCGCCTCAATGTCATTGGTCTTGAACTACCAGCATTAAATCAACGTACTGACGATATTCTTCCTTTAGTGGAGCACTTTACTGATAATAGTAAGGTGATGCCTAAAGTTACAGCACACGTACTGGCAGCGCACCCATGGCCTGGAAATGTACGTGAGCTTGAAAATGCCTGTCAGCGAGCCATGTTGTTGTCAAAATCAGCAGAGTGGCAGCCAGAAGATTTTGGTCTTAATAACGATGTCATGCAATCATCACATCAAACAGAAGATGTCATCACTCAACACATGGTTGAACAAGCGATTATGGATAACCAGGGGGTTATCAGTCGCGCGGCTAAGTCGCTAGGTTTAAGTCGACAGGCTTTTTACCGTCGAATGGAAAAGTTTGGGATTAATAAGTAATGGTTAATACCTTAAAAGGGCGGTTATTAATAACGGCGTTAGGCGCTACTTGGCTATCTAATAGTCTTTTATTCTTATTTTTATCAACGCATGATTGGCTATTACTGTTATTAACTTTAGCGTTTAGTAGTGTTTTTGTTATCGCTATCGTGCAATATTTTTTCACCTTTATTGAAAACAAACTTGTGGCATTAGAAGCAGGGTTGTTGAATTTTAAAGATAATGAATTTTCGAATAGTTTAGCTATTACAGGTAGTGATGAACTAAGCCAATTATGTTACTTGTATAATGATGTTGCAGATAAATTGCGTGCAGAAAAGCAAAGTATTTATCAACGAGAGTTGTTGTTAGATAAAGTAATAGAAAGCTCTCCTATTATGATGTTTTTGGTTGATGATGATGATTATTTTGTTTATTCAAACAGTGAGACGCGTCATTTTTTGAATCAAGGTAAGCGCATGGAGGGTGAACAATTAACACAGTTAATGAAACACTGGCCTGAAACGTTATGCCAAGCGATAACTGAACATCAAGATGGTTTATTTGTCATTGAAGAACAAGACAATAGCGAAACCTGGCATTTATCGCGAGGCGACTTTTTGCTAAACAATAAAAAGCATCAGTTATTTTTATTAAAACAAATGACACGCGAATTAAATCGACAGGAAGTTGCAGTATGGAAAAAAGTGATCAGAGTGATCAGCCATGAACTTAATAATTCATTAGCGCCTATTTCTTCTGTTACGCACTCAGGCCAATTGATTGCGAAGAAATATCAAGATAATAAGTTACCCCTAATTTTTGAAACGATTAAAGAACGCATTGATCACTTAAATAGCTTTATCAGTGGTTATGCAAAGTTTGCAAAACTTCCTACGCCTCGGCTTGAAGCTATCAATATTAATGCCTTTGTTGCACAGCTTCGCACACAGCTGGAGTTTAATGTGCCAGAAAAAATTGCCAATGTTGAAATCATGTTTGATCCAAGCCAGTTAGAACAAGTGATGATCAACTTGATTAAAAACGCACAAGAGTCAGGCTCTGCGCTGTCGCAAGTATCTTTAGAAATAACGGTGACAAGTCAACAAGCAATATTTGAAGTTAAAGATCGTGGCGCAGGTATGTCAGAACAAGTATTAACCAATGCTTTGATCCCCTTTTATTCTACTAAACAGTCTGGAACTGGTTTAGGGCTAGCGCTTTGCCGAGAAATTGTAGAAGCACACGATGGTAAAATTTCTTTGCATAACCGTATTGGTGGAGGCCTTGCGGTATCAGTGGTTATTCCAAGGTAAAGTAAATGTGAGTCACCAATAATCTTGTTCATTTAACGGTGGATTTGAAATTGTAAACAGAAAAACTTTAAGGATAATAAGTCATTGTTATTCAAAATTGTTATTGAGTAGAACGAAGCTCAACTGTATTACCTTGTGGGTCTTGTATATATACCGATTGACCAAAACCCTGTGCACCATAACGACGTTCAAAACCGTTAAAGGGGATATTATGGCTTTTTAGATGTTGTGCTATATCTTGTTCGCTGATCAATTCAAGTTGTAAACAAAAATGGTCAACATTAATGCCGCTATCAGATGGAGCTGCTCCACCCATTTGTCCCAACTCACTATCAATAGTAACGATATCAATTAATGCATTGCCTGCACGTAACTGCGTTAATCCTAAGCTATCTTCGGTTTCACGTTCTATATGACATCCAAGTACCTGACAATAAAAATTTAACATTTCATCAAGTTTGTTAGTACGTAGAACAATGTGATCAATCGCTTTTATTTTTAACATGTTAGTAGTGCCTGTATACACTCCGAGCTGAAAGATTAATTTAATCGCTATTTAACGTGCTGTAAACAAAGCGTTAGTAAAAATTAGCTTAGGTTAAAGCATGGTATAGCTCGCGAACTTCATCAAGTATTTTACAACTAGCAGCAGCTAAACCTACGGTGTCACGACTTGCTATGTTGTACCATAAATGAGATTCACTTTCCGAAATACGTAATTCACGCTGTTCAGGCTGGCACTCGATTAAAATTGGCGTGATATCTAAATGAAAATGACTGAACGTATGACGAAAAGCAGTAAGTGTGCGTTGTTCAACACCTTTTATGCCTAAATTTACTAAGTCGTTATCAATATCTTCTATCGTTGTTGTTTCTGGAAAACCATATAAACCGCCCCAAATTCCGCTGGGAGGGCGTTTTATCATCAGTACGTTATCACCTTGCTTTAAAATTAGCATAATGACAGATTTTTCAGGTACTTTCTTTTTAGGTTTTTTTTGTGGGAAATGCTGTTGTTCGTTACTAGCGTTGGCTAAACAAGTCGATGTGATTGGGCAGTTGGTACAATCTGGTTTAGAACGGGTGCAAAGTGTTGCGCCCAAGTCCATCATTGCTTGGTTAAAAGCATCAACCTGTTTTGCTGGTGTTAACGTTTCAGCAATCGGCCATAGTGTTTTTTCGTACTTGCTTTGGCCGTTATAACCTTCAACCATGTAATGACGTGATAGCACACGTTTAACGTTTCCATCAAGTATCGGATGGTGCTGCTTTAATGCTAAACTTAATATTGCTCCAGCCGTGGAGCGACCAATGCCTGGCAGTGCTACTACTTGTTCGATAATTTGTGGAAATTCACCGTGGTATTCATCTCGCATGATTTGCGCTGCTTTATGCAGGTTTCTTGCGCGAGCATAATAACCTAAGCCAGTCCAATGATGTAGAACGAGATCTTGCTCTGCATTCGCTAAGGCAGTGATATTAGGAAAACTTTCCATAAAACGCTGATAATAGGGAATAACAGTTGCAACTTGCGTTTGTTGTAGCATGATCTCAGAAATCCAAACCCTATACGGCGTTTTGTTCTGCTGCCAAGGCAAATGTTTTCTACCTTGCTGATGATACCAGTTAACAACGGCTTCACTGAAATCTGTTGCTGATTTTGATGAAATACTAATGCTTTGTGTCATAGGAGCGTCAGTGTAGCGAAATTTACTGTTAATGCCAGCAATTTTATGCATGATGCTCGAACGACTATTTATCAACTTCGGTAGACATTTTACTGCTCAGCCACTATATTTGGCGGCAAAATACGTATTAAGGAATATTATGAAATTTCAAGCAAAAAACCGCTCAAGAAGGTTGAGAAAAAAACTTCGCGTTGACGAATTCAAAGAGTTTGGTTTTGATGTGGCGTGGAAATTACCCGATGATATTGACTCTGCTGGCGTTGATAACTTTCTTGATAAATTTTTCGTTGAAGTAATTCAGCCAAATAACCTAGGTTTTGGTGGTGAAGGTGATACCATTTGGCACGGTTTAGTGTGTACAGAAAAGCTTGGTAGCTGTACAGACGCCGATAGAGAAGCCGTTGAAAAATGGCTTAAAGAAAATGGCGCGGTTTCCGTTTCTGTAAGTGAGTTATACGATGTTTGGTGGGCTGAATAGTACGCAACACCCACCAATTGATGAGTGAGTGTTAGAAGTGATATTTTACAAGTAAATTAACATTTCGCTCGTCAACACCTTTAATGCCAAACTTATTATCCCAGTGTACATATTCAATGCCTACGTAGAGTTTAGATTTAATGTTTAGTGCTGGCGCTAAGTCATACTTTAGCTGTGAGGTAAAATTCATTTGTGCATTGGCGTCATCGGTAGCGGTAACATAATCTAAAAAACCATCGTACATCAAAGGGCCAATTGGTACGGCCCAGCTCAGGGTTGTTTGTACCGCATTATCACCTAAATCGTTATTTTTATGGTAAATGTTAGTTTTAAAAAATAAAAAATTAGGTACCTTAAGGTTGGTGCCAACGCCAACTAGATAATTAGTAAAACCATCTCCAACTTCGGCAGTAGTTGCTATATAGATATTTTCAAAGAGCGTGTTGTGGTAGGAAGATATTTGAAACCGTGGTGATATTTCTATATAGGTTTCACGGTCGCCATTATTTGAATGTAATCTATCGACAAATAGAAAACTATCGCCCCAACTGTAACCAGCAGCATGCTCAAACGTAAACACGGTACGGTCGTTATCGCCAACTTCATAATTATTACCCTTAAGTAAGGTTACGCTGTAATCTGACCATAGAGTATCCGCACTGGATTGCGCGGAAGTTAATACAGCAAAAAGAACAGTTGATTTGATTAAGTTATGGGTAAATGTAAAGAGTTGCTTCATACTTCATTCCTATTCGGTTTTAAATTGAGCAACTAATTGCTCAAGCTGACGCTTTTGATGATCTAATTCATTAATGATATCTGCTGTTGTATTGGATAAGCTTGAGATTTCTGTTGCCATATCGGCGATTCTAGTAACATTTTCATTAAGTTCATTAATAACGCTTGATTGTTCTTGCGTTGCGGTAGCAACTTGCGTGTTCATTGCCGTTATTTCATTGATATCAATTACAACCTCGCCGAGTACTTTCTTGGCCTCGTTGGTTTTCTCTAAACCTTCACTAACTAACGAAGTATTAGCTTTCATAGCCGTTACAGTTTCATTAGCTTGATGTTGTAACCTTTGGATAACATCGTTTATTTCTTGTGTTGAGCTTTGCGTTCTACCCGCAAGTGTTCGTACTTCATCGGCAACAACGGCAAAACCTCGACCTTGTTCACCTGCGCGTGCAGCTTCAATAGCTGCATTTAACGCAAGTAAGTTTGTCTGTTCAGATATACTACTAATGGTATCAACCACAGAGCTTATCATTTGTGTTTGATCGGCTAATTGGGTGATTTTTTCTTGGGTACTCAGATTACTTTTTTGTAGCTGGAGCATCACTTGGCTGGTATCTTCAATTTGATGGTTAGAAAAATTTATTTGTTGCTCAGAGCCTTCGGTTTTGGTTGCCGTGTTGGTCGCAAGTTCACTGACTTCCTGAATACTATGGCTCATTTCATTGGTTGCGGTAGCAACTGAGTCTGATTCAGATTGTTGATTAATGACTAATTGGTTAACATTGTTTGCCATTTCATTTAATTGATTAAATGAAGAGGTCATAATACGTTCGGTGTGTTTAATTTCTATCATGATTTCACGCACTTTGCTTAATATTGCGTTAAACCCTTTTGCGAGTTGGCCAAGCTCATCACCACGTTCATCATCAAGTTTTTGTGTTAAGTCACCACCTTTTCCTGCCATTTCTAGAAGTCGCTGACTAATTTCAACGATCGGCTTGGTGAGTCTTTTAGCAAGTAGTACCATGAGAAAGATAAAAACAGCAACAATAATAAGATTTAGCAGGGCCGTTTTTGTTAATGCTGAGTGTACTTTTGATAATGGCTCAGACCGCGGCAGCATAGCAACAATTTTCCAATTGAGCTCTGATAGTCCAACACTTGCGACGTAATATTCTTCACCTTGATGCTCAACGGTATCAAAAACATAATTGTCATTGTTGTTTAATAACTTACTTGCTTTGTTATTAAAGCCATCAAAACGACTTAGATTACGTTGTGACAACGATGATAATTTTGGATGAATAATGACATTACCTTGATTATCGGTGACGAAAACATAACCACTTCTACCAATTTTATTGGATAAAATGGCAGCACTTATTTCATCAACACCGTAACCTAAACCAGCAATGGCAATGTTTTTCCCTTGGTAGTTAACACGGTAATTTATAAATGCGGTTAGTTTTGTTGTGCCTTTTTCCACATCAAATGAAACTTCAAAAGGTGCATCACTTTGTAAGAATTGATAAAACCATGGGTCACCTTGGCGGCTTACTTGTCGAGAAATACCTTGATGAGTGTAATAATTTTGACTGATGTTAGACACCCAAAAAACAGTTAATGCGTTATTTTCTTTTTGTAAATGTGATAAATAATCAATAACGTTTTGTTGTTGTTCTTCTGATTCGCCATTAAGGGCCCAATCGAGCATAAACCGGTTTTGACTGATTGATTTCGATAGCATTAAAGGTGTACTTAATTGCTCTCTAATTCTGTATTTAACTTTTGCAAGTTGATTGGGTAATAAATCCTGTTCAATATTTTCTTGAAAAAGGTGACTAAAAATATAATTGTTTAATGAAATGCTCAGTAGTGACAAGGTGATCAATGATAGGGTTATCACAGCAATAAGCAATCGTCTAATAGATACGTTACGTAGCCAATGAGAGGTGTTCATTGTAAAAACTCTAAGAAGTTATTGTTATTCTTTAAGTATTGCCGAAAAAAAGAAAATTTCACCTTCAGTGGTAAAATAAAATAAAGCTATTTGTGTTTAAATGGATAAACGTAGATAATATGCGCCCTTAATTTTAGCGTGACCAAAGAAAATTCGTTATGACAGAAAGAACCCATAAGACTGTTGAACAAGCCGAACAAGAAGGTAAATATATTCGCAAAGTACGTAGTTTTGTAAAGCGTGAAGGGCGTTTAACAAAAGGCCAAGCAGCGGCGCTAGAATTGTACTGGCAAGAGATGGGCTTAAATTATGAAGACGGTTTATTATCTTTTGAAACTGTGTTTGGTAATAACAATCCTGTTGTTTTAGAAATTGGCTTTGGCATGGGCACTTCATTAGTTGAAATGGCAAAAAATGCGCCGTCGTTAAACTTCATTGGTGTAGAAGTTCATCGTCCGGGGGTTGGTGCATGTATTGCGCTTGCGAAAGAGCAAGAGGTAACAAACTTAAGAGTGTACCAACATGATGCAATTGAAATTCTAGCCGACTGTATTCCTGATGAATCGCTGTCAACGGTTCAGCTATTTTTCCCTGATCCTTGGCATAAGAAAAAGCATCATAAAAGACGTATTGTCTCTCCTGAGTTTGTTGAAACAATTCGCCAGAAACTTAAAATTGGTGGCGTTTTTCATATGGCAACTGATTGGGAAAACTATGCAGAATGTATGTTAGAAGATATGCAATCGTCACCTGGTTATAAGAATTTATCTGCAACAGATGATTATATCCCCCGTCCTGACAATCGTCCGTTAACAAAGTTTGAACAACGAGGACATCGGTTAGGGCATGGCGTATGGGATTTACAGTTCGAGCGAACTTAACTTTTTACCTGATTATAATAAAGCGGCAGTTATTGAGTGCCGCTATACATCAGCTAAGAGTGTCATTAATTTGTCTCGGTGTTTGGTGGTTCGGAACATGATTGATAAACATGCATGTGACTAGCTTCTATATGAAATAAATGTTGGCAAAAACGGTATTTGCCTTGTTGTTTCAATTGTTGCTCCGTAATTAATTCTTCAGTGAGTGCATACTGTAAAATACGGCTGGCGTATTTGATCCAATACTCTTGAGCAGCTTGAATATGAATAGCGTTATTTGGATAAAGGCTTGAGCGTTGCTCGGTTAATTGCTGTTCAATGTGCGCCAAAACAAGCGGTTTGAATTCAGAGAATATAACGCGCTTAAAGGCGTTGAATTGTTTTGCACGCCATAGTTGCCAGGCCATCCAGCTAATTGCTAACACGGCAATAATTACGATTAATTCCATCAAAAAATCAGGTACTGCTAATTCATGGCGTTAAGGTAAATCATTTTTAGTTAAATAGCACCCTCAAATTTAAGTAACTTTTCTTTCAATGATAAACCACCGGCATACCCGGTTAATGAACCATTGCTACCAATAACGCGATGACAAGGAATAATGAGCGCAATGGGGTTTTTTCCATTAGCACCTCCCACAGCGCGCACAGCTTTGGGGTTTTGTATTTGTTCTGCTAGCCAGCGATAAGATTTTGTTTCACCGCAGGGTATAGTGCAAAGTGTTTGCCATACTTGTTGTTGAAAGTTGGTACCATTTGGTGCAAGTGTTAAATCAAAAGTTTTTCTTTCGCCTGAAAAATATTCTCTGAGTTGTGTCAGTGATTGCTCAAAATGGTCGGTATTTTCTTCATGGGTACCGATATCAATTGAAGCTGCATTTCCTTCTGTAAAGTACAAACCCGTTAACCCCTGTGTTGATGCGGTAAGCAGAATTTCACCTAATGGTGATTGTGTTCTTGTATAGTACATATCGATTAATCCTTTTTAGCCAAAGAATGCCATAGGTATATAGCGGCATAGGCACGCCATGGTCGCCATGACTCTGCAATTGCTAATATTGCCTTATTACTGGGTTTTTGTTGTTGGTGAGTTAATGCCTTGACAATACCTAAATCAGCACTAGGAAATGCATCTGGATCACTTAAGCCACGCATGGCAATATAATTAACGGTCCAAGGTCCAATCCCTTTTAACGTGCATAGTTGCTTTTCTAGTGTTTCAATAGATTGATAGGTATTAAAGACCTCTTTGTTGTTTTCAAAAAACTGTAGCCAAGTATACAACGTGTTTTTACGTGATTGGGTTAATCCTATATCGTTAAAATCTGCATGCTTTAACACGGTAAGAGAAGGAAAGCTGTATGCAATTTCTTCGGCTAATTCTGTATTGTAATCACCGTATTGTTTAACAATTCTCATGGCTAACGTAGTGGCTGCTTTTACTGATACTTGTTGCCCTAAAATGGCTCGAATTGAAAACTCTAAAATATCCCAACATCCAGGCAGGCGGAGACCCGGTGACATTGCAACCATTTTAGCAAGTACAGGCGTTTTAATTAATGCATCGTGGATCAAAGTCATATCAGCATCTAAATCAAACATTTTACGTACGCGCTGAATGACTTCGTTTAGGTAACGATAATCAGACAATGATACTTGTAAAGTGAGCGCATGCTTGTGTTTATGGTGCGAAACTTTGAGCCAGCCGGTGCATTGGTCGATGGTAATATTTCTTGCGTAAATACTGCTTGTAACATGTTCCATACCTATTATCTGCCTCTTTTGAAAAAAAGAGAGCATTAATGACCAATCAAATGGCGGACGATAAGGTAATAAAATTTCAATGCTTTTAGTTGACGGTGTTTCTATTCGTTGTCGCAATGAGTTTGGGGTACAACCATATTGCTGTTTTATTGCTTCATTAAAACGACGTATGCTTTTAAACCCACTAGCAAAGCCTATATCACTTAGCGATAACTGTGTTGTTTTTATCAATTTTCTTGCTAATAACAAGCGTTGATGTTGAAAGTATTCGCTAGGTGATATACCTAAATGTTGTTTGAATAATCGGTGTAATTGTCGCGTGCTAATGTTAAATTTTTCTGCTAATGAGGTTAAATTATCTTCGTGATAGTCAAAGGTAATGAGTAATTTATTTAAATGGCTAGGAAGTGCATGACTAGGGGCTAATTCAGGAAAACAGCGTTTGCAAGGTGTAAAGCCTTGCTGTTGAGCTTGTTCAGCGCTGAGATAATATTTCACATTTTCTGGTTTTGGGGGCCTTGCTGGGCAAATAGGCCGACAAAAAATACCTGTGGTTAGTACGGCAGTATAAAACTTGCCATCAAACCTAGCATCTCTGCTTAACCGAGCCTGTTCACAGGTATGAATATCTAGCGCCAAAATGTTAAGCCTTATAAAATCTTTCGAATAAGCATATCGCATCATAAAGGATTTTCTCGCGATAATCGGACATCAATGTAAAAAAAGATTGCGTAAAAGTTAATAGCAATTTTTGTAGGGTATTTTAACTGCAATATTAACAAGGCTCACTTAAACGCGTTATTTTAAAGAATGACTCAGGCGTTTTTAATTATTCGTCAGTGTTTTTTATCTTTTGATAAGCTTTTGAATGATTGTGGCCATATAGTCAAAGAGACAATAAAAAAAATGACAACAAATGATGTTGATGAAAATTACCAATAAATGGTAACAAAGGGGAGAGCAACAACATGGGCCAACTTAATCGAGCCGCAAAAAATAGTAATAATAGAATCAAAACGAGTAGAAGCTTAATTGCAACCGCAGTAGCTTCCACATTCTTTATTACAACAACAGGTTTTGCACAGCAAGAAAAAGCCGACACCAGTGATATTGAAGTGGTAACGGTAAATGCGCAAAAAAGAGTACAAAACATCTTAAAAGTACCTGTAACAGTGGGCACGATAAGTGAAAAACTCATTAAAGAGTCTGGCTCAGTTCTTTTATCAGAGGTAGATAAATTTATTCCAGGATTTGATTTTTCCGATAGCAATATGACGCAAGCAGGTATTACCATGCGCGGCATTTCTAGTCCGAATATTAGTGTTGGTGGTGATCCTTCTACTGCAACATTTTATGATGATGTGTATATGCCGAGGGCGGCACAGAATGTACTGTTTTCTGATATGGAGCGTATTGAAGTATTAAAAGGCCCACAAGGAACGTTGTTCGGTAGAAATGCGGCGATGGGTGTGGTGAATATGGTGCCTAAATCACCAAGAGATGAAAACGAGGGCTTTGTAAAAGCAACCTTAGGTACCGATAACTTACAAAAATTTGAAGGTATGGCTAATATCACCCTTAGTGACAGTATATATTTACGTGCCAATATTTTAGATGTTTCACAAGATGGCATGGTGAAAAATGTTGCTAAACCCGATTGGAATGATAATCATAAAATATGGGATCTCGGTGAGCAAAACCATCGTGCAGCGCGTGTGTCATTATTGTGGGATATATCATCTGTTACTAGTTTTCAAATTGCTTACGATTGGGATGATTTAGAACAAGGCCCTCCTATGGCTGTAGGTGTCAGTGAATATGCTTATAATCAAGGGAAAACTCCGTTTTCATCAAAAGCAGAGAATGACGTACGTAACGGAATAGAAGCGCGTGACATGTACGGTGTAACCGCAAAGCTAATGCATGAATTTGACCAGCATTGGTCGATGAAATATGTCATGGCATTTCGTGACTGGGAAACTGAAAACCGCCAAGATGAAGATGGTACAGGCGATAATACCCGATATTTTGATACCTCAAACAATGAAGACTCAGACATTTTTTATAATGAATTACAAGTCAATTATATATCCGATAACATTAATGCAGTTGCGGGTTTTTCTTATTCAAAAGAAAAAGTACACCAGACTACAGAGCTGAACATGACAACAGATACTGCGGCACGTCTAGTAACTGGAGAGGTAAATACTTTTATTAAAGGCGGCGTAGCTGAAGAACTTGTTTCGATGATTGGCGGTAATACCGACGCACATGCGGAAGCTGCATTTGGCCCTGGAGTTACATTTGCCGGTGCAGTTGATAGTTTATATGCACTTTCAGGCTTTCCAATGAGCCATATTTGGAATACAAATGAATGGTCAGGTGCGTTAAATGCTTTAGGTTTTGCTGATGATATTATGGCTGCTATTGGTATGGCGGGCATGCCGTTAACACCTGAAGTTGTTGCGCTAACCGGCGATGTAACCTATGACATTGTAGCGATGCAATTAGGTTTTCCTGAAATATTTGGCCCAGGGTTGGGAGGACAATTTTGGGAAGAAACCGTAAATAATACGGGTGATTTCACAAATTGGGGTGTGTTTGCTGATGTTGATTATAAAATTAATGACAAGTGGAGTATTATCGCTGGTTTACGGTATTCAAAAGATAAGAAAGACTTCACATGGCTAATTCCACAAAATAGCTTTAACGCGGTTCGCCCTGGCGTAGGAAATTTAGTTTTTCCAAAGGTAGACCTTGCTGCATCTGACGAATGGGACAAAGTGACGGGTCGTTTGGTGACAAGTTATCAGTTAGATGATGATCAAATGATTTTTGCTTCGTATTCTACTGGCTATAAATCCGGTGGCTTTGACTCATTAGCGCCGAGCTCGTCTGCGTTTGCACCCGAAGATACGACGAATATGGAAGTGGGCTACAAAGCGGTATTAGGCGGAAGTTTTATTGCTAATTTAAGTGCTTACTATCTAGAACTTGATAACTTACAACGTTCTATAGATTCAAAAGCGCCGGGAAGTACTCAAGCGATACCGACGATTATTAACGAAGATAGAAAAATAAAAGGCTTTGAAGCAGATCTTCGATGGAAAATGTCTGATTCTGTGCAATTTGGCATGGTGACAGAAATTCGCTCTACTGAAAATGCTTCACCTGATTTTTATAATGGTGAAGGAGAATTAGTAGCTGCGACTAAAACATCATCAAAAGCGGCAAAAAACTATACTTTTACCTTTAACTGGATGCCTGACTTAGGCACTGGCCATACGAATCTTCATGTTGATTATGTCTTTAGAGAGAACACCAACAAAGATATTGCTGGTCTTGAAAGTTATAAGTTAGCTGTTGATGAATATTTTGAAGATGAAGAGCTCCTCAATGCACGATTTTCTTGGTCTGATGCAAGTGATACTTATGAAGTTGGTTTATGGGGGAAAAACTTGCTTGATAATCGTTACATGTTAAGTATCGGTGGTTTAACTGCTGATGTACTTGGCACACCTCAGGGGCGAATTAACCGCGGTTTAGAGGCAGGTGTTGATTTTAAATACTCATTTTAACCAACTAAATAACACGTTTTTTATCGCCGCATAGTTTGTCTATGCGGCTTTTTAGTATTTAAATAACAAAGCTTTTCATTCAGTTAATTACTGATTAGACTGTAGAAAAACAAATAGACAATCTTCCATGACCACATTTTTTTTTCATGTTGCGCTAACACAAATGCTTATGTGTGCATTGTTATTATCTGCTACTTGTCATCGCAGCACACCGATTAAACTCTTTATCTTACTGATGTTCTGCGGCAGCGGTTACTTGTTAAGTACTGTCTATGCTTCAGTTGAAAATAATACCTTGCTATGGTGGCTAGGGCATATGGGAGGCAATGCGCTGCCGGGGGTTTTTTGGTTGGTTAGCATTAGTGT
Organism: Thalassotalea sp. PP2-459; assembly: GCF_001913705.1. GTDB lineage: Bacteria > Pseudomonadota > Gammaproteobacteria > Enterobacterales > Alteromonadaceae > Thalassotalea_C > Thalassotalea_C hakodatensis. Next base: position 28,387 of record NZ_MKQD01000051.1, on the reverse strand, counting down.
TTTTGGCGAGCAAAAATTTATCAAACCTTGGCAATATGTAGTTGCATCCTTAACACTTGCAGTACCGTTAACCGCTAAGCTTTTTGAGTTACTCTTTGCTGTTTCATTAAGCCAATATGAAGCGATTCATGGTTTAATAAAATATGGTGCTTTACTGTTAGAACTTGTACTCATTGGTCATGCATTATTCATTTCTGCCGTTCAATGGCGAAACGACTTAGTACAAGACCGACGATATATTCGTGGCGGTGTTATTACGGCAGCTGGCTTTTATATCATTATGGTGATCATTTTAGAGCAGTTATTACAGATTGAGTGGCAAGGGCTAGCGTATTTTAAAGGGTTATTGCTTGCTATGTTAACAACCGCTGTTAATTATGTTCTTTTCCAGTTAAAAAGCGCCAGTCTCTTTGATATCCCCGAAAAGCCGGTAAGTATACAGAGAAAGGTGTCGGTAGAATCTAAGGAGATTCAAAAAATTCTCCAATCAATGGAACAAGATAAATTATACCGACAAGATGGTTTAACCATAGCGGGTTTATCGAAGCATTTATCAATACATGAATATAAACTCAGAAATTTGATCAACGGTGAATTGTGTTATCGTAATTTTAATGATTTTTTGAACTACTATCGCATTGCAGAGGTGAGTGAGCAACTCACTCAAAACGACTTTAAAACAACGCCAGTTTTAACCCTAGCGTTGGAAAGTGGCTTTAGAAGTTTAAGTTCATTTAACAAAGCTTTTAAAGTAAAACATGGCATTACACCAACTGAATATCGTAAAAAACACGTATTTAATGATGAACCAACGTAAAATACACTAAAATATAATTCATTAAATAACAGTGGTTTATGTTGGTTTTTTAATATTTCGTGTACCCATTTTAGAATCACTCAGCTTTTTTTCATATTTCGTCAGACTCCATAGCTCTTCATCCCTATAGTAAAGACAATTATTAATGACTATTGGGTTGGATGCGCGTGTTATCTTTTTTTAAAGTGTTAAGTTTAGGGCTACTTTCAACAGCAATTGTTCCAACATCAACAGCAGATGAAGCTCCCGCTACTTATCTGCAATGTATTGCTTGTCATGATGATAATGGCCAAGGTAATACTGCACTTTCATCGCCAGCCATTGCCGGCTTGTCTGAAAGTTATATTACTCGGCAACTAAATAATTATGCGTCAGGAAAGCGTGGCCAGCATCCAGAAGACGTGTCTGGTCAGCAAATGGTGATGATCAGTAAACAGCTAGATTTGAACAAGGACGTTCCTGCATTAGCGTACTATATTGCTAACTTACCTCAAGTAAAAGCGGTATCAAAATTATCAGGCGATTTAAAAAATGGCAGCCGATATTATCATGCAAAATGTGGGGCATGTCATGGCGGACAAGCACAAGGTAATAAATCGTTTAATGCCCCCAAGTTAGCAGGGCAACATAGTTCATATCTATCAAAACAAATGCGTAACTTTAGTTCAGACGTTCGCGGTACTCATGCTGATGACAAGCTGGGCCGCCAAATGGCAATGATGGCAAAAACAGTCAATGAAAAAGAGCTGAAAGATATTTTGTTCTTTATTAGTCAGCAATAACCATGATGAACCAACGTTGTGTAATACATACGCTTTCGTTCATAATTAGTTTTTTGTTCATGAACGTGAGTTTACAAGTAATGGGTAAAAAAACTGACTTTATATTGAAGTCAGATTGTCCACCGAGTTTCGAAAAGTCAACTGATGGTACTTGCCGACTGGTTAATCTGTATCAATTTTATAACTCTGTGCAGGGACGAGGTGTTGGTGGCACACAAACCGCTTTACCTAAACACCGTGATGGTTTTACACCCGCAGAAATAGACTTAGGCCGATATTTGTTTTTTGATCCACTGCTTTCAAAAGATGGTTCTTTGTCTTGCGCCAGTTGCCATCAACCCGATAAAGGCTTTAGCGATCAACGTGATCGTAGTATTGGTGTGACGGGTGAAAAAGTAGTGCGTTCGGCCCCCACGTTATGGAACGTTGCTTTTCTGGACAAATTTTTTTGGGACGCGCGTGCAACGACACTTGAAGAACAAGCGATAGGGCCATTATTTGATCCAAAAGAAATGGGTAATAACCCCACTAAATTATTACAAGATGTGAATGCAAATAAATTGTATCGGGAATTATTCAAACGTGTTTTCCCACAATCAAATATGATTACGCTAACGCAAATAACGCGAGTGTTAACCGCATTTCAATCATCATTAATTTCACTTAATAGCCGTTACGACAGATATGCACATGGCGCACACTATGTGTTAACGGATAGAGAAATAGCGGGTATGAATGTTTTTCGTTCCTTTGTCGCTAGATGTGCTGAGTGCCACCAACCACCTTTGTTTACTAATAATCAAGTTGCAGTGATAGGCACTCCTGAGCCAGAAGGTATGCCTTTTGATGTGGGTGCTGAAAAAACGTTCAATGCGAAAAAATTACGGGGCGGCTTTAAGGTTCCAACGTTAAGAAATATTACTAAAACCGCGCCTTATATGCATTCGGGCGGCTTTGATAATTTGTTTGATTCTGTTGAGTTCTACACAAAGGGGCGTGGGCATGCAGTACCTAAAAACGAATCGTTGCAATTACATTGGCATATATGGGAGCCAAACCTAACAAAAGAAGAAATTCAATTGATCGTTGAATTTTTAGGCACACTCACTGATGAAAGTTTAACACCAACAATACCAGCATTTGTGCCTTCAGGCTTGCCAGTCATAGATCAGGAATATCAATTAAGTATTACAAAACATAACAACAATAGTTCAGCAACAGGTAATGGGGAATAATATGAGCTCAGGTAAAATCTTAGGCGCTATATTAGTGGTCGGCGCGTTTGCCGGCGGTATGTATTTTGGCAGTAGTCAACAATCACCTACGATCACAAGCAGTAGTGGTGGTGCTAGCTATTCAGGTGGTTATGATAAATCAACTGATATAGCGGTAAAAAATGCGAATAAAAGCGCTGTTGCAGCCCGAACAGCAGAAGGTGTCACACATGTGATTAATCCTGGTGATTTAATCATGGATGCAATAAAAGCGGCAAATCCGGGTGATACCATTCAAATCATGCCTGGTACATACCATGAAACGGTTTATATCGACAAAGACGATATACGCATTGTTGGTGTAATAGATCAAGGAAAGCGGGCAACCCTAGACGGTCAAGGGACGCTTAACGATGCAATTTTGTATTCTGGGAATAATGTTGTTGTTGAAAACCTGTTGATCACAAAATACAAAGGCAACGCCATTATGGGGCAAGCGGGTAACAATTTTGAGATCAGAAATAACATTATTGTTGATACTGGTGTATATGGCATATTCCCGCAATTAGGCAAGAACGGTATTGTAGAACATAATATTATCTCTGGCATTGAAGATGCCGCTATTTATGTAGGCATGAGTGATAATATTCATGTTGCGCATAACGAAGTTTTTGATAGTGTTGCAGGGATAGAAATTGAAAATTCACGCCATGCCATAGTCGAGAATAACTATGTACATAATAATACTGGGGGCATACTTGCTTTTATCACCCCAGGTTTACCAATAAAAACGACTTTTGACGTTATTATTCGTCACAACTTCATCGTCAACAACAACACGGCAAACTTTGGCGCACCGGGCTCTACAGTTGCGGGGATCCCTGCAGGTACTGGTATTTTGATCATGGCTGCAGATGAAGTTATTGTAGAAGGTAACATTATATCGGGTAATAAAACCGCTGGCATCATCATAACTGATCATCAGAATGCGCCAAACACTACGATAGATCCTGAGTCTGATCCTGCGCCTGATAAAGTAATGATATTAGATAATGTAATGGATAATAACGGCTACGATACCATCGATGAAGCTAAAGCCTTAATGTTGACAGAGTTTAAACAAGGTAATCCTGATATTGTTCGGGTAGGTGTGAGTAGAGATAGCTGCATTATCAATCGCCATCGTTACGTTACGGTTGGGGTTAAAAACTGGCAAGAATGTAGTTTTACTAATACTGCAAATGTTGAAAGTTATATTCTTGATGAACCAGTACCTGCGCGTGAAATAGATCCGTCAGAGCGAGGTAAAGTTGTATATATGGGGATTTGTGCAGGTTGTCATACCTACACTGGTCGCATGATTGGGCCACCAGTTCAAGTTATTCAAGCACTTTATATGGACAATCCACAAGGCTTAGCTGATTGGATTGCCAAACCAACGAAAAAACGTGACGACTATCCAGAAATGCCACCGCAAGATTACCTTGATGAAGATACACGATTAGCGGTTGCTAAGTATTTGCTAAGTGTCACTCGTTGAGTCTTAGTTAATGCAAGAATAATAGTAAGTTAAGAGCTTCTATTATTCTTGCTTAATATTCGTTATCAAACATCTTGGTTTGCAAGATCTCTTGTCATATCCACAACAAGGTTGAATACCTTCTTTTTATCTGTCTCTAATGGGCAACACTGTAATATATTGAAATATCTATATTTTTTAATATGGGTCTTCATGGGTGTCACCTAGAAGCAACACTTTTTAAGCTGTTTTACGTACTTTTTTATAGATTATTATTGCTGTTTATTTTAAGTCGTTGATTTAATTTGTTTTTAAAATCTTGGCACCAAAGTTGATATATTCTAATCGAAGCACTGAAAAATAATGGCAAGCACAAAATTATTTGCCTTATCTAGGTGCTAAAGAAAATTTACTTAATTATTTAAGCAATTAGTTAGAGGAAAAAATTATGAAAAATTTAGCGATGATCTTATCAACTGCAATGATGTTAGCTTCTATTAATGCCTATGCTGGTTCAGACTTTGACGAATATGATATTGATGGTAATGGTGTTATCAGTGCAGAGGAAGCGAGTAAAGATGCTGCACTAGCTGAACAATTTAATCAATTAGACACTAATGCTGATGGTGAATTAAGCAAAGAAGAGTTTGCAAGCTTTTCAGGTGAATAATATATTTTTAACCTCGGCTTTGTATAAGGAATACATACCATTAGTTAATATTTTTTACTAACACTTAATATGTTGAAGAATGTAGGGGGCTATCGTTTCTTCAACATATTTTGAAATAAGATAAAAATTTAACTTCAAATTTATAAAAACGGATTTTAGTTGTTAAATTTGATTTATTGGTATGTCTTATACAGGTTGAGGTTACTCTGTATTTACCTTGTATTTGTAATTCCCAACCAGTACGAGTATTTCAAATAATACGATTTATTTAAATATAAGCTGCCGTTAAGTTAGACACTTAACGGCAGCTTTTTCTGGTTAATTTAAACTAGTTTTAGTTTCCATTGACCTTTTTTAAATAACTGCCAACCTACATAGGCAAATACGGCTTGTGCTAGCGTTACAGAGATAAAAACGCCATTTGGTCCAAAAGCAAGTAACTTGGCTAAACTATAGGCTAATGGAATTTGAATTAACCAATAGCATAGTAAGTTAACTTTAGTGGGAGTTTTTGTATCTCCTGCGCCGTTAAAAGCTTGTACTAATATCATGCCAAGTGCAAAGAAGCCGTTACCAAGACTGATCAATCTCAAGCAGTCAACTCCGTATTGAACAACCAATGGATCTTGTGAAAATAAACCAATAATTTGTTTTGGGATCAACAAGAAAATCGCAGCAACACCTACCATATAGTAAATATTATATTTAGCGATACGTTTCACTGATGCTTCTGCACGATCAGGCTTTGAAGCGCCGAGGTTTTGGCCGACTAACGTTGCTACCGCATTACTAAGCCCCCATGCAGGAAGAATTGCAAACATAAAGATACGGATCGCAATGGTGTAACCTGCTGTGGCTTCACTACCATAAGTTGACACTATTCTGACTAAAGCAATCCAGCTTGCGGTTGCAATTAAAAATTGAATAACGCCGAAAAATGACAGACTAAGTAATTGTTTAATTAAACTTAATTTTACCATTAGGTGCTTAATACTTATTTGGATGCGTCCGGCAAGGCCAAATAGGTGGTTTAATTGATATAAAACGCCTACGCCTCTCCCTATTGTTGTTGCTACAGCCGCGCCTGTTAATCCCATTTCAGGGAATGGGCCAATACCGTAAATAAGCAAGGGATCTAGCACAATGTTTATGCCATTGGCTAACCATAATGATCGCATGGCAACTGATGCATCGCCAGCACCACGGAAAATCGCATTCATTAAGAACAAATACAAAATTGTGATTGAGCCAGTTAGCATGATCGTGGTATAGCTCTTTCCTGCGGCAACAATGGCATCATTACCTCCCATCAAAATAAGAATATCTTCTGCGAAGTTTAGTCCGATGAAACCAACAATAAGCGCCACGGCCAAGCCAATCCAAAGGGTTTGTCCTGCAACAGCATTTGCTTGTTCTACATTTTTTTCACCATATCTACGTGCGATTGTTGCAGTGACTGCCATGCTCAAACCAATAGCAACGGCGTATAAAAGTGTTAACACTGCTTCTGTCAGGCCTACTACTGCAACTGCTTCTGCGCCTAAACCTGAAACAAAAAATATGTCAGTAATAGCAAATACTGACTCCATTAGCATTTCAAGTACCATAGGCACTGCCAGAATAAATGCAGCAATACCTATTGAACCTGAAGTTAAATCTTGGTGTCCTCCCTTTAACGCCTGTTTGAAAAGTGCAAATATACTTACTTTTCTCTTTGTTGTTGGGGGTGTTGTTAAATTATTATGTTCTGTGGTCAAAACGTTAAACCTTTTCCATGCTCTCATTGAGCGTCTAAAATTAATTCATAATAAGAATGAATAGTGATGACTATAAATAGATGGGATCGACTTTCTCAACGACAACAAATCGAATGTTTGTCTAACAAATGATTATCGTGTAATAAAGAAGTCTATAAGTCTTTGAGTTGCGATGTAACTTAAATCAAAATCGAAAGATTATGCTAGGTTGAAACAACCAAAAAAGATCCCTGAAACTACAATATCCGCTGAAGTGATAGCGATTACATTGTTCATTGTCTTGTTCTCCAAGGATTTTTGAATAGACGCTTAGAATGGCAGTCGTTGCTGTTAAAGTCAACGACTTTTTTATGTCTATTTGGAGGTTAAATTAAAGCGTTAAAAACCATAGGTGATCGCTTTAATGATTAAGTAATCATCAAGGCCATATTTAGATCCTTCTTTGCCAAAGCCTGAGTGTTTTATACCACCAAAAGGCGCTATTGGGTGTGATATTGCGGTATCATTAACACCAATCATGCCATAGTCTAATGCCATAGTTGTTTCTTGTAGTCGGTTGATATTTTGACTAAATACATAACTGGCCAAACCAAACTCGGTATCGTTTGCTTGTGTAATTACTTGCTCAGGTTCATCAAAAGTGATTAAGGAAAATACTGGGCCAAATATTTCGCATTGAGTAATATCACTACTGTGATTGACGTTATCAATCACGGTTATCGGATAAAAACTTGAGTCTGGAGATTGCGATAAGCCGCCTAATAAAATTTTGCCACCATCAGCTTTAGCAGATTCAACTAATTTATGTACATTTTCTGCCGCTTCTTGATGTATTAAACAGGCTATATCACTTTCTGCTGCTTCCCCGTTACCCTGTGTTATTTTCTCTAAACTTGCAACTAATTGTTTTTTAAAGGCATCGGCAATAGGGCGGTGTAAATAAATTCTATTAGGGCTTATACATGTTTGGCCACAATTTCTTAATTTAGCATCGACTAAAGCTTTAACAGCTAACGAAATATCTGCATCATCATAGACAATAAAAGGGGCGTTGCCACCTAGTTCTAATGATACTTTTTTAATTGATTCAGCACATTGCTTGTTCAGCAATTTTCCAACTTTTGTTGAGCCAGTAAAGGTAAATTTTTTAACTAAAGAGTGCTGCGTTAGTTGTTCTCCAATCGAGCGAGAATCTTTGCCAACGACAATATTAAATACACCGTCAGGAATGCCTGCTTGTTTAGCTAGTACGGCTAAGGCAAGTGCGCTATACGGTGTTTCTGATGCAGGTTTTATGACGATTGTGCAACCTGCGGCTAATGCAGCAGCAGCTTTTCGAGTGATCATAGCAGTTGGAAAATTCCATGGTGTAATGGCTGCTACTACACCAACCGGTTGTTTAATAACACTGATCATTTTGTTATCAACATGCTGTGAGATGGTATCGCCATATACGCGTTTGGCCTCTTCGGCAAACCAGTCGATAAAACTTTTTCCATAAGCGATTTCACCACTGGCATCAGCCAGTGTTTTGCCTTGCTCACGTGTCATGATCAGGGCAAGATCATCTTTATGTTCATTGATCAACGCAGCCCATCGTTGTAATTTAGCTGCTCGTTCGTAGCTTGTTTTTGCTTGCCATAAAGATTGAGCCGTATTAGCGGCAGTAATCGCTTGTTCTACTTGTTCTGCGGTTGCCTCTGCTACTTTAGAAATCACTTCGTTGGTTGCTGGGTTTATCACCGGAAAATTATCATCAGATGTTTGCCATTGACCATTGATAAATGAGCCGTGTTTTAGTAATTCGGTGTTTTTCAAGTCTTTCATTCTCACCTCCGTACAATTTTCAGTTAGTTTCTCAAACAGAGCATAGTTTATAAAGCCTGAAAAAGAATATATTTATTAAATGTATACAGTATGCAATAATTGGGCGGATTATTTGTTATAGAGGTTTGTATGTTAAATATTGATGCAAGTAAGGTGAATGAAGCACTTACATTTCCTAAATTAGTTCCTGCTTTGGAGTATGCATTTGCCAGTGATGTTATTGTTCCGCCACGTTTACATTTTGATATTGAAAACCCAAAAGCTAGCAGAGAAACAACGTTATTGATTATGCCTGCATGGCAATCAGGAGAAGTGGCCGGTGTTAAGCTCGTGACTGTTGCGCCAGAAAATGCCACAAAAAATCTACCGTCGATTCAGGGTAGTTATTTATTATTCAATGTTGATGATGGTCAGTTAATGGCTATTATGGATGCACCTACAATAACAGCTAAACGTACAGCTGCAGCCTCAGCGTTAGCCTCAAGTTATTTATCTCGTATTGACAGTGAAACCTTGTTTGTTATTGGTACTGGCACTTTGTCATCGCAGCTAATTGAGGCACATGCATCAGTGAGACCAATTAAACAGGTGAAAGTTTGGGGTAGGTCACTAGAAAAAGCACAATCAATTTGCGATAAGGTCGCTCATTTAGCTATTGATTGTCAGGCCGTTAGCGATATTGAAGAAAATATTGCCGGTGCAGATATTATTTCGTGCGCCACCTTAAGCCAATCACCGCTAATAAAAGGTGAGTGGCTGGTTCCTGGTCAACACTTAGATATGGTCGGCGCCTACCGTCCTGATATGCGCGAAATGGATGATGAATGTGTTAAAAGAGCATCGATATATGTGGATAACACAGAAAGTGCTATCAGAGAAACAGGCGATTTAGCGATCCCTCTCGCTGAAGGTGTTATAACTCTTTCAGATATTCACGCAGATTTATTTGCTCTATGCAAAAAGGAGCAAGCTGTTAATCGCAGCGCATCACAGATCACGCTTTTTAAATCAGTGGGCCATGCACTAGAAGATTTAGCCGCGGCTAGATTAGTTGCAGAGCATGTAAATGCAGTAAAAGCGAAATGATATTAGAGACGAGTGCATCAACGAAGTTAATTAACAATGTTAACAGTTTGTAATATAAAGGAGTATTTGTTGACTTTCGTCATCTAGCTGCTTTTAATTAGACTATCGCTGATGGATATAAGCTAATTTTTAATGAGTTCGACAGTTTCTTTTAATAATAAATTAAGTCGTAGGGTATTAATTTATATACTATTATGCAGCTCATTATTGTCTTTGGTGTCAATTTCTATACAGCTGTACTCCGCTTTTCAAAAAGATATTGTTCGTTTGAATCAACAAATGGACAATATTGAATCTAGCTATATTAAATCAATATCTACTAGTCTATGGGATTTTAATGCGCCTCTTGTGAAACAACAAATTCAAGGGATTGTTAATTTACCGAATGTGAAATTTGTTGAGATAACTACGGGTTTTGGCAAAGTATATCAGCATGGCGATGCGCAAGTTGAAGCGATGAAAACGGTTGAATATCCTATCTTTTATGGCGAGAACGATCTTGGGGTGATAAAGATCGTATCTGATTACGAAGATATATATCTAAATATTCGAGAGCAAGCGGGTTTTATTGTGATGTCTGAATCGATAAAAACCTTTATCGTCGCGTTCTTTATCATGTTTATAGTTCATTGGGTGGTTACCCGTCATATTTATCATATTACTTCTTATTCCCAGAAAATTAGTACGGATACCCTAGACACACCATTGGTATTACAACATAGAAATGAACACACTGACGAGCTTGATGACTTAGCTGACGCTATTAATAATATGCGTATCGCATTGAAAAATGACATTGTGAAACTTGAAGAAGCTGAAAATGCGTTAATCAAGTTAAATGGCGAGTTAGAAATTAAGGTGTATGATCGTACTGCTAAACTTGCAGCAAGTAATCAGCAATTACAGCAGTCATTAGATGATTTAACATTAGCAAAAGATCAGTTGGTTCAATCAGAGAAAATGGCGTCATTAGGCCAACTTGTTGCGGGGGTTGCCCATGAAGTTAACACCCCTTTAGGTATCTGTGTTACGTCTATTTCTGCATTAAAGGAAAAGGTTATCGAACTTAATAGCGCAGTTGAAAGTGAAAATTTAACAAAAGCGCAATTAACCAATACCTTGTCATTGTTGGTAGAATACCAAGAAATTATTGAGCGTAGTTTAAATAAAGCCGTTGAATTAATCAGAGGTTTTAAATCTGTAGCTGTTGAACAGCACACAGATCCAGAAATTAATATTAATTTAGCGCAGCACGTGAATGATGTTGTTAATACCGTTAAAACGTTATTCAAACGTAAACACTATACGATTAATTTATCAGTTGATGAACAATTAAATCTTGTAACTTACCCTAGTGCCTGGAATCAAATATTAACTAATTTTTTAACAAACTCTCATATCCATGGTTTTGAAGACAGAGATAAAGGTGAAATTTGGATCGAATTCACTAATAAAAATGGCTTTTTAACCTTACTTTACCGTGATGATGGCAAAGGTCTGTCTGCTGATATTCGCAAACGCATTTTTGATCCGTTTGTTACCACCAAGCGTGGGCAAGGTGGTTCAGGCTTAGGAATGAACATTGTGTATAATTTAGTCACCGTAAAATTGGGGGGCACAATTACTTGTTTATCTACAGAGCAAGGCTGTGGCTTTCAAGTAAAAGTACCTATTGCCGAAAAAGCTTACATCGCATAAATGAATATGAAGATAAAAGCTAAGCTTGAAACATGCGTAACAATCAATAGCTCTTATTTCTGTTAATTAAACCGACTGATGCAAAATGGCCTGATATCAACCTCAGTTTTGTCGTTATCAATAATTTGACCCACTAATGTTCCGGTAATAGCGCCTAACGTAAGGCCTAAATGCTGATGACCTAAAGCCAAAATAATATTTTCGTGCTTAGGCGCTTTGCCAATCACAGGTAATGAATCTGGTAATGAGGGCCTACAACCTACCCATCCTTCTGAGCTAACGGCTTTTCGTTTGATTATATCTTTAATAATATAACTTGCATTGTTATAGAGCATTTCTACTCGTTTTACATTCATTGGTTTAGTTAGACCCGCAAATTCAGCCGTGCCTGCTAAGCGCAAACCATCACGCATTGGGGTGATAATGAACTTTCTTTCTGCAGAGGCTATGGGCCGCGTAAAAGTATTTGCTGTGTTTTTTGGTAAATCTAAGCTATAGCCTCTCTCACTTTCGATTGGTAGGCGATAGCCTAATGCGCTGGTAAGTTTTTTCGACCAAGCGCCGGTAGCTAATACAAGCTTGTCGAAACAATGAGTTTGATGCGCCGTCACAAGGTTTATTCCTTGATCATAATGATTTACTGCACTCACTTCTTCCTGGCATAGTTTAACACCTATAGAGCATGCATATTTTGCTAGTGCTTGAGTTAATGCTAGAGGATTACAAGTATGTGCAACCTCTGTAAAATGTAACGCATAATTTATGTTATCTGAAATGTTGGGTTCAAGTTGCTTTAATTGAGCTTTATTTAATAGCTCAACTTTGACATCTTGCGCTAAATAGCGTTTTTGTTGTTGCTTAATTTGCTCTAGAGGTGTGTTCTCAAAAACCAATAAGCTGCCTTGATTTATAAATAAATCGCTGGCTTTTGCTTCTTGTAACAGTGATTGATAGCTTGCAATTGCTCGTTCATTTAATGAACGCAAAGCTTTAGTGTTTTCTTCACGTTTTGATTTACGCATATTAGCTATAAACTGGCAAAACCAAGGTATTGCTTTAGGGAAATATCGCATTGAAATTGCCACAGGTCCTAACGGGTTTAACAACATGTAAGGTAACTGTCCGAGTAAACTAAATTCAGCAAGAGGGAATACTTGTTCGGTAGCAAAATGCCCAGCATTGGCTTTTGAACACCCTTCGCCTACAGGGCGATGATCAAATACTGTTACTTCATAGCCACGCTTTTGCAGTGCAATAGCGCAGTTTATTCCTATAATCCCCGCACCAATTATGGCGACTTGTTTGGTGTTATTTGTTGTCATCTCTTTACCTTAATAAGAAGCCTTGCGGGAAAATATCTTGCTGATTTAGTAGGAATTCGTGAATTCCCGTGATGTAAGATCGGCCACTGACACGAGGGATCACTGCTTGAATATCGTGGTAATCAAGAGATTGTGTCGCACTAACAGTCATTTTGCTACTTACGATACTCTCAATCGTAATGGGTGTACCTAATTCGACTAATTGTTGATGATTAAGTAAAGCGATTCTTGCAGAAACACCAGTGCCAGTTGGAGAACGATCGACTTCACCATCGGCAAAGATGCATACATGTCGAGAGTGTGATTTAGCATCTGTGGTTTTATTAGAATAAAAAATGGTACCGTAAATAAAGCTCAGATCTTGTTCAACAGGGTGCTTAACTTGGTATTGTTTGGCGACTAGATTTTTAATGGTGCGCCCTAAGTTGATCAACTGAAGTTGGTTTTCTGGTGTACATGAAACAGAAATTTTATCAGCATCTACAAACACATAATATGCACCACCATAGGCAATATCAAAACTGACATTACCGATACCTTCAACAAAAATTGTTTGATTAGTAACCTCAACAAAAGCGGGTACATTATCAAAGCTGATTTGCGTCGTTTTTTCATGTTCTTTGACGTAAGCTTTTATTAATCCTGCTGGTGTATCAATGCCAATATAGCCCTTATTTTTGTTTAATTCGATTGCTTGGGTTTCAACAGCTAGAGAGGCTACAGCTAGAATGCCGTGACCACACATACTTGAGTAACCCTCATTGTGCATGAATAAAATTCCGAAATCTGCATTAGGTGTACAAGGAGTGGTAATTAAAGCGCCGTACATGTCAGCGTGCCCTCTTGGTTCATACATCAGAAACTTACGTAAATGATCTAAGTGCTGAGTAACATATTGACGTTTAGCTAAAATTGTATCGCCTATGATCTCTGGATACCCAGCTAGAATAATCCTTAGAGGCTCCCCCTCAGTGTGCATATCAATCGTTTTTACTGATTGATAACCTGTTAATTTGTTAAGATTAAACTGCATTTTTCACGCTCAAATTAAAAAATTTTATATATTATACTTGTCTAGATGAAATAATTGTATACAATATTCCATGTTGATTCTAGCAATTAATAACAAAAGCTAGTTCCTTTTCATTATGTGGTAAAAATAGATGACGAAAACTAATTGGCGTGGTGGTTACTCTGCAGTCACAAGACATTATAGGGAAGACTTTCCAATTAACCTTTTCGGCAACGAAAACAATAGTAGATTCTATTATCAAAGATGGGTGACGGTATTATCGCCTTGGTTACAGTAGTGAAAATTATTACCGATGAAGTATTGTTAATAGCGAATTTAACCTCGCTGAAATGTTAGTTAATGATTTTAGGACTTAAATGAACAAAGGCACATTTTTTTGTATTGATGCACATACGTGCGGTAACCCAGTGCGTCTAGTAACAAGCGGACACCCAGAGCTAGCTGGAAAATCAATGAGTGAAAAACGACAAAGCTTTTTAGCTCAATATGATTGGATACGACGAGGGTTAATGTTTGAACCGCGTGGTCATGACATGATGTCCGGTGCTTTTCTATACCCCCCTTGTAGTAATAATGCTGATGCCTCAATTTTGTTTATTGAAACATCTGGCTGTTTACCTATGTGTGGTCACGGGACTATTGGTACTGTCACAACCGCGCTAGAAGCTGGTTTATTGACCCCAAAAACTCCTGGGAAATTGATCATTGATGTACCAGCAGGGCAAGTAAATGTTGAATACAGTATGCAAGGCAATAAGGTAGAATTTGTAAAAATTTACAATGTTGCTGCTTATTTAGCCCATCAGAATATTGCTTTAGATATTCCTGAGTTAGGTACAATAATTGTTGATGTTTCTTATGGCGGCAATTATTACGTAATCGTGGAACCGCAAGAGAACTTTCCTGGGATTGAACACTGGAGTGCAGCAGATATATTACGTTGGAGCCCAATTGTACGCCAAGTTGCTAGCGAAGTATTAATCTGTGAACACCCAGAAGACCCTACCGTAAACGGTATTAGTCATGTCCTTTGGACAGGCACACCAAAACATGAAAGCTCAAACGGCGCTAATGCAGTTTTCTATGGAGATAAAGCAATTGATCGTTCACCTTGCGGTACTGGTACAAGTGCCCGTATGGCACAATTATTTGCTAAGGGCTTGCTTAAAGTAGGAGATAGCTTCACTCATGAAAGCTATATAGGGAGTCAATTTGTTGGGCGTATTGAAGATACCGTCACCCTTAATATTGCTAATGAAGAAATACTCGCTATTAAGCCAAGTATTCAAGGTTGGGCAAAAGTATTTGGTAAGAACTGTATCACCATTGATGATGATGATCCTTATGCATTTGGTTTTACAGTTAAATAAGATAATTGATTTAAATAAAGTAATCACAACGAAACGAAAGTGAGGCAAAATGTCTATTTCAGGAAAAAATTTAATTGCCGGAGAATGGTCTGGTGATACTTTAGGCGGTTTTACAGCCATTCATGCGGCTGAAAATAAGCCGATGCAAACTACCTTTGCAGACGCAACTGAACAAGAAGTTGAAACAGCAATACAACAAGCTAATCAAGCGTTTGAAAGCTATCATTTATTACCTGCATTACAACGCGCTAACTTTTTACGAACAATAGGCGACGAAATTTTAGCGCTTGGTGATGAATTAGTTGACATGGCGTGCGCCGAAACAGGTTTACCTTCGATGAGAATTCAGGGTGAACGAGGTAGAACCGTAGGTCAATTAGGTTTATTCGCGGATTTACTTGAATCAGGTGAATACCAGGCCGTGATCGATTTAGCTGATGATAATAGACAACCATTACCTAAACCTGATACGCGTTTAGGGTATTTACCATTAGGGGTTGTTGGTGTGTTTGCTGCAAGTAATTTTCCGTTAGCATTTTCAACAGCTGGTGGAGATACTGCCTCAGCATTAGCTGCCGGCTGTCCTGTCGTAATGAAAGCGCATGCTGCGCATCCAGGAACTGCTGAATTAGTCGCGCAAGCGATTAGCCGTGCAATTGCTAAGTGCCAACTTCATCCTGGTATTTTTTCTTTACTACAAGGGAAGAGTTACGCAATCGCAAGTCAAGTAGTAACACATCCATTGGTTAAAGCGGTAGGTTTTACTGGCTCAGAACGTGTTGGTATGATCTTGCAAAAACAAATTAACGAACGCGAAGAACCTATTCCTTTTTATGGTGAGTTAGGTAGTATCAACCCGCAATTTATTATGCCTAATAAGTTGAAAGCTGAAGCTACCTCAACGGCGCAAGCACTTGTTGCTTCTTTAATGATGGGACAAGGGCAATTTTGCACGAGTCCTGGAATTTGGGTGTATGTTGAAGGGGAAGGTAGTCAGGAATTTGAAGCAGCAGCGGCTGAAGCTGTTGCTAATACTGAAGCTGGTATCATGTTGACACCTGCGATTGCTGGTAATTATCAAAATACAGTTGCACAGTGGCAAAAATTACCTAATGTTTCACTTCTAGCACAAGGTAAAGCGGGGGCCGAACATCATTGCTCTGCGGCTCTATTTCAAACAGATTTCGCTACGTTTAAAAATACTGAAATGTTAAGTGAAGAAGTTTTTGGATCATCTGCATTAATGGTTCGGGTGAAAACGCTTGACGAAATGTATGAATTTTCACGATTATTAAAAGGTAATTTAACTGCGAGCATTCATGCCGTAGATGATGATTTAGCACAAAGTCAATCTCTTGCTAGATTACTTGTACATAAAGTAGGGCGCTTAATATACAACCAAATGCCAACAGGTGTTGAAGTATGTGCCTCAATGAACCATGGTGGGCCATTCCCAGCGTCAACAGATATTAGAGCAACTTCTGTTGGTAGTGAAGCGATTAAACGTTTTCAACGACCAATTTGTTATCAAAATATGCCACAGGAATTACTGCCTGAACCGTTAAAAAGTTGATAAATTTAGATAAAAAAAGGAGCTAATTTCATTAGCTCCTTTTTTTTAATACACAAATGCTTATAATGGACACCATCTTAAGTAGGAAAACGTTTATGAGCATAGTTTACAAAACACGAACCCAATTGGTTGTTGAGACCTTAAGGGAGAAAATTCTTAATGGTGAAATTAAGGCTGGCCAACCATTACGTCAAGCTGCTTTAGCTGAAGAATTAAATGTTAGTCGAATTCCTGTCAGGGAAGCTTTATTGCAATTAGAAGCTGAAGGACTTGTTGCGTTTGAGCCGCACAAAGGCGCGACTGCGACAGAGTTAAACATTGAACAGGTAGATGAGCTATTCGAATTACGAGCTATGTTAGAGTGTGAACTATTGGCTGCTTCAATCCCTAACTTGAGTGAAGAAACATTAGAGCATGCAACCCTTCTACTTGGGAAATTAGATAAAGCCCTTGGCAAAGAGAATGCAGCAAATACTTGGAGTGAATTAAACTCTGACTATCACAACTGTTTATATTCAGGCGCTAATCGACCACAAACACAAGAACTTGTGAATATGCTGAATAAAAATGCTGATCGTTATATTCGCATGCATTTACTTTGGGCGGGAGGTATTTCCAAAGCAGAATCAGAACATAACGAATTACTTGCGTTATGTAAATCAGGCGATATTGAAAAAGCTATGGTATTAATGAAACAACATATTTTAGGCTCGCGTGATGAAATTAAAGAATTTTTATTGCAACGTGAAAATGGCTAAAGTTTTCTATTTAAAATCAATAAAATAAATGCTGATTTTGACGGTTGAAAAATCAGCATTTATTGACTTTTTCCCTTCGAGTCTATAGTATTCCCGCGCTTTTTAACGCTTATCATCTTGTTTTCATACTTTTCTTCTAAGCTTTATAGATAGTAAGCGACTCTTAAATATTTTATCTGCCGATTTTTTGGCATAGCCTACAAAACACGGGAAACTCATGTTTGAACTAAAAGCCAGCAAAGTTGGCAATTTAAAAAATGATGTCTTATCTGGTTTAACTGTTGCCTTAGCTTTAGTGCCAGAAGCAGTAGCATTTGCATTTGTTGCGGGTGTGGATCCATTAGTCGGTTTATATGCAGCCTTCATGGTTGGCTTAATTACGTCAATTTTTGGCGGACGTCCAGGTATGATTTCAGGTGCTACCGGTGCAATGGCTGTTGTTATGGTCAGCCTTGTTGCGCTTCACGGGGTTGAGTATTTATTTGCCTGTGTGGTGTTAACCGGTATTTTACAAATACTCGCGGGTATATTTAGGCTGGGTAAGTTCATACGATTAGTACCACATCCTGTTATGTTGGGTTTTGTAAACGGTTTAGCTATCGTTATTTTCTTAGCTCAGTTAGGCCAATTTAAAGTCGCTAACAGTGACGGCATCTTCGTATGGATGCAAGGCAATCAATTAGCAACCATGATTGGCTTAATCGTACTTACCATGGGTATTATACATTTCTTACCGAAATTAACTAAAGCGGTTCCTTCTTCCTTAGTTGCGATTATCGTGGTTACAGTATTAGCGCAAAGCTTAGATTTAGATGCTCGTACTGTGGTAGATTATTTACGTGATATGACAAATGATCCAGCAGCTTCTATTGCTGGAGGCTTGCCAACGTTTGCTATTCCTCAAGTCCCGTTTAATTTTGAAACACTACGCATTATTTTTCCTTTTGCGTTAGTGCTTGCTGCTATTGGCTTAATCGAATCATTGTTAACATTAACGCTAATTGATGAGTTAACCGGTACTCGCGGTCGCGGCAATAAAGAATGTGTTGCTCAAGGCATGTCTAATACCGTTAACGGCTTTTTTGGTGGTATGGGGGGGTGTGCCATGATTGGTCAATCAATGATTAATGTGAATTCAGGTGGCCGTGGTCGTGCGTCAGGCATTGCTGCTGCACTTGGATTGCTTTGCTTTATCTTGTTTGCATCAGACCTAATCGAACAAATACCACTGGCGGCGCTGGTAGGGGTTATGTTTATTGTGGTGATTGGTACCTTTGAATGGTCAAGCTTTCGTATTATGCGCAAAGTACCAAAAGCTGATGCATTTGTCATTGTGTTAGTTTCAGGGGTTACCGTTGCCACTGACCTGGCTGTAGCTGTGGTTGTTGGTGTTATTGTTTCAGCATTAGTATTTGCTTGGGAACATGCAAAACATGTTATTGTTGAACGTTTTGTAAATGATCAAGGCTCTACCGTTTACGAAGTTAACGGACCACTGTTTTTCGGTTCAGTATCAAGCTTTTTGGAACAGTTTGAGATTGAAAAAGATAGTGATGATGTCATTGTAGAGTTTAAAAACTCTCGTGTTGCAGATCATTCAGCCATTGAAGCGATAGATACACTTGCAGAGCGTTATATTGCACAAGGTAAAAAAATGCACTTGAAACATTTAAGCAATGAATGCTTAGAGTTGTTAGAAAAAGCAGGTGATTTGGTAGAAGTTAATGTGATTGAAGATCCAGACTATCATATTGCTAGTGATAAGCTTGCTTAAGCGAAAGTTTTGTTTAATAGGTCTATAGGTTATAGTTAATCTATAGACCCTTAACTGCGTGATGTATGCAATTAGAATTTTTTGATGTTCCAAGCCCGTGTATTGGTATTTGTCAATCAGATGACAAAGGCTATTGCTTAGGGTGTATGCGTACTCGTGATGAAAGACAGTTATGGATAAACTTAACTTCGGATGATAAACAAAAAGTCATTAAACGCTGTATTCAACGTAAAAAGCGAAAAGATGGCAAACTTAAAGCGAAAGAAAAAACACATACTGCTGATGAAGCTCAGCCCTCCTTATTTGATCCTCCTAGTAAAAAGTCACTTGATACCAGCAGTGATATAGATTTTGGTGACTTTGAATTGTAGTTCTACGTTCACTTATTATTTGTAAAATGGTTTATAAAGCCGCTTGTGGATTTTTCGTCTATTCTTACATGACATAGATATGAAATGGGCAATGTTTAATTGAGTGAACAAGACCTTAAACCAAGTTACCAACAATTAGAACAAGAACTACTCGCACTAACGTATAGTGAAAAGTTGCAACATGCTTTATTTAAAATTGCGTCAATTTCTCATGATGATCTTGAACTACAAAGCTTGTATCAGCAAGTACACGAGATCACCAATGCTGTTATTGAGGCGAATAATTTTTTTATCGCGCTTTTAAATGAAGAAGAACAGCATATTGAACTTGTTTATTTTGTGGATGAAAAAGACGTTGACGAGAAAGACCTAACCGGAAAAATAATCCCGCTAGAACAGGGGTTAACCTCTTACGTGATAAAAACCAGAATACCTCAACTTTTGAATCAAAGTACTATTGAAACTTTAATCGCGAAAGGGGAGATAAAAGATGTTTTAGGTTCGGGTGAATTTACTAGTTGGATTGGTGCGCCGATGCTTAGTGGTGAAACGCTACATGGTGTTATTGTTGCTCAAACATATCAAGACAGTAACCTATATACTGACAACGACTTAAAGGTATTAAACTTTGTTGCAAATCAACTTGCTAGTGCGATTGAAAGCCATGTGAATGAAAGTCAGCGTAGAGATGCACAGCAGAGGCTTGCCGAGCAACACCGGTTACTTGAGCAACAAAATAAACAATTAAATATTACTATTAAACATTTACAAACTACGCAGCAAGAATTGGTGCAAAAAGAAAAAATGGCATCATTAGGGGGCTTAGTTGCTGGAATTGCTCATGAAATTAATACGCCGTTAGGTATTTGTGTTACTGGCGTTAGCCATTTGGAGGAGGAGTTTAATTTCATTAAAAGCCGCTATGAAGAGCAAATGCTATCAGAAGAAGACTTACAAGATTTTTTTACAGAGCTTGCACAAGGTTTAGCCATACTAAAAAGTAATACAATACGAGGCGCAGCTTTAGTGAAAAGCTTTAAGCAGGTTGCTGTTGATCAATCCTCTAACGAAACGCGTAATATTAATTTAAAGGCATATATTGATGAAATATTACTATCATTAAAGCCTAAATTAAAACGAGTCAATCATCAGGTGATTGTTGAATGTCCTGACCAGATAACGATGAACATTAATGCGGGTGCATTATCACAAATTTTGAGTAATTTGATCTTAAATTCACTTATTCATGGATTTGATGAACATGATCATGGTCGCATACAAATTATTGTGCGAAGTAAAAAAACTGCGATAAATATTCATTATGCTGATAATGGTAAAGGGTTAACAGGCGAACAATTGTCTTGTTTATTTGAACCTTTTTTTACCACTAAGCGAGGTCAAGGAGGGAGTGGCTTAGGCACACATTTAATTTATAATTTAGTACAATCTTTGGAAGGAAAAATAAAAGTAAAAAGTGAAGAAGGTAAAGGTTTAGCCTATTTAATTAGTTTACCTTACTCATCTGGTAAGTAACTGAATTTTATGGTTATATGTGTTTTAGTATGATTTTAAATTAATCATCTTGGTACTTTTGGTTAATTTCCACGGCCAAAGTAATGTTTTCTAACATAATGTTAACTATGTTGGGATCAAGATGCGTTCCAGCAGCTTCACGCAAAAAAGATTGTACTTTTTCGAGTGGCCAAGCATCTTTATAGCAACGCTTATGGGTAAGTGCATCGAATACGTCTGCAACTGAAACAATACGTGCAAACAGGTGGATATTTTCACCAGCAAGCCCTCTAGGGTAACCTGTACCGTCAAATTTTTCATGATGTTGAGCCGCAATGATTGCCGCAGCTTGTAATATGGGGCGTTTAGAACCATGAAGAATGCTTTCACCTATAGTAGGATGTAGCTTCATTTCATCCATTTCATCATCAGTTAATTTCCCTGGTTTCAGTAATATACGGTCTGGTGTGGAAATTTTACCAATGTCATGCATTGGAGCAGCCTGTTTTAATAATTCAGCTTCAGACAAATCCATACCTGATTTGATTGCCAACATATAAGATACTTCAGCCATTCGGCGAATATGATTACCTGCTTCATTGGAACGAGATTCTACAACATCACCTAAGCGGTAAATAAGCTCTTCTTGGGTTTCAACAATCTCTCGATTGAGTAATAAATTATCGAACGCTAAGCTAATATTCCCTGAAAATACTTCAAGGAGTTTTGCGTCAATATCTGATAGCGACTCAATACCGCTTAAATACAGTAAGCTTATTTTCTCGCTATTACTGGGGAAATACCCAACTAACACGTTGTTTTTAAATATACTTCGTTTTTCTTTGATTGCTAAATTTAGGTATTCGAATGCTTGTTTTTTAGCAATGTTTTCATCGTTATTAGATATCTCTGCAATCACTTGAAAATCATTTTCAGTGTAAATTGCTCCTAAACCTTTCACTTGCAGCAGCATGCTTTGTTGGTTAATTTGTAATAACGACATGATTTGCTCTAATAAACCATTGAAAAACTCTCTAAGAGAGCGCTGCTCTAATACATTTCCAGTGGCATCAATAACGCGTTCTAAACCTGAACGGTACCGTTCTTGATATTTTCGCGCTTTATCGACTTCAATAATATCGCGGTAAGCACGCAGTGCAGTAAATACAGTTGTGAATAGTTTTTTACGATCTAGTTCTGTTTTTTCTTTGTAATCATTAATATCAAATTCTACGATGACTTTTTCTTCTGGGGCTTGTCCGGGTTGCCCTGTACGTAAAACGATACGGGAAAATTGATTATTGAGGTCTTGGCGAATCCATTTGGCTAGTAACAATCCAGCATCATCGCTTTCCATTACAACATCTAAAAACACCAGCGCAATATCTTGTTCTTCTAATAAAACGCTTTTTGCTTCTTCTGCAGAATATGCATGTAAAAAAGTAAGTTTACGTCCATCTAATTCGAAGCGTTTTAATGCCATTTTGGTGATCTGATGAATATCTTCTTCATCATCAACAATGAGAACACGCCAAGGAGATGAGTCTACGGTTGCTTTTTGTGTCAAAAAAGATAAAGGCATAACGAGTATATTTTAATGTAGGGTATTTTAATGTATAGCCTACTCTTAAATATTTTGCTTAAGAAAATAAGGAGATATATCAAAGGGTAGCCAATGGTTTATTGCATGATTCATGTAAACACACGACTTGGCGGGTTCATATGCATAGTGTATTGATAATCATACTGTAGTGTAAACATATATGTGCAAAGAGCAGTGACAAACATTCTCTTGCAGTTCAACCCACGACATAGCGTTTATTTCGGCCACTGTTATAATGAGAAAAATTTTATAGCATGTATTAACAGCCTTAGTAACATGCTGACTTATGGAGTGTTTTAATGTCATCTAATCTCAAGTTAAATGCGACGCATAATCCATCACTTAAAAGCTGGGTAAGCTCTGCTAACCAAGATAAATGTGATTTTCCGATTCAAAACTTACCTTTTGCTATTTTTCGTAGAAAAGGCAATGAGGAGTCTTTTCGAGGTGGTGTAGCGATTGGCGATAAAGTAGTTGATTTAGCTGCAGTTAAAGAAGCGAAGGTTTTTACTGGCTTAGCCGCGGAAGCTATTTCTGCTTGCGCAAAAGAGCAGTTAAATGATTTTATGGCAATGGGTAAAGAAGCATGGAGTGAACTACGAAAAGTACTGTCTGATGCATTATCAGAAGGCTCTGCTCATCAACAAGTGCTGGAAAATTGCTTAGTAGATATGTCAGATGTTGAATATGCATTACCGTGCAATATTGGCGACTATACCGACTTTTATACTTCGATTCACCATGCAACCTCTGTCGGTAAAAAGTTTCGTCCAGATAATCCATTATTACCTAACTATAAATGGGTCCCTATTGGTTATCACGGTCGCTCATCTTCGATTGAAATTTCAGGCAGCAGCTTTAAACGACCTAAAGGGCAAACTAAAGCACCAACAGCAACTGAGCCAAGTTTTGGCCCTTGTAAACGCTTAGATTATGAGCTTGAAGTGGGTATTTTTGTTGGTAAAGGTAATGATCTTGGTGAGCCAATAAGTATCAATAAGGCAGATGATCATGTATTTGGTTTATGTCTATTTAATGATTGGTCAGCGCGCGATATACAAGGATGGGAATATCAGCCATTAGGCCCATTTTTGTCGAAAAGCTTCGCTTCAACTATATCTCCTTGGATAGTCACTTCTGAAGCACTAATGCCATATCGAGGTGCCTGGACGCGTGATTCAGATGATCCGCAACCTATGGATTACTTGGAATCAGCAGAAAACCGTGAAACTGGTGCTTACAACATTCAATTGCAAGTGCTACTTGAAACTGAAAAAATGCGCGCAGCTAATCAAGAAGCTACACCACTATCAACATCTAACTTCAATGACTCTTATTGGACTGTCAATCAAATGGTGGCACATCATACGGTTAACGGTTGTAATTTGAGGGCTGGCGATATGTTTGGTTCTGGTACGCAATCAGGGCCAAATCCAGATGAAGCAGGGTCGTTGTTAGAATTATCAAACGCAGGTTCTGAGCCTATTAACTTACCAAATGGTGAGACTCGTACCTTCTTAGAGGATGGAGACAACGTGGTAATGAAAGGTTGGTGTGAAAAAGCTGGAGCAGTAAGAATTGGCTTTGGTTCTGTTGAAGCATTAGTGTTGCCTGCTGAATAGTTATTTGAAAACTCTCACGAATGTGCATTGAATTTTGATGATAATTGTTAGCAATATTTGCGCAATAGATAACTGAAAAGTTCAATGTACGCTCGTGTTATATTCGTGTTTTTGCAATATTCGCCTCTATATACCGACGTTTCACCGTCACGATAACTTACAATGATTGCTATTACTTTTCTGTAACCTCCCTCAGTAAAATATTAAGTATAACGTTTGATTCAATCTCGAACTTTTTAGCCTATATATATGATTCAAGAATTATTGTTTACTTATCAATTCGGTTAATTTATGGATCTATCAAACATTTACTTAGGGTGTTTTTAAGACTTTTTTGCTATTTTATTCAGTATTTTAATATCAATATTTTATAATTTTAATCGTAGAAATTACGTCATCAACTTAAAACCTCTCTTTATCGTCGATAATAATAACCTTTGTTTTATAAAGCTTTCTACAAGCTTTATTAAATTCAATGAGTCACTTATAGCTATTTAATATTGTATTCATGACGCTTATTACTAATTCTTAAACTTCGTTAAGTAAAAACTGCAAACTTGTAAACCACTAAATCGTAGCTTATACCCAATAGAGGTCTGAATTCGTGATTAAGCGATCGCGTCAGATCGATAAAATTATAAAAATAAATAATTAAAATTAAATACATTTAAACGCCAGGAAGGAAATAATATGTCTAAGTTAAATCGTGCTACTAAGCTAGCACTTGCTATTAGCATAGCACTTGGTATATCCCCCTCATTTGCTGAAGAAACCGAATCGTCTAATGCTGAAAAAGAGGTTGAGCGAATTGCTGTGGTTGGTACTCGTTCAGCACCGCGTTCTGTCGCTCAGTCGCCGGTTCCCGTCGATATTGTTGGTGCAGACGAGCTTGGGAAAAACGCATCAACAGATATGCTTGATCAATTACAAGCTGCGGTGCCTTCGTTTGCCGCAAGAGCACAGCCTATATCCGATGCCGCATCTTTTATTAGGCCAATAAATCTAAGAGGGCTCTCCTCTGATAGTACGTTAATTCTGGTAAACGGAAAGCGACGTCATCGTGCCTCAGTCATTGCTTTTCAAGGTGGTGGGGTAAATGATGGCGCACAAGGTCCAGATATTTCTGTTATCCCATCTATTGCACTTAAACAAGTTGAGGTATTGCGCGATGGTGCAGCCGCTCAATATGGGTCTGACGCGATAGCAGGTGTGATGAATTTTGTTTTAAAAGATGATGCAGACGGCGGGTCGATATCTGTTCGTAGAGGTGAGTATGGTGAAGGTGACGGTGCCGCAACGACTGTTGATGGCAATATCGGGTTGCCATTTACTAAATACGGTTTTGCGAATTTAAGCTTTCAATATAAAACAGCTGATGCTACTAGTCGAAGTGTTCAGCGTAATGATGCGTTAGCGTTAAGTGAAGCCGGTAATACTCATATTAATGATCCTGCGATGGTATGGGGTAATCCAGAAATTGATGATGATATAACGGTATTCGCTAATGTTGGTTTAGATTTGGGAGATGATAAACAATTTTACATGTTTGGTAACTACTCTGAACGTACTGCAACGGGGGGGTATTATTACCGAAACCCACAAAACCGTGGTGGTGTTTTTAGTAAAGACGTTAATGATTTCTTTTGGGATCCTGATGGTGATGGTGATGGTAATCCAACAAGAAAAGTATGGCTTGTTGGTGACTTACAAGGTTTAGACAGCAGCGGTAATAGCATAAGTGGCTGTCCTATAGATGTCACATTGGTTGATTACGTTAATGATACCAGTGTACCAAATATCCTTGATACTTCTGCTTATCAACAAGTTGCTAATAATGATAATTGTTGGGCGTTCAATCAATTACTACCTGGTGGCTATACTCCACAATTTACTGGAGATATAAATGATACTTCATTAACAATGGGAGTTGACGGTGAATTTAAATCAGGCTTTTTAGATGGCTGGTTTTTTGATTTAAGTGGTGGTGTAGGGCGCAATGAATCAGAATATACATTACGTAATACCGTGAACCCTTCAATGGGGCCAGAACAGGGTGATCTTTCTTTCAAAACGGGTAGTTATGTTCAGCTAGAAAAAACCTTTAATTTCGATATCAATAAAACGTTTGATTGGGGATTGGAGGATGATGCTAGCGTTGCAATGGGTGTTGAGTGGCGTGAAGAAAGCTTTGAAATTAAGCCCGGCGAGAGAGCCTCTTGGGATAGTGGTGTTTTAGCATCGCAAGGGTTTAGTGTTGGTTCTCATGGTTTTGCTGGTTTTAGTCCTGAATCTCAAGGTACAAAAGAACGTAGATCTTTTGCTGCATACGTAGATATCGAAGCTCAGATGACAGATTATTTTTTATTAGGAGGTGCATTAAGGTATGAAGACTTTGATTCTTTTGGTGCTACAACCAATTATAAAATAACCGCGCAATATCAATTGACAGATAATTTATCCGTTCGTGGATCACATAGTACAGGGTTTCGTGCACCAACCGTGGGACAAGCTAATGTCGTAAATACGCAAACGTCATTTGTTGAAGGGGAACTCGTACAATCGGCAACGTTTCCTCCGACAAATCCGTTATCAATGTATTATGGGGGTAAAGAACTTGAACCTGAAGAGTCTAAAAGTTTTGCTGCGGGTTTAGTTTATCAACAGGGGGACTTTTTCTTAACTGCGGATATTTATCAAATAGAAGTGACAGATCGTATTCAGCAAACAGATAAATTTGAAGTTACGCGTGCGGTGTTAGATCAACTTGGTATTGAGGATAAATCAATTTCCAGCGTTACATTCTTTGCGAATGACTTTGATACTACCACGAATGGCCTTGATATAGTTGCAAATTATTCGATGCAATTGTTTGGAGGAGATACCGCATTTGCTTTAGCGTATAACTTTAATGAAACAGAAGTCGATAGGTTTTCTGATGCCACTGGTGAAGTTAAAGTACGTCGATTAGAAGAGGGCATTCCAGAGCATCGTGGCACGCTAACGATATCACAGTCTTGGGATGATGTGTCGATGTTTATTCGTGGTAACTATTACGGAGAATACTGGGCTGTTCATGCTGATGATGGTGGTGCAAGTGCCGATGCTGATGCTGCTGTTACTTTTGATGCAGAAGTGAGTTATTTCTTCAGCGATTCTTGGACATTATCTGCGGGTGCAAATAATATCTTTGATCAAGAAGCAGAAGAACTACCCTATGAATTAAGTGAAGACTATGCAGGGGCTATGTATTTTGAAAGCGGGCCGTTTGATTACAACGGCGCATTCTATTACGTAAAAGCAACTTATAAATTCTAAGCCATAATTTCAATGATAAAACCACGTTTTCTAACGTGGTTTTTTATCTTAAATAATCAATCATTTGAAAGTGGTTTTAAGGTGAATAAGCGCTTCCTAAAAGTGCATTGCTGCCAGGGTAGCTATATATAAAAAAATAAATTGTAAACGTTATGTATCATGTGAATTGCAATACATAATAGAATATTATTAGTTTTGTATCTAATGATCCCGAGCAATAAACCGTAAATAAAAATAAAGGCGAGTTGTTGAGCGTCATATTGAACATGTATAAAGGTAAAAATTGATGTTGTTATAATTAGTACAAGTGAAGTATGCATTCCTGTACGTTGTAGTACAGTAAATAGTATTCCTCGATATACAATCTCTTCTAATACTGGGCCAATCAGACAAATAACAATAAAGCCTAATAATAAGGTTAAAGCTGAGTCGCTTAACCTGTCAAGAAAGTCTGACTGTTCTATGTCAAACCATTGATAGCAAAACGTGAAACAAATACTGATAAATGTACAAAACATAATAATGCGAACAATGTGTTTTGTTGAGACCCTTTGTACACAGAGAATGTTAGGAGCAAGTTTATAGACATGATGAATGGGATTGATAACACCGCCACTAAGATGTTATACCAATTCGCATAAAGATTAAGTCAGTTCAGAGCGATGTCAGCGGTGGGAGAATAAGCGAAACGTGTGCAGGTATAGTTGTTCTACATCAAACACGTTTTGCGCAATTATCGCGCCTCTAACACGCTCCCAAAGGGC
>NZ_MKQD01000050.1 GCF_001913705.1 Thalassotalea sp. PP2-459 | reverse complement strand
TCTCCTGAATAACCATTCTCTGCAATCAACGCCGTGCCTCTAAAGCGTTTAATTCTCGCTGAATGACCGAATATTTATGCGAATTGGTATTAAACGCCTAATCAACCTGAGCTCGGGATAACTAGTACACATTAATATGTTCAGAAATAACTTGCCATATTTTGTCATAATTGATCATTAGTTGAACATAATATTCCCATCACATGCCTGTATAGTAATACAATTTAGAGCGTGCTGAACTTTTTAAGGTGTTTCATATAAAAACCAACTAAGGTATCTAGGGCAAGTTATATTTGGTGTTTATACGAGACTGAACTTATGTAATGAGGTTGTCCCCCATAAATAAGTGAAACCGCCTTAGAAAATCAACACGCCATACTAACAATAACAAGAGAAACATGATGAAATTTTTTACCACACCGTATAACCGCACATGTATTACTATATTACTTGCGTTATTTAGCCATATTTCTATCGCTTTTTCTTCACAGGAAAGCATCATAGTAAATCAAATCAAAAAACAAGAACGCCTACTTAACGCAGATTTTGGTGTTGCTATTTTCGATGTAGAAAAACAAAGCTTATGGCATTATAACGGCAATTCTCGTTTCCCCTTAATGAGCACATTTAAAGTGCTCGCATGCGCAAAGTTACTCGCTGATGTTGAAAAAGGCGTGCAATCTTTTGATTCATCAACGTTAATCACTAAAAGCGATTTAGTATATTGGTCCCCTGTAACAAAGCACATGGTTGGTAAGAAAATGTCACTAAAACAGGCTTGTTCTGCTACCATGACGATGAGTGATAATACCGCAGCTAACATTATACTAACAGGGATAAAAGGACCTACAGCATTAACAAAATTTATGCGTGATATTGGCGATAATGTTACGAGGTTAGATCGTATAGAACCCGAGTTAAACCAAGCCCTCAAAAATGATAAAAGAGATACTACGTCTCCTATTGCCATGGTTAAATCTTTACACACATTATTATTTGGCAATATATTAAAAGATCCGTCAAAAGCACAGTTAACGCAGTGGATGATTGATAACAAAGTCACAGCAAGCCTATTACGTTCAGTACTTCCTGAGCATTGGTCAATTGCAGATCGTTCGGGCGCCGGAGGCTATGGCTCTCGAGCTATAGCCGCAGTTGTTTGGTCAAAAGATCAAACGCCACTTATTATTTCAATTTATTTAACGCAAACCGAAGCGACGATGAAAGAGCGAAATAAAGCCATTGCAGCTATTGGCGAGAGTATTTTTACCTTTTATCAGAAAAACAATAACTAACAAGTATTCCTTGCACCTTCTCGCGGCAATAAACTCAGCATAATTCTGAAATAGATAACATTACGTTGCTAAGTGACTGCGACAATCGTTCCATATCTTCTGGCTTAGGTATACCAAAACGTAGTGATTGCTGCTCATCGGTCAATCGCACATAAACCCCTTGTTTACATAAGCCCTCATAAATGTTCACCGCCTGATTTTGTTTTTCTAAACTCACCGTTAGAAATAAATCAGTGCCATTAATCACATCACCAAAATGGCTGAATAATAGCTTTGTTAATGCTTGGCGTTGTTGCGAAAGCATCTCCTTTTGATGTTTTTGCCAGACAAAATCTTGCAAAGCATGTTCAGCAATACGCTGAGCAGGCCCGTTTGCCTGCCAAGGTCCTAAATGTTCTGCAAAAGAAGTTAGCCACAATGGATTGGCAATGATAAAGCCGATCCGGATCCCCGCTAAACCAAAAAATTTTCCAAATGACTTAAGTACGACTGTATTACTATCATTAATGTGTTTAGACATTGACTGACTTGGCGTGACCACATCCATAAACGCTTCATCAATAACAAACAGTCCTTGACGATTGCTAATGGATTGTTGATATTGCTTTAACGTTTCTCGGCTAAATAATTTACCTGTTGGGTTATTAGGGTTGATCACCACTAATACACAATGCTGCGGTAATTGTGCTAATGCGGGTAATTCATCGTCATACCATTGAAGCTCAAACCCCATATTTTTCCATGCTTGGGCATGCTCTTTGTAGCCCTTAATGGGTAAAAAAACACTCGTTGAAAGAGGGTTCTTTTTCATCCACAATGTGGGTAATACACTAATAAGTGACTGACTTCCGCTACTCACGAGTATATTGGCACATTGATAATATTGCAGTGCTGCGTCGTGTAAAGCAGGCGAGAATTGAGGTAACTGTTGCCACGCAATACCGGGTATGTTTGGAATTGGATAACTAAAGGGGGCAATACCTGTAGATAAATCTAACCAATCATGTATTGGAATGTTGTAATCATTCGCGACCTGTCTAAGTTGTCCACCATGAATTAAAGCCATGAATGTAACCTTGTAAGTAATGGTTTAATAAAAATATGTGACTAGCTGATAACCAAACACTATTAAAACAAAGCCAATGCTGGCTCGTTTAACTAGATCAGTACTACGAGGAATATCATCAATATTAACAGGTTTACCTATCCCCATGATTGGAGAACATAAACTATCACCATGATAGCTTGCCTTCCCTCCAATCACACGACAAAGCACTGTAGCACCCGCTGACATAACCCAGCCGCCATTATGACTTTTATATTGATTACCTTGTTGATAAGCGTTTTTAAGCGCCAAAATAAACGAACCTTGCATTGCATATAACACAGTACATATTTTACCCGATATAAACCCTAATAGGTCATCCAAACGTGCGCTAGCGAAACCAAAAGATAAATACCTAGCTGTTTTATAACCCCACATGGCGTCTAGCGTATTAGCTAAACGATGAATTATCACTAGTGGAATGCCACCAATAACATAATAAGTTAATGACGCTATTACACTGTCGTGCCCATTTTCTAACACAGA
This sequence comes from Thalassotalea sp. PP2-459, assembly GCF_001913705.1. Lineage (GTDB taxonomy): Bacteria > Pseudomonadota > Gammaproteobacteria > Enterobacterales > Alteromonadaceae > Thalassotalea_C > Thalassotalea_C hakodatensis. Next base: position 52,150 of record NZ_MKQD01000050.1, on the reverse strand, counting down.
CTCAACAGTCGCTCTCGACATTTCATTGTCTGAAAGTGTTTCGGTTTCTCTGCTGACCAAGTAGCCAGTGAATTGACGAGCACTTTTCATATCTCCTTTGATTAATGGTCTATACACTTGCATAGCATGCTCTTTCAAGCTTCGACCGCCTAACGCGAGATAAAGGATAAAAGCATCAACAACAATTTGACCATACCAATCAAAGTCATTAAGCCAAAAATAACAAATAACAGATAAAGGAAGTACTAAAAAAAGCCAAGCAACAAGGCCAAGGAAAACCGCATAACCACTGCGTATCAAAGGATGTTCAACGTGATTTAATGCCGCTTTATTTGGGTTTAATGTTAACTCTACTACGTCGCTTAAATACCCAAAACCAACTAAATAATGAAAGCGTTTAGCTTCACCAAATAAAGCATCTAACAGTAATGCTAATAACAACGTTAGTGAGACACTAAACGGATGAAATAGTGTGTCAACAGTCGTTAACCATTCAGCCATCATTATTCACTTCCTATGTGAAAATATGGTGGCTCGGTGTGATAAGCAAGCTTGAGCATACAACCATTTTGAAATTGCTCATAAGCATTGGCCTTTGACACTTTACCTAATCCAGCTAAAAAGCACCTGAGTGCTTCCCCATGAAAAATGACCAATATTTTAGCGCCACTATAGTGTTTAGCTACCTGATGAAGTTTCCGTTGAATCCTCTCACTACATGCAATAGCGCTTTCTCCACCGTGAGAAGAAAGCTTACTGAATTGTTGCAATATTTCATCATAATCAGGATGTAAAGCCACTTCTTCAACACGTTGCCCTTGCCATAAACCTAAGTTTCGTTCAATTAACTCAGATTCGACTTGATAAGGTCTGTTCAGTATCTTTTGACAAATTTTTGCTGTAGCTTGTGCTCGCCCGAGCGGCGACGAATAAATTATATCAATATTATTCATCTTTACTCGCTGAGCTAGTTGCTGTGATTGCCACTGACCTAACTCAGTTAAAGCACTATCTAAATGCCCTTGAAAACGCATTGCTTTATTCCAATACGTTTCACCATGTCGTGCTAAAAAAAATACCGTTTTTATCATTATAAAACTATTTTCTATACATCTTTAACATTACCATCAATATCACTCGTCTTACTAAAAAATTGTAATGCTAGTTGCGGGTTACTAGGAAAATACCAGTGCATGTAAGACGCAAGAATATTGTTGCTCCGATATACAAACTCCCCTGCTCGCTCACTGGGGTGATGAATAGTTTGACACCAAGGTTCAAGACTTACCTCTGCACAAGAATAATGAAAACTATGACCACGCATAACATTATTTTGTAATGTGCCACCAGGCTGCAAAGGTAACTCAACCCATTGCGAACCAATTGCTGCGAGCTTATCTTGCATTTTCGCTTTACCCGGCATTACACCTGCCATTGTGTAAGTTTGACCTTTGAGATCTGTCAGTTGTTCTAAAAGATACAGCATCCCGCCACATTCAGCGAGAATAGGCTTGCCACTTGTTGCAAAGCATTTCACATCATGAATGAATAATGTATTGTTCATCAATTGCTCAGCATATAGTTCAGGGTAGCCCCCTGGAACATACAAAATATCTCCACTTGGCAATCGCTTATCTTCAAGTGCTGAACAAAAAACAATTTCGGCACCCGCTTGCTGTAAAAAAGCTATATTGGCAGCATAAATAAAACTAAAGGCATGGTCTTTGATTATAACAACAGTTGTTCCAACCAAAGCACCTTTAATAAGATCATATTGACTATTATTTTCTATGTTATAAAAATCAACTTTCGCAGGTAAATCTGTTAACTTTGTATCCGCTATATGGTCAGCCGCTTTATCTAATTGTTGATCAATACCACTAAGTTCTTTTGCTTGTACTAACCCTAAATGACGTTCGGGAAGCGTAACCAACTTATCAGTGGGTAACCGCCCATAAAAGCGATATTCCCCAGACAGGTTTTCTGCTAACAATTCAGCGTGTCTATCGCTATTTACGCGATTTGCGATGACTCCAGCAAAGGGCAATTCAGGCCGGTAATTTGCTAAACCATGAGTGACCGCCGCAAAGGTTTGTGCCATTGCTTTTGCATCAATCACACCAAGTACAGGGATATTAAAATAGGTTGCTAAATCAGCACTGCTTGGTGTGCCGTCAAATAACCCCATAACGCCTTCAATTAAAATTAGATCTGACTGTAAAGCCGCTCGATAAAGTAATTCTTGGCAGCCCTGTTCACCAACGAGCCATAAGTCTAATTGATAAACAAGTTCACCGCTGGCCTGTCGTAAAATCATCGGGTCTATAAAGTCTGGCCCAACTTTGAACACTGTTACTTTGCGTCCTTGATTACGATGATAACGTGCTAATGCCGCAGTAACGGTTGTTTTACCACTACCAGAGTGAGGAGCAGCAATAACTAATGCTGAGCAACTGACCTTAGCACCCTTATTATCACTAGAATTTGCTTGAAAGAGCGGTGTTTGTTTATCGAGCTTTACTTTTTTCGTCATTATAGCTATGCCCTTTTATTGTCTATTACTGCTATAGACTTTTCAGTAAAGAAATGACGAATAATAACATCTATGATAAGTGCGCATATCACGTAAACCATAGGGTTAGAAAGATAGCGTAAGTAATACTTATCAACACGGGTTGCGTATTCCGCCCACGATAAATCAGTAAATTTACCGGATAATGTATAATAACTACCATTGGAGATAAAAAATGCAATTGTGCTTGCGATGAATAACCCCAACGCAACCTTAAGTACGTTATTGAATAAAGAGCCTTCTTGCCATTTTGGCTTTGTATAGTAGCCAACCATAAACATGACACCATAACTTAGCACCAATGCAGGGTAAGAAGTGGTGATGCAGTCACCAAATTGTCCTCGGAAATAAGATGAACCAAGATCGATGCCTACGGTTAAAAGATAAAAGAACCAAAAAACACTAATGTTTCGTAGATACATACCCGCTAAGAAAAAAATTGCAATTGAAGCACTTGGCAGGTGATTTAAACTAGAAAAATGATGCGTGCGGGTAGCAAGCATAAGTAAAATTAGGGTAATAAATATCCCAATGAATAAACTCTTCGAATAAGTAGTATTGACTGATTTCATAACATTCCCGTTATTGAAAATTAATTTTCACGGTGTTTGAAATCAAAGTTGAGAATGGTTGAAGCAATTTAACGTTGAGGGTGATTAACATCTACGTTAAATACAGTGTTACGTAAGATGCATATTTATTTACGTATTATCAACACCATTTACAGCCCTGAATACCGCCCACCGCAGTTGTCGAGTATCATTTAGGCCGGTCTCCGGACTCCTGTTCATCGCGTTTGCAACACCTTCCCATATTCACGAATCTTACGTAATGAATCGTTGCTAAATACAGTGGTTTTTGTTGCTGCTCACAGTTACCGTTGCGGGGGCAGTACTGGGTTCTCACCAGTTTCACGTTTCACCTTCAATGGGTAATATTCATTCGGTATGATATATACATTGAAGACACCTAAATCAGCGCAAATACTACGTGATAGCAAGGCTTTGTTCAATAGTTAAAGAATTAAAACACAATGTGATATTTAAATAATTCTCATATAAAAAAAGCAATAACATTAAAAGTGTTATTGCTTTTCAGCACTTAGTTAGATGTGATATTAGTGATTTTCAGACACCATATTTACAGTGTATTTCGGAATTTCAACCACTAAATCTTCATCGGCTACAATGGCTTGGCAACCTAAACGTGACTCAGGTTCTAAGCCCCAAGCTTTGTCTAGCATGTCGTCTTCAAGTTCGTCACTCTCGTCTAAAGAGTCAAAGCCCTCACGAATAATCACATGGCAAGTGGTACATGCACATACTTTCTCACAAGCATGTTCAATATCAATGTCATTCTTTAACGCGACATTTAACACACTTTCACCTGCTTCTGCTTCTAATACTGCACCATCAGGGCATAAATCTTCATTAGGTAATACGATAATTTTTGGCATGATGTCTCTTTACTCTTCTATAAGTCGTCAACCGTGTGGCCTGACAAGGCTTTATTAATCGAAGCGTCCATTCTGCGTTCTGCGAAGGCCGCTGTTTTCACATTTACTTTTTCTATCACCGCTTCAATCGCATCAGCACTTTGATCTTGACTAACTTTCGCTAATTCAGCCAGTACTTTCTCGATAGCAGCTACTTCATCGGCTGACAATAAGTGGCTGTCAGCAGCGAGCGCTGCGTTAACAGATTCAATCACTCGAGCAGCTTCAACTTGTTGCTCTTTTAACATACGCGCTTGCATATCTTCTTGGGCATTAGCAACAGATGCATGTAGCATCTCTGTGATTTCGTTATCTGCTAATCCAAAAGAAGGTTTAACTTCAATACTTGCTTCAACACCCGTTGATTTTTCCATTGCTGTCACAGCAAGTAAACCGTCGGCATCTACCTTAAAGGTTACACGAATATGTGCAGCACCTGCTGCCATAGGTGGAATGTCATGAAGCTCAAATCGTGCTAGTGAGCGGCAGTCATCAACAAGTTCACGTTCACCTTGTAACACATGTATCGCCATTGCCGTTTGGCCATCTTTGAAAGTGGTAAACTCTTGCGCTTTAGCGACAGGAATGGTGGTATTACGAGCAATCACTTTTTCAACCAGACCGCCCATGGTTTCTAAACCGAGCGATAATGGGATCACGTCAAGTAACAGTACATCACTATCGGGTTTGTTACCGGCAAGAATATCTGCTTGAATGGCAGCACCTATTGCCACAACTTTATCAGGATCAATTGAGGTGAGTGGTGTTCGCTTGAAAAAGCTCTCTGCATCAGTTCTTACCAATGGTACACGAGTAGAACCGCCCACCATCACCACTTCTTTCACTTCAGCAGCACTAACATCTGCATCTTTTAATGCTCTACGACAGGCTCTCATGGTTTTACTCACCAAAGGCTGTATCAGCTGTTCAAATTCTGCTTTGTGAATCTCACCTTGCCAATCATCGCCATTGGTAAGAGGTACTGATATTTTATGTGTTTCACTTGATGAAAGCGCTTCTTTGGTTTGCGTTGCTTGTTCTAATAATTGGCGCTCGACAGAAGTAGAAAGTGGGCGTGACAGCCCTGCACGTTCAATAATAAAATCAACTAAGACCTGATCAAAGTCATCACCACCAAGGGCAGAATCACCACCGGTTGCGAGTACTTCAAACACACCTTTATTAAGACGTAAAATGGAGATGTCAAAGGTACCACCGCCTAAATCATAAACGGCAATAACCCCTTCTTGTTTACTATCTAACCCGTAGGCTACCGCAGCAGCTGTCGGTTCGTTTAATAACCTAAGTACATTTAAACCTGCAAGCTTTGCTGCATCTTTAGTACTTTGGCGTTGAGCATCATCGAAGTATGCAGGCACTGTGATAACAGCGCCTGTTAACTCGCCACCAAGGGCTTGTTCTGCTCGCTGGCCTAAGTGTTGTAATAATTGTGCAGACACTTGTACAGGGTTTATCGTACCACTTCGCGTTTGAATGCTTGGATGAGAGTCATCACCACAAAACTGATAAGGAAGTGAAGGATATTTGGTATGAATATCTGCTAATGAGCGGCCAATTAAGCGCTTTGCTGAAACAATGGTGTTTTCAGGATCAGAAATAGAAAATGCCTTTGCTTCATCACCAACAAGGGTTTCTGTTTCTTGGTAGCTGACAACGGAAGGTAAAATATCACGTTGTTTATCATCAGAAATTGTTTCTGCTAAACCACTTTTAACCGTGGCGACCAATGAATTGGTTGTACCTAAATCAATACCTATTGCCAATTTATGTTCATGAGGTACAGTACTTTGGCCTGGTTCTGCAATCTGTAATAACGCCATGTTTGAGCTCTTTAATTTTGTCGGTTTACGTGAGTCAGTTAATCGTCAAACAATAAGTCTTCTAAACGATCTAACTCTACATGTAATTTTTGGTAAAATTTAAGCTTACGAAGCAATTCACTTGCTTGCTTGTTTGATGCTTCTGTATTATCAATTAGGGCAACTTGCATTGCTTTGAAGTGCTGCTCAAATTCAACTTCTAATACTTGTGACGCTTCAAAAACAGCACTTTCAACATTATCAGCAAATTTTACTTCTGCAAGCATTTCGCGTAGTTCCATTTGTCTCATCAAAAAGGCATTATCACTAAATGACGCCTGCTCGTTAGGTAACGAGACATCTCGTAATTCAAGCATATATTCAGCGCGACTTAATGGATTTTTTAACGTTTGATAAGCATCATTTATCAATGTAGATTTTTTTGCAGCAAGTAATTTCTCTTGATTGCTTGCATGAGCAAAGCGATCAGGGTGCACACTTTTTTGAATGGTTTGATAACGTTCTGTTAAGGTATTCAGTTCAAGCGAAAATTTTTCTTCAAGCCCGAATATTTCAAAATAGTTCACATTTACCACTTAATTTAGGTTGATTATCAGAGGATATTTGATCGGTAGCAGAAAGCTTAAACGTTACACATTAAAGCTTTCGCCACAACCACATTCACCTTTGGCATTAGGGTTTGTGAATTTAAAACCTTCATTTAACCCTTCTTTGACAAAGTCTAATTCAATGCCATCAAGGTAAACAAGGCTCTTACCGTCAATGATGATATTGACGTCATCAACCTCAAACATTTGATCGTCATCGTTAAGCTCATCTACAAATTCAAGTACATAAGCTAAGCCTGAGCAACCCGTTGTTTTTACGCCTAAACGTAAGCCAAGCCCTTTACCACGATTTGTAACAAAAGACCTGACACGTTCTGCAGCGGCTGGAGTCATTGAAATAGTCATTCAATGCCTACCTATTCACCGTGCTTAGTACGGTAATCTTCAATCGCTGCTTTGATAGCATCTTCCGCTAGAATTGAGCAATGAATTTTCACTGGCGGTAACGCTAACTCTTCAGCGATGTCAGTGTTTTTAATGCCCGATGCTTCATCAATACTCTTACCTTTAACCCACTCAGTCACAAGTGAACTTGAAGCGATTGCTGAACCACAACCATAAGTTTTAAATTTAGCATCTTCAATGATACCTTCTTCGGTAATTTTTAATTGAAGTTTCATTACATCACCACACGCCGGAGCACCAACCATACCGGTTGCTATTTGTGGATCTTCTTTGCTAAATGAACCCACATTACGAGGGTTTTCATAATGATCAATTACTTTTTCACTGTAAGCCATAATATTCTCTCCTGATAACGCTAGCGAATTAGTGCGCTACCCATTCAACTGAATCTAAATCAACACCATCTTTATACATTTCCCAAAGCGGTGACATTTCACGTAAATGCTCAATCGCTTTTGAAATAATACTGATAGCATGATCGACTTCTTCTTCGGTAGTAAAACGGCCAAAGCTAAAGCGAATTGAGCTATGTGCCATTTCGTCATTTAATCCTAACGCGCGTAACACGTAAGATGGTTCTAAACTTGCTGATGTACAAGCAGAGCCACTTGATACCGCTAAATCTTTTAATGCCATGATGAGCGATTCACCTTCAACAAAGTTGAAGCTGACATTTAAATTGCCTGGATAACGCTTATCAACGTCGCCATTAATAAATACTTGTTCTAAGTTATCAATGCCTGCCCATAAGCGATCTCGCATAGCAGTAACGTGTGCTAAGTCTTGTGACATTTCTTCTTTAGCGATTCGACACGCTTCACCAAAACCAACAATTTGATGTGTTGGCAAAGTACCACTACGCATACCGCGTTCATGCCCACCACCATGCATTTGAGCTTCTAAGCGCATACGAGGTTTACGACGAACATATAATGCGCCAATCCCTTTTGGACCGTACATTTTGTGTGCAGAAATTGACAACAAATCAACTTTTAACTGTTGAATGTCTAAAGGGATTTTTCCGGCACTTTGTGCCGCATCCACATGAAACGCGATCTTACGAGCACGACACATCTCACCAATCTCAGCAATATCTTGTATTACGCCAATTTCATTATTTACGTGCATGATACTTACTAATACGGTGTCATCACGTAAGGCTGAAGCAAGCTTGTTTAAATCAATTAAACCGTTTGCTTCAGGATCTAAATAGGTTACTTCAAACCCTTGACGTTCTAATTCACGACACGTATCAAGCACAGCTTTATGTTCCGTTTTACAGGTAATAATGTGCTTGCCCTTTTTGCTATAGAAATTAGCAACACCTTTAATAGCAAGGTTATTTGACTCAGTAGCGCCTGACGTTATAACAATTTCACGTGGGTCAGCATTTAATAAATCTGCAATTTGGTTTCTAGCAATATCAACCGCTTCTTCAGCTTGCCAGCCAAATTTGTGTGAACGTGATGCTGGATTACCATAACAACCATCTGTAGTTAGGTATTGCATCATTTTTTCAGCAACACGCTTATCTGCTGGTGTTGTTGCTGAATAATCAAAATAAATAGGAAGCTTCATTGACTAACTGTCTCCAATTTTAATCGACATTACTGCGCTAACAGTTTTGTATTAAATTCGTTGCGATCAAGGTCTCAAGTGCGTGCTTTTCTTCACGCTTTTGCAAGTTATCTTGCCGCTTTGATACCTGTTTAACATTTCTTTGTTCTACTAATTCAGACAAAGAAATACCTTGTAAAAATTCTTCAATACGATTGCTTAAGTCAGTCCATAATGAATGCGTTAAGCATTGATCACCTGACTGACAATCTCCCTTGCCGCCACATCGTGTGGCATTTATACTCTCATCAACTGCTGAAATAACATCAGCAACATATATTTGAGCAGAGCATTTCCCAAGGCGATACCCTCCACCCGGACCTCGAATACTATTAACAAGTCCGTGCTTGCGTAAACGAGAAAATAATTGCTCTAAGTAAGATAAAGAAATCCCCTGACGTTCTGAAATGTCAGCTAAAGAGACAGGCCCGTCTGCTGCATGAATAGCAACATCAAGCATAGCTGTAACGGCATAACGCCCTTTAGATGTGAGTTTCATTCTTTACCTCAATAAAATTGCGCGCAATTCTACATAACCCTATAAAATAGTCAAATAAATACCTGAGCAATATACTCAAGTATTCTACACACCTTTATAGATTTTGCAATGAATACCTGAGTAATTTACTCAGGTATTTTTAACAACGAAATGAACTCTACTTTTTTTAAGAAACAAGTAATTGATCTAATGCTTTAATGATTATATTTCAGGGTCGAAAGAATCTATTTTTTTTCTACGTCGTGCTGCAGCGGCAGCTTCGTCTTCAATGAATTCACCTACCCTTAATTCGGGTAAAGCATCTTGACAAACCTCCCCACCCATCCGATTAATTTCTTTGCATAAATCAGCGACTTTATTGTCCATTAAGTGAACATGATCTAATAAGCGACCTATCGCTTTTGCAACAGGATCAGGGCTATCTTCAGAGACGGCATAGGCATCGAAACCAAATTTTTCCGCGGTTTTTTCACGTAATTCATCAGTACCATTTTTATTTGGATTAACAATTTTCCCCGGAATGCCAACCGCAGTAGCATTATCAGGTAAATCTTTTACCACTACAGAGTTAGAACCTACTTTACCATTTTCACCTATACGGATAGGTCCAAGCACTTGCGCACCTGCGCCAATAACAACATTATTGCCTAGCGTAGGATGTCGTTTACCGGCTTTCCAACTGGTTCCACCTAACGTAACGCCATGATAAAGGGTAACATCGTCACCAATTTCAGCGGTTTCGCCAATCACAACACCCATGCCATGATCAATAAAAAAACGTCGACCAAGTTTAGCCCCTGGATGAATTTCCACACCGGTCAACCAACGGGAAAATGTTGAAAGCATCCGCGCGATTAACTTCCAGTTATTTCGCCAAAGTTTATTGCTTAGCCTATGGATCCAAATTGCATGCATGCCCGGATAATTGGTAAGCACTTCAAATGTGGTTCTTGCGGCAGGATCTCGATCAAAGACACTTTGGATATCTTCTTTGATACGACTAAACATAATTTTTATTTCCTTTTACTGCTGTAACGCATTATTTCTTGGCTGACTTTTCAACCGAAGATAAAATTCCACGCCACATTTTAACTTCTTTACTATCAGGTCGTGCGCGATTAATAAATCGACGTAATTTAGTCATCACCAATCCAGGATGACTAGGTACGATAAAACCTGTTGCTTTTAATGCTTGTTCAAAGTGTTCAAACATTCTTTCTGTTTCTTCTACAACCGGGTAGTCTTCAATATCATTATTTTCGTATTGCTTATTTTCGCTCGCAAGAAAAGCCATACGCACTTCATAACTTAACGTTTGTACAGCCATCGCTAAGTTTAGTGAGCTATATTCAGGGTTAGCTGGAATTTGCACATGAAAATGACACAACTGTAACTCTTCGTTAGTCAAGCCGCTACTTTCACGACCAAACACTAATGCAACCGGATATTTTTGCCCTTCAGCCACCATTTTTTCGCCACACGTTCTAGGCTCTAACATTGGCCAAGGTAACGTGCGAGAACGAGCACTAGTACCGACCACTAAACCACAATCTTCAACGGCTTCTTCCAATGTCTTAACTACTTTTGCATTTGCTAATACGTCCGTAGCTCCTGCTGCCAAGGCTTGCGCTTGTCCATTTGGCATCTCAATAGGATCAACCAAATATAGTTCAGTTAACCCCATGGTCTTCATAGCTCGCGCTGCAGAACCGATATTTCGACAATCAGAAGTGTTTACTAACACAATACGTACAGAATCTAACATTACCTTAAAATCTCTTTGCTTAATCAAACCGAGCGATTAATTTGCTCAAATTAACTATCTAGATGGCTAAAATTGTCGATAATGTTAGCATAAAAACAATACCCCTGTATGGTAAAAAAAGCACGTAAATACGCTAAATTTAATAGAGCTTATCTTTCTGAATTATGATGATATTATCTATTAAAGTTTTGTTCATGAGATTACCGTACAAAAAACAACCTCTCCATTATTCACAATCACTCGCATTTCTTAATTTTATTTGCTATTATTCGCCGCCGAAATCAGAGTGTTGATTTTGTACTCGTTCTTTTACAAAGCTGTTTAAACTATTAAGGTATTGTTATGCACCCGATGCTAAATATTGCTGTGCGCGCTGCGCGTAGTGCTGGAAATATTATTTCTCGTTCTTTTGAGCAAGTAGATAAAATTGAGATTGAATTAAAAGGTACGAATGATTTTGTCACCAATATAGACAAAATGGCAGAGCAAGCCATCATTGATACAATACAAAAATCTTATCCAAATCACACTATTATCGGCGAAGAATCTGGCGCAACTGACGGCAGTGACAGCGATTACCAATGGATTATCGATCCTCTTGATGGTACAACAAATTTTGTCAAAGGCATCCCTCACTTTGCCGTTTCTATAGCATTAAAAGTAAAAGGTAAACTTGACCAAGCGGTGATATTTGACCCAATTCGTGGCGAACTTTTTACAGCAAGTCGCGGTAAAGGTGCTCAACTAAATGGCTTTCGTATTCGTGTTAAACAAAACAAAGAACTTTCTGGCGCTATTTTAGCGACAGGTTTCCCTTTCAAACAAAAACAACATATGCCTGCATACATGAATATGTTTCAAGCTTTGTTTGTAAAAACTGCAGATATGCGCCGTGCTGGATCTGCTGCCTTAGATTTAGCTTATGTTGCTGCTGGTCGTGTTGATGGATTTTTTGAGTTAGGTTTAAAGCCTTGGGATACCGCAGCGGGGGAATTATTGGTGATTGAAGCTGGTGGTTTGATTACTGATTTTGTTGGTAACCATAATCATACTAATTCGGGGAATATTGTTGCTGGTAGCCCACGCTTATTAAAAGAAATATTAAAAGATATTCGCCCACATTTAGGTGATGCGTTAAGTAAATAATTGCTCGCATTTACACAGAATAAGAGTTGTTGTTTTCAACACGCAACAACTCACTTGTCCAACACGTATAGAACATTCAATTACTGATGCTGATTGAATTTATCAATAGTTACTAATAAATTCAATCAAGGCATCATCTTCTAACGGTTTACTGAGCCAATAGCCTTGTATTTCATCGCATTCCATTGCAGTTAAAATCTCAAGATGAACCAATTCTTCCACTCCTTCTGCAATAAGCGTTAAGTCTAAACTTTTACCTAGCCCGATGATCGTGTTTATTATAGCTTTATCTTCATCGTTTTTATCGCAATCTCGCACAAATGATTGATCAATTTTTAACTTATCAATAGGAAACTGTTTTAAATAGCTCAGCGACGAATAACCAGTACCAAAGTCATCTATTGATAACTGCACCCCCAACCTTTTAAGTTTATGCATCATATTGAGTGTATTTTCTTCATGATGCATAAATACGCCTTCTGTGATCTCAAGCTCTAAATTCGCAGGATTAAGACCACTTTCTTCTAGCGCCTGCTCCACGGTTTCAATAAATAACGGATGTGAAAACTGCCTTGGAGAAATATTCACAGCTACTACCAATTCATCATTATGTTGTTTTATTATTCTTTGCCCGAATAAACAGGCTTGCTGCAAAATCCACTGCCCAATTGTCACTATCAAACCAGACTGTTCTGCAAGCGGAATGAAATCTATCGGCGATACAATTTTACCGTTTTGACGCCAACGCACTAATGTTTCTATACCTGTGATCTTTTTTTGCTTAACGCAAAGTTGCGGTTGATACACAAGAAATAGCTCCTCAAGAAAAACAGCATTCCTTAAGTTGTCTAACATGGCAGCCCTCTTTTCTGCGCGATCGGCAAACTCAGAGGTAAAAAAAGCATAATTTTCATGAGGGCTTTGACAAGCAACCCCAAGCGCAATATGAACATTCTTTAAAAGACTATTGCTATTAGTTGCATGCTCAGGAAAAGATGCAAAACCAAAGTCAAATTCTATAAAAAATTCACCATAACGGGTTACTAAAGCATTTTCGGTTTGTTTACTTAACTCACTTGCCAATGTAACTAAGGTGGCATTACTTTCATCATCAAGTGCTAACGCAGCAAATTCTCCTTCACCAAGATGATAAAACTCCACTTGCTGAGTGCTAGTATTACTCAGCACTTTGGCAATGCATTTAATTAATGATGTAGTGACTTCTCCCCCTAGAGTTGCGACTTTATCGTTATAATGCCTGATCGCAAAAACCCCTAAAGAGAAAGTAGCATCACTTTCAATAAGTGCTGATAGTTTTTCTTTTAATTTATATTGATTTGGTAAGCCTGTTTCTTGTGAGGTAAAAGCTAAATGCTTAACTTCTTGTTGAGCAACAACCTGTTCGGTCACATCTTTAATGTGAATATCATAAACATCGAAATCTTCTAACCAATTAACACTCACTTGCAGTATTTTATTTTTCAATGTTTGCTCAATAATAATATAATGATTATTCGATCGAGCAATTACCTCTTTTAACGCTAAAAAATTACTTGGAATGAGTTTAGTCACCTCATTATTATCGAAACCTTCTTGCTTTAATAAACGTTCACAAGCTGGGTTCGAAAAAAGCACTTCACCTTCACTGTTAACACTTATAATAGGGTTAGGGTTTCGCTGAGCAAAGTGTGCAAGCCTAGTGCTTTTCGTTTGTGCCAAAATATACTGTCTGATATACCATGCAACAATCACTGCTATAACAACAATAAAAACACTATAAAAAGTGACAAGCATCGCCGTTTTATCAATTTGCTGAATAGTTTCAACATGTCCTTCATCAACTTGTTTTTTAGTAATGTTTTCAATGTATTTAAGTGTAGGAAGCATTTGCAGACGTTGGTTTGAGATCGCCGTTAACACCGCTCTTAGGGCGTCCCAATCTGGTTCATAAACATCCATTAATTGATCAAAACGATTAAACAATTGAATGATCTCTTGCTGTTGCAATTGAATATTTTTTGTTTCTTGTGCGATACCTTGTTGTCCCTCTAATGCACTTAAATGCATAGCGAAGGTACGCTGTATATTACGTGATGAAGATAAAAATATTGCTTGTTCTTTAGAGCGATAATACTCATAAACTATTCGCTCTTGTTCTGTTAAATCAGCGATTAATTCATTGATGGCAGATAAGATAGGCAATCGATGTTCCACAACATCGACCGTTTGTATTTTAACTTTTTCATTGGCTTGAAAAACCAATAACGATAGCATCAATCCAAGCAACAAACTTAATCCTGCTAGCAGCGAAGCTTTTAGTAGGTATTTTCGTACCAAAAATTGCATATTTACATCCACATCTATAAAAATTATTAAAGCCCATCATTGGCAGGAGCTTGAACTAAACATTAAATCATTACTATACTTTTGCAATAGAAAACTCTTTTAATGACCGTTCATTAGCGCAATTAATCGCAATATTGAACAAAATATTTTGACGCTGCGTGGCGTATTAAATGATAAAAAGCTACAATCACTTCTTTTTAGTTTGTATGTTACGCATGTCAGTAGATTTTCCTCAAAATAAACAACCCTTTCAGGCTGGTGAAGTCGCATTAGTGGGGGCTGGTCCTGGCGATCCTGATCTATTAACACTTCAAGCTTACCGTTTTATCCAGCAAGCAGAAGTGGTTGTTTATGATCGATTAGTTAGCCAAGAAATTATGGCTTTATTGCCTGATGATTGTCAGCGAGTTTATGTTGGAAAAAAGCAAGCTGAACATCGAGTTCCACAAGATGGCATAAATCAACTACTGGTTGATCATGCATTAGCAGGTAAAAAAGTACTACGTTTAAAAGGTGGCGACCCTTTTGTTTTTGGTCGTGGTGGAGAAGAAGCACTCTTTGTTTTAAAGCATGATATTGCATGCCATATTGTCCCTGGAATAACCGCAGCCTCAGCGTGTACAAGCTATGTAGGTATTCCGTTAACGCACCGACAAACCGCACAAAGCTGCACATTGATTACTGGTCATGTTAAAGACTGCGGGCAATTAGATTTACCTTGGTCTACGTTACAAAACAGCAAGCAAACCATTGTGTTTTATATGGGTGTAAAAAGTATTCCTATCATTTCGCAACAACTTATCGCCGCAGGTAGGGATAAAGCGACTCCGGCTGCGCTCATTTATAAAGGCACAACTCCTGAACAGCATGTTTACCGAAGTACACTTGAGTCGTTACATGAAACCGTCATTAAAGAAGCTATAAAGCCACCTACGTTAATCGTTATTGGTGACGTTGTCGGTATTTTCGATCAAGTAGAATTGAGTAATATTGGTTATTTAACTCCTCAGAAAAACTGATTGACTGAGAAAGAGATTCTCAGCAGTGTGATTGAAAAGACGTTTAACATAAAACGACGCTTTTATTAATGTGTATAACAACGTAAAGTAACGCTTGACCAATGAGTTACTCATCGCTTTATAGTTATCTCACGTTTTATCATTCTGAGGATCACACATGCGCGTTAAGCAGCTTGCTACTCGCAACAATATCAATATTGATACCGTAAAGTATTACACGAGAATTGGCTTATTAACGCCAACAACAAACCCCGTAAATAACTATAAAGATTACAATTCTGCAGATGAACAACGATTACAATTCATTGTACAAGCAAAATCGTTAGGGTTTTCATTACATGACATAAAGCTCATTATTGAACAATCAACGCAAGGGCAATCTCCCTGTCAAAAGGTGCGAGAAATCATGCAACAACGGCTGACAGAAATAAAGCATAAAATCGATGCCATGCAACAAACCTATTTCACCATGAAAGAGGCAACAAAACACTGGCAACACCTACCTGATTGCGTACCAACAGGTAATCACGTATGTCATTTGATTGAAAGTTTTGATAAGGAGAATGCACACCATGACTAATTGTTGCAACGAAACAGAAAAAAAGAGTATGAATTCAACAACGGTTCAGCAAGTTAACAACAATCAAAGCTCTTCATGCTGTGATACTGAAAAAAATCGCGTTGATTGGCTTCTGTGGGTTTCTAGCAGTATTGTTGCCCTAACCTTTATTGCTTATTGGTTCCAGAGTCCATCTGATAACTGGTATTACATTATTAGTAAAACCTCTGTTGAAATGATGAATGCAATGTGGATAGGTATGGCATTAGGGGTTATTGCTGTTGGTTGGTTAAATCGTGTGCCACGCGATATCGTCATCGCAACGTTAGGACAAGGACACACCGCTAAAGGTTTATTTAGAGCAACCTTTGCAGGCTTATTTTTAGATCTATGTAATCACGGTATTTTAATGGTGGGTATGAAACTCTATGAACGCGGTGCAAGTTTAGGCCAAGTAATGGCTTTTATTATTGCTAGCCCATGGAATTCCTTTACCTTAACATTAATTTTAATTGGTTTAATTGGTTTACCATGGACACTTGCTTTTATTGCATTATCGTTAGTCATTGCTTGGATTAGCGGCTATATTTTTGACCGTTTAGAACAAAACGGTACGTTACCTGCCAACCCTAATAGTCACACTATACCTGAAAATTTTAATATCAAAGCTGCGCTTAAAGCATTAGCTCGTGATGCCGATTATTCACCGAAAGCCAGCGTGTCTATGTTAGTTGATGGAATTAAAGGTTCTCGCATGGTGTTTCGTTGGGTAATGGTAGGTATTCTTATTGTTGCCGTTGTTCGTGCATTTGTACCACCAGAAAGCTTTAACATGTGGTTTGGTGCAACAACAGGAGGCCTTTTATTAACCCTGCTTGCTGCGACCATTCTTGAAGTTTGCTCTGAAGGTTCAACGCCACTTGCGGCAGATTTAGTCACACGAGCGAATGCACCTGGTAATGCGTTTACTTTTTTAATGGCTGGTGCTGCAACTGACTATACTGAAGTTATGGTGATAAAAGACACCATGAAAAGTTGGAAAATTGCTTTGTACTTACCACTGATAACGGTACCACAAGTGCTATTTATTGGCTGGCTAATCAACGCAAGTTTATAACCAATCAAATGACTTCAAAAAAAGCCCTATGTTATATGCATTAGGGCTTTGTTATCTTCCTCGTATTCTAACTACCATAAATCAATACCGATCATCCAATAATGGCTCTTGGATTGATACGTTGAGATATTTTCGCCGTAACCATTGAAATACGTTAATTTTAAGGGGAAAAGCCCTGCAAAATGATGCACGAATTCAAGACGATATGAGATATTATTCAGTTTATTCCCAGACGAGAGTGTCAAACTCCATTCCGTGTTATCTGCGAGATAATCTAACCAATTTTTATCACCATTTCCGCCATGACAATCGTTATTCGCAATATCGGCACAACCTTGATAATCAAGTTTTCTGTTCACCGTTAACTGGAATGTTCGATAGTCATATACATTGTCACCTGGGTGATCAATACCTTTTAGCCAGGCAATATTTTCTTCACGCCCTTTTACTGCTCCTAACCCTTGCCAGTTAAAATAGGCTTTTGCCGTGAAATAAAAGTCAGTTTGTACAGCAATCCGTCTGCCAAATAAGTCTCGGCGATGCATTAAAGTATATTTAGTAGAGGCGGCTAAATAATCCCACCCTCTGCTTAAATAATCTGTTGCCATAGCATTTGCACGCTGCTGGTTAAATCCATCAGAGAAGCAGCTTTCGTGACTTTCTTCGCGGCAAATACTGTCCAAAATATCTGCGACTTTGTTATCAAATACGCGTTCATCATCTATTTCTTGGCCATTAGATTCATGAAAATAGCCCACTGAAAAGCTTTTGTAACCACTCTGCCGCGTTTCATATTCGTACTTATAAAAGATACCTGGATTTTGCTGCCTTGAAATGACAGGAGCAGAATAACGAGAACCAAAGTAAAAATCATATTGCCCTGTATAAGCAAAGTAGACCGCTTGAGAACGCTCATCAATGGTATTTTCATCACCTAAATCAACTAAACTTCCCCAGAGAGGGTATTTTAGCGAGACTTTAAATTCTAGGTGTGAACCGTCTAAATGCTTTTTGTCTCGACCAACATAGCCAAAATAAGAGGGTTCATATCCTGAAATACACCTAAAATACATGCCCTTCTGTTGGCATTTCTTTTCTTTAAACGCCTGACCACTTTCTAAGAATTCCGCCCAAAAATCTTCTTCTGGTGAAGCTTCTAAAGGTAACAACTCTTGCTGTGAAGATGCCAACGACATTGCTGAATTGAGCAATAATACTAAAGAAAATATGATAAAATTATAACGCACTAAAACAATCCTTTTCGTTAAGCTATAAAACGCTAACCAATCACGCTATTAGCTCTTGCTTGATGGAGTTTTTTATAACTGTCAATTAGTCGTAAATGTTTATCTAAACCCTCAAGTTGCATATTAGTAGGCGTTAAGCCATAAAAGGTTACGTCGCCATTAATAGAACCAATGACATTGTCCATCACCTCTTGGCTGAACATACGGGTAAAGCTTGTTAAGTAATCATCTATGTCAAGATCTTCATTGATTGCCACTTCAAGCGTTGCTGCCATTGCTTGATAAAATAAACCACGTTCTACCGTATTATCATTAAACTGGAGGAACTCACCAACTAACTCTTGTGCTTCTTCTAACGCGCCTAACGCAAGGTAAATAAGTATCTTAAGTTCAAGAATGGTTAACTGTCCCCAGACGGTATTTTCATCAAATTCAATACCTATTAACGTGATTATATCGATATAATTATCAAGCTGGCTGTCTTCTAACCGTGTGACTAAAGCGGCAAGTTCATCATCAGATAAACGATGAATATTTAAAATATCTTCACGATATTGCAACGCTTTATTGGTGTTGTCCCAAATCAAATCTTCAACTGGATACACTTCAGAATAATCAGGTACTAAAATACGGCAAGCCTCACCTATTTCAGTAAACTCAGCAACGTAAACTTCTTTGCCCATTGTTGCTAATATGCCGAAAAGCGTATTACACTCTTCGTCATTGGTTCCTGAAAAGTCCCATTCAACAAACTCATAGTCATGCTTTTCACTAAAAAAGCGCCAAGAAATAACCCCAGATGAATCAATAAAATGTTCCACAAAATTTTCAGGTTCGGCAACTGCCATACTATTAAATGTTGGTCGTTGTACGTCATTTAAGCCTTCAAAGCTTCGACCTTGCAACAATTCAGTTAAACTACGTTCAAGGGCAACTTCAAAACTTGGGTGAGCACCAAAAGAAGCAAATACGCCACCCGTTTTAGGGTTCATCAAGGTAACGCACATCACTGGAAATTGCCCACCAAGCGAGGCATCTTTAACCACAATAGGAAAGCCTTGGGCTTCTAATGCTTGAATACCTTCATGTATACTAGGATATTTTTCGATAACCGCTTGTGGAACATCAGGTAACACAATTTCTTGTTCAATGATCTGACGTTTAACCGCCCGTTCAAATATTTCCGATAAACACTGCACTTTCGCCTCTTGCAGATTATTTCCTGCGCTCATACCATTACTTAAGAATAAGTTCTCAATCAAGTTAGAGGGAAAATACACAGTTTCACCATCTGATTGGCGTACATAGGGAATTGAACAAATCCCTCGCGCTACATTACCTGAATTAGTATCAATTAAGTGAGAGCCACGTAATTCACCGTCAGGGTTATAAATGTCTAGGCAATATTCATCTAAAATGTCATTTGGCAGTTCATCATTTTCGCCCGGTTGAAACCACTGCTCGCATGGATAGTGAACAAAATCACTATTGGCAATGTCTTCACCCAAAAATTGATCGTTATAGAAAAAGTTACAACTTAAACGCTCAATAAATTCTCCTAGTGCTGAGCATAATGCACTTTCTTTAGTCGCGCCTTTACCATTGGTAAAACACATTGGTGACGCCGCATCACGAATATGCAAAGACCACACATGTGGCACAATATTTCGCCATGATGCCACTTCAATTTTCATGCCTAAACTAGCAAGCTTTTGTGTCATGTTCTCAATGGTTTTTTCTAACGGAAGATCTTTGCCTTCGATAAAGGTTGTTTCTCCTTTATTTGAGAAATCAGTCAACATCGCTTGCGCGTCTTGCGCTAAATTATCGACCGCTTTAACATCAAAGGTTGGCCCGGTTTGTATGACTTTTTTTACGGTACAGCGCTCAACTGAACGCAATATGCCTTTGCGATCTTTTTCAGAAATAGCTTCTGGTATTTCTACTTGAATTTGAAACGTCTGGTTATAGCGATCTTCTGGATCAACGATATTATTTTGAGATAACCGAATACCATCAGTAGAAATATCACGAGACTTACAATAAACCTTAATAAAATAAGCTGCACATAATGCTGAAGATGCTAAAAAGTAATCAAACGGACTAGGCGCTGAGCCATCTCCTTTATAGCGAATAGGTTGATCAGCAATTACTGAAAAATCATCAAACTTCGCTTCAACACGCAAGTTATCCAAAAAGTTAACGTTAATTTCCATGAAAAATCCAAAACCGGCAACAAATGTATATGCCAATATTATCGTTGTTTTAAAGCCAATAGTCTTGGACTTTTTCGAAAGATTTTCATGACGAAGCCATAAAGGTATCTTCCATGATAAAACAGCCTTGTATCATCACGCTTTTCATTCATTTACACATCAATATTGTCTAATTTTGTAGAGATAAAAAGAAATAATACTTGCTAAAACATAAACCTAGCGTTTAATGTGAGCCACCTATTTAGCAGACAATATGGGAAATCATTTCTCGTAGTATTACCAATATGAACCCAAATTTATTTATCAATAGCAAACCGCCTGAGTCATACAACCAAGTTTACTGGTTATATTTAAATCAACGGGATCAAAATAACCGTTACCCGCAATATTATTAAACCAGACAAATTCAGCTAGGAGTTTAACTCTGAGGTCACCATGAAAATTATATTCTCACACGGTAAAGAAAGCGGGCCATGGGGCAGTAAAATTACCACACTTGCTGATACAGGCATAGCCTCAGGTTTTCAAGTTGATAGCGTAGATTACCGTAACATTGTGAATCCCGATGAACGGGTAAAAAAGCTCAATGATTACTTAGCAAAAGAAACACAACCTTATGTGTTGGTTGGTTCAAGCATGGGCGGCTATGTTTCACTCGTAGCCGCGCAAACCAACAAACCGCTAGGGCTATTTTTATTAGCGCCAGCGCTATTTATGCCTAATTACCAACATCAAACATATGCTCCTCTTGTCAGCAATATTGAAATTATTCATGGTTGGTCTGACGATGTTATACCTGTTGAACATTCCATTAAATATGGTCAACAGACCCAATGTGCTTTGCACCTAATTGAGGGCGATCATCGCCTAACTTCTTCTATGGAACAGGTTATTATGCTATTTGAATCTTTTATATTGAACACAAAAACTCGATTTGAATACAAGGTAAATACATGATTCGTTCAACACTTATCGCCTCATTGCTTAGCTTATTACTGAGTACATCAGTCGCTTTTGCTGAACATGAAAATCACTTTGATAAAGCGCAATGGCATCAAGCTCTGGAACACTTTAACCTGGTAGGGACAGCATTAGAAAACCAATTATTTGATGATTATTCAATAGCTAAACAAGCACTGACTCTTGGAAGCTATTTATGGTTCGAAGAACAAAAGGGAGCAAATAACAATGCAAAAGAATCAAACCAGAAGCTTGCGCAGCAATTATTACTCTATGCCGCAAATCAACCTGATACCTTAAATAACTTTGATCAAGGTTATTTATTCAATTTGCTTGCACAAACTTATCAAGTTCAACGTATTACCTCTAAAGCTACCTATTACTTTAATAAAGGCATTGACGTTGAATATCCAGATGCATGTAATAATTTAGGCGTTATGTGGGAGCAACAAGCTGACTTTAAAAAAGCAGAAAAAACTTATCTACATTGTTTATCTCGTTCAAAAGAGTTCGCCACAGCGTTACTTTATTTAAACCTTGGCACTATTTATTATAATGGCTCAGGGCAAGTGGCTTCGAATAAAAAGATAGGTGCAATGTATTGGCAAAAGTCGTACGAGCTATTTCCCTTTGATGCCGATATTAACTACAACCTAGGTGTTTATCATGTAAATCAAACGGAAAATTATGCTCAAGCACGATACCATTTTGCCTATTGTGCTTATAAAGATTTACAGTGTGTGGCCGCATTATCACACAAAGCACTTATCGGAAAATATGCAAACAATCCCTACCTGCAAGATATTTTAACCTTACAAGCACAATTTGAGCGGGAACATTTACTCAGTGAACGATTAAAACACGCTTTTGATGACAGTATTTACTTCGATGTTGCGACAAAACACAATTTAATATTTAGTGTGCACAAATCTAAAACAGAGCAAGTGATAAGTGTTTCAGTAAGTTTTAAAAAAGCGCAAGCAGAACGCGCAATAAACATGTTACATCGATTGATTTACATTGACATGTTTTCTGATCTTAATATCAACACATTAACACTTAAACAAGCAATCACCAGCCAAAAAAACTACACCTTTCATTATTTAGAACAGACGCATCATTTAAGGTATGAAGCAGACAAATGCCATTACAGTATTACCTTTAACGATTAACTTCGCTAAACATAATCAACAGGTAATGCTGTAGTATACTTAATTTCTTCCATCGCAAAACTTGAGCTAATATCTGCAAAGCTTGCTCTATCAATGAGTTTTTTATAGAAGCTGTCATATGCTTTCATATCGGAAACAACAACTCTTAACAAATAGTCTACTTCACCACTCATTCGATAGAACTCAATGATTTCTGGAAACTCTTTAGCTATTTTACCAAAGGCAGCTAACCACTGTGGGTTGTGTTGGTTTGTTTTTATCATCACGAAAACCGTTAAACCTACATTGAGTTTCTCAGGTTCCGCCAAGGCAACTCGCCCTTTTATTATGCCTTTTTTTTCCAACGTTTGAATACGTCGCCAGCAAGGGGTTGTAGACAAGCCAACTCTTGCTGCCACATCACTGACCGATAATGTGCAGTCTTGTTGAAGAATTTCTAGAATTTTTTTATCAAATTTATCCATAAATATAACGCGTATAAACGCAACACAGGAATTTTATTCTACGTTATACCATGTTTTTGCATTTTTATAGCACAAACTTTGCTGTAGTGAGTTTGGAATTACATCAATAACCTGTTGCCAATAGTCTTGGTAATTCATTGAAAATAAGCATAACGGAAAATTACTCGCCAGCATAACGCGATGCTCACCAAACACTTCAACACAGGTTAAAACCATGGCGCTTAGCCATTGAAGAGCATAGTTTCTGGATACCATTTCCCAGCCAGAGCACTTTATTGCTACCGTAGGAAAAGCCGATAATGCTAAAAGCCCTTGATACCATTTATTGCTAATCTTGTTTTGGTCGGCTTTAGTCGGTGAACCTAGATGATTAAT
The DNA here is from genome assembly GCF_001913705.1 of Thalassotalea sp. PP2-459. Taxonomy (GTDB): domain Bacteria; phylum Pseudomonadota; class Gammaproteobacteria; order Enterobacterales; family Alteromonadaceae; genus Thalassotalea_C; species Thalassotalea_C hakodatensis. The sequence goes on along the minus strand of NZ_MKQD01000050.1, from coordinate 28,727 downwards.
CACCACCTTTAACGCTGGCGTTTGCGATAATAACGTACACAACAACGATACGGCTTTTTTATTTGCTAATGGCATTTGGCAATCAAAAATCAGTGACTTTTCAGCAAGTAATGAAAAATTCTGACTGACATTAGCATTTGATAGAATATCAAGTGCGTTATTATCGAGAATATACCGAATACCCACAACATGCTGATACTGCATTAATGCGGTTATCGCTGCCTTGAAAACGGCAGGCTCATCGGTAATGTTTGCATATGCTATTGCAGCAAAAGGCATACTTACCGCTTGCTCTAGGTATTCGACTTCTTTAACCGGTTGCTTATTATCAAATCCAGCTTCAATGTGTACAAAACCACAAAGAGATAATGGTGGCTGTAATTCGATATTTTCACAGGTAAACGTTCGATGAATGATAGATTTATCAGCCCAAAACGGTGGGTTTTCAGGCTTTAACCAATAATAGTCACCCTGCGTTATATCAAACAAGTGTAAATGTGGATCAATAATTTGTATCATATTATTGTGCGGTGTAACCGCCATCGATCACTTGCAAACTCCCCGTGATAAAGCTAGCTTCATCCGACGCTAAAAATGTTACTAAGGCCGCAACTTCCTCAGGCTGCCCTAAGCGATTTAACGGTTGTAAGCTTGCCTCCTCTTGATGCAATTCCGACTTATCTGCCCCTGAACGTTCACAATAAGCGTTAATAGCATTATGATATAAAGATGTTTCGATAGTCCCTGGGCATACGGCATTAGCTCTTATATTATACTGCGCGTAATCTAAAGCAGTTGTTTTTGCCATAGATGCAAGTGCAGATTTGCTCAAGTTATAGGCAAAAGAATTTCGCTTTGCGATAATAGCTTGATCAGAAGAGATTAAAATAATAGCACCTTGTTTTTGCGCTTTCATTACAGGCAATACTGCTTGTATCGCTGAGTAGGCGCCTTTTACATTGATATCGAATATACGTTGTAACTCATACGGCGAAGTATCTTCGATAGTCGCTGAAAAATGAACTCCAGCATTAGACACCAACACATCAATGCTTGATGACTCTGCAATCAATTCGATTGTCTGATGTACAGATTGATGATCAGTAACATCACAATAAAAAAACTCTCCTACTCCACCGTCGTTAATATCTAAGTTACACACTCGATAACCTTTTGCCATAAAAGACTGGGCAATACTCAGCCCGATACCTGAACTTCCGCCAGTTACAATACATGTTTTCATTATTAGTACTTGCCGTTAATTTTTACCACATAATACGCATAACCAGTATGTAGTACCAGCTTACGAAACTCTATAAACATAAACGATTGATGCTTTTTTCTAATTAATCAAGTGTATTGATAAGTTAAAATAAAGTTGCTAGTGTTAAAGATATTGAGGATCTTAGGATGTGTCGTTTTTAAAGGAATAAATACATGCACTATATTTTTTTGTGGAACCATCCGTTATTGCGCCAATTAAGCGCTTCTGAAAGATTTCGGCGTATTCATCATGCAATCGTTTTATTCAATGAAGAAAAAAGCACTGATTTTTATGGTAGGTATGCTGTTATTCTAATCCTTGCAATACTTCCCGCGGTGATTATCTTCATTAATTTTAGCTTTCTCTTTGCATTCGCCATGTTTTGGTTAAACATTGCGGTACTAGAAGCATTTATGGCGAAAAGTGAAGTTCCCTTTATCGCCAAGTGCCTAGAAGATGAAAGGTAAAATTACTAGCGTTAACAGAACCTAGTGCGTATTACTTTGCTAATTCAACCATCGCCGCAGTATACATTTTCAAATTCAAATCAAACTGTTTTTTCGTGATAAACTCATGCTCAGAGTGACCGGTATATTTTTCACCCGGCATAGATGGTCCAAATGCTACTGCGCCAGGAAATAAACGAGAATTAGTGCCACCACCTATAGATATCGGCTGTGCATTATTGATCCCGGTAAAATGACTAAATACAGATAATAACGTATCAATGTGAAGTGCGTCTGATTGTACAAACGGATCACCAATTTGATGGTCTAACTCAGTAAGTTCAGCAAGGTACTGTAACTTCCAACTGGCAATAGCTTGGGTAATTTCAGCCCGGAGTTGTGTAGCTGTCTTACCTTTAGGTCGACGTATATTAATGTTTAGTTCAAGACTATCATTATGCTGTTTTATGACTGTTGGTGAAACTGTCATCGGCCCCATAAAGTCATCATGATAAGCAATGTTGCCAAACTTTTTACCTTCTAATCCTAAGCCGACATTATCATTAATGAAGTTTACTAAAGTACCTGGCCCATTATTTGGCCAGCGATGATCAGCTAGTAAATCCGCTAAATAAGGAATAGCATTGACTCCCTCTTGTGGCTTAGAAGAGTGCGCTGACTTTCCTAGAGCAGTAATAGTTAATTGGTTATCTTTTAAGGTAAAGTCAAAATTAACGCCCTGATACGATTGGGCTTTCTTCATTAATTTTTCTAAAAGATTAATATCAGCATTGTCAATCACAGCTTTGGCATCTTCCGGTATTTGAGAGCCAAAATATCCGCCCTCAAAGTGCTTGATATACGTATCAAATGTTTGTTTATTCAGCTTTTTAAAAGCTATTTTTAATGTGCCGTAACCTTTTTCGGCAGTCACTACTGGGTATTCGGCATCAATAGTAATATTAGTCTGCGGCAACTCATGAGTTTTGACATAGTCTATTAACGGTTGCCAATCAGACTCTTCAGCCATATAAACATAAAGCTCAAGGCGTTTATTTAAAGGGATCCCTTTATCCTTAATAGCTTTCATCGCATACAGCGCTGTTGCGATAGGCCCTTTATCATCTTCAGTTCCTCGCCCAATTAACTTTCCTGGTTCACTCGTTGTGTCTAATTCAAAAGGAGACTTTGCCCACTTATCAGGGTTTGCTGGTTGAATATCACCATGGGTAATAATGCCCACTCTCTCTTTGCTGTTACCTAAACCTATGATGACAATATAACCATCATCTTGATAATCTAAACCAAGCGCAAGAGCTTGCTGTTGAAGCTCTTTTTTAAACGCAATATGCGTTGGGTTTTTATCAGAAGGAATGCCTTTTGCCGCAACAGTATTATGTTGTACTAATTTTGCTAAGCTATCTACCATAGCTTGTGAATAAGTATTTACGGCATACTCAGCAGTTTGCTGAGCAATATTACTCACTTTAAGTGCTTGGCTAGGTAGTGAAAACAAAGGTAGGCTGCAAATGATTCCTACCTTAACGAATTGATTAAATTTCGTAAGATTCAAAATATTCTCCAAAAAGTATAAAGTTACTTTTATTAAAAACTGGGGCACTCAACGAGAATTAAAAAAGAGTTTAAACAAACTAAAAGTTAATCAAGTTGTTATAACAAAAAAAATAGACAACTATTTTACGTAATTGTTCAGCTTTAAAACAACTACAATAAAGAAAAAACACCCATACAGTTTTCTGTCGCTACAAATACACTGTATTATATATAACTGACATTTATCATGTTTTAATATCATCAAAAATTTATACCCTTAGGAGTACATATGTCATTAGCAATAAGGCCAGCCGTTATTGAAGATGCAGCAACCCTATTACACTTTATTCGCGAACTTGCTATTTATGAAAAAGCTGAAAGTGAAGTTCTTGCAACGGTAGCAACGATTGAGTCAAGCATGTTTAGTGAAAATTCTGGGGTACACGGATTAATTTGCGAATTAAATGGTGATGCCATTGGCTTTGCAGTATATTTTTATAATTATTCAACGTGGCTAGCAAAACCAGGGCTTTATTTGGAGGATTTATATGTTTCCCCTCAGTATAGAGGAAAAGGTGCAGGCATTGCTTTACTGAAACATCTCGCAAAAACAGCAATGAACAACAAATGCGGCCGATTCGAATGGAGTTGTTTAGATTGGAATACTCCCTCTCGTGAATTTTATGAGTCATTAGGTGCAGAACCGCAACCTGAGTGGGTTGGATACCGTATGGCAGGTGAAACTCTCTCTAACTTTGCCCAATCGTAATAACCTCCCTATAAACAGTTGGCCTAGTTCAACTGTTTATTTAACCTTAGCTCGGGTTATTTAATCAAAATTTTCAATGAATACATCAAAAAGCTCATCAGCTCCTATACTTAACATAGTCTCATAATTATAGGTACGAGTTATGGCAAAGGAAAATGAACTTGAAATTATCAGCCAACAAGATCTTGATAATTTACTTAGGATTAATGAATTCATTGAACAACAAGATGAAAACTCACTTGTTAGCGAACTTAAACAAGCAATTCTAGACTCAGGAAAACTAGAGTTATATCAATGGGAGTCATTACGAGATCACATTGCTGAAATTGAGGAATTAATTCCCCATATTGATTTAATCATTAAGTTAAAACGAGAAAATATTTAATACGGTGGTGGAAACTTAGTGTAGATGCGTTAAAATTACCGCGCATTAACGTATAAAACGTTAAATATTCATACAATTAATTAAGGATGACTACATGCGCACTTTATCGCTCGCAACTTTAGGCGTGACTATAGCCTTAACTTCTCTTACCACTTCTTATGCACTCGCTACTGAACAACCAAACGCAGAAGAACTTGTAGGTAAAAATTATTTAGGTGCACACGGCCTTCTCATTAATACAGATGATGATCGCCTAATCACAAATCCTAGTTTTGGAACTACATCTCTTGACAATGGCGCAGGTGCTGGCCTTGAATTAGGTTACCGTATTACCAAAGATTTTGAAGCTAGACTATCATACTCTTACATAAATTTAGACGCAGAAGACGATAGATTTGATGTTGCATCAGGTACAAACACAGCGTTAGATTTACTTTATTTTCCTTATCAAAAAAGCTTCTATATGGTGGCAGGTGCTAACTTTCTAGATGTTGATCACTCAAACCTTTCTCCAGGTGTAGGTGCAGGTTATCGCCACTACATCAGCAACAATGCAGCTTTCTACTTAGAAGGCCAAGGCATGTACCAAATTGATGACAATCATCTCGATTTTGTCAGTAAAATTGGTTTTATTTATTATTTTGGTGATATTGACTCACCTGCGGCAGCTCCAGCAGCTAAACCGATAAAACCAGCAAAAGCCCAACAAGAAACATTGCCTGCTGACTCTGATAAAGACGGTGTTCCTGATGCTGTTGATAAATGCATGAATACACCTTTGAACAATAAAGTGAATTCTGTTGGTTGTACGATATTCATGGATCGCGAAAAAGTGATGGATTTATCGGTTCATTTTGCTCACGATAAATATGAAGTAAAACCAGCAGCTTACCCAGAAATAGAACGTGCAGCTAAGTTTCTTAAACAATACCCACAAGAATCCATCACAATAAATGGTCATACTTCTGCTGTTGGTGATGAAAAATATAATCTGGAACTTTCACAAAAACGTGCTCAAGCAATCATAAACATTCTAACAGAACAGTTTAACATTGATCGTTCACGCTTAACTGCCGAAGGCCATGGTGAAAGTGAATTACTCGATACTGCTAACACAGCTGCAGCTCATGCGAAAAACAGACGAATTGAAGCACGAATTGTAGGCACCAAACGTGTACCCGTTCAACGCTAACCGTTAGCTTAAAGCATCTTATAAATATTATACAGGCTGGATAACTTCCAGCCTTTTTTATACCTGCTCTTCAACAATCACTCAATTTAGTCTAAAAACTACTACTGACTAAGCATTCATTCCTTTATAATGTGAAAAATTTTAGTCAATAGGTCATTCAATGAAAGCTTGTGGTGTAGAACTTAAAGGCAATGATGCCGTTATTTGTGTCATGTCAAAATCAATGGGCTTGTATGATATTCCTCAGGTTCGTGTACCAAGAATTACCATCGATAATGCAGGTAATACTGAAGATTTACAGAAATTTCAATTCACTTTTGCAAAATTTCTGGAAGATTACCAAATTGATAAAGTTGTTATTAAAGGCCGTGCGCTTAAAGGTAAATTTGCCGGTGGTGCTATTGGTTTTAAATTAGAGGCTGCTATTCAATTAATTGAAGGCATTGACGCAGAAATTTTATCCGCCACGATGATCAAATCTACCATTGCTAAATCACCAGTGCCAATCGACTTTAGAGATACTGGTTTGAAGAAGTTTCAAGAAACAGCCTTTCAAACCGTTTTTGCTTATTTAGAAAGCAACTAAGTTCATATTCAAGGCTTAATAAAGTCAAAATGAAAGTGGTTAGCTTTGATTGCTTCAATCTGACCACTTTTTTGTAACTGCTCAAATGCTTGTTGATATTTTAATACGGTAGAATCGGGCGTTTGATTACTAAAGGCCAGCCATAAACCATCCCCCCAGTTTTCAATGGTAATTAACCGTATAAGTTCACCCGGTGAACGCCCCGCTTGTGAGGCTAAATTAGTAATCGCTATTTCACTACCAAAAAGTAATTCAACTCGATTGTTAAACAATAAGTTAACCATTTTATCAGGGCTAGAAACTCTCGCTAACTTTTTAAAGCCTTTTTTAGTTAATTGTTTATCTTCAAAGGCATTATCAGTCACTGCAATAACTTTCTTTCTTGCATCTGCAATATCAGTTACATGATTTTTCTTTAGATCTCTTAACGCATAAAAGTAATGCACGTTTTCGTCTATTTTCCCAACCCATTTAAACAACTTATCTCTCACGGGAATTCGATACATCGAAAAAATTAATACATTCTCTTGCTCTTGTGCCTTGCGGTAAGCACGGTTCCAAGGAAGTACTTCAAACGTTATGTTATCTCCTACTTTTTTCCCGAGTGCTTTAACAATCTCAACTGAAAATCCTGAAACATCATGGTTACTTTTTAACTGCTGATAAGGCGGTAAATGCTCAGTTACAGCAATAATATGAGTTGCTTGAGCAAAAAGACTGATAGATAAGCAAAATAAAAAAGTCCAACATTTTACAGTTGCTTGCATACTTCCCCCTATCACTCAAAAACTTTTTATCATTAAGACTTTATGTCACCAAACTTAAAAAAGTTCAAGAAAAAACGCTAGAAAATTCCTTTTAAATACGCTAAAGCACGGTATTTTGTTAATTACATAAAGTTAAAAGAAAAAGAAATTAGTGACAAAAATGTCAGTAGATAAATAAAAATAACTTAATGAATAAATTTGTTTTAACTTGATAATCACATATCATATACGCAGAAAACTATAATAACGTTAAAAGTAGATACAATGTCGTTGCCAAAATCATATAATAAAATACTTCTTACACTTAGTTTATTAGCACTAACCGCCTGTTCAGGCGAAGAAGGTCAGTTAAGTCAAGCTGAACAAAAAGATAATAAAGAAAAACAAGAGTTTGCAATACCAGTTGAAGTCACATTTTCCAAAGTGGGAGATGTCGCAAAGTATTATCAAACCACGGCTATTTTAGAAGCAGAACAAGAAAGTAAAGTTGTTAATGAAGTAACAGGAATGCTTGAGTCTATACATGCACAGGAAGGTCAAAAAGTAAAAGCCGGGGATTTACTCGCTCAAATAGACCCACAAAGTTACAAACTTGATTATGAGCGTGCAAAAATTGACTATATGTCAGCTAATTCTGAATATAAACGAAGTCAACCGATAGATGGTGAACAATTAATTTCAGCGAAAGATCTTGATAAGCTCAAGTTTAGGGTTCAAACCACAGAAAACCAACTAGCATTAGCTCAAATTAAACTACGTGATACTAAAGTGGTCTCCCCTATCGACGGCGTTGTTGCTAAGCGTTCTGTAAAAGCGCATAACATGTTAAGTAATGTGGGTAACGATATGTTTCACATTGTTTCATTAAACTCGCTAATAGGCATTGTTTATTTACCCGAATCTGAGCTAAACCAAGTTAAAGTTGGTCAAGTGGCTAAGTTAAGTTTTCCGGCTGAGCCTTCATTATCGTTAGAAGCAAAAGTACTGCGTATCGCGCCTTTGGTTGATAGTAATCTAGGGACATTTAAAGTTACCTTAACCATCGACAATCAAGGCGGGGTTTTAAAACCCGGTATGTTTGCTCGTGTGGCTATACTCCTTGATAGTAAACAAGCAGTCACCATGATCCCTGAAAGTGCCGTGATCAAAAAAGATGGTAACGCTACAGTGTTTACCGCAAACGATAACCGCGCTAAAAAGCTCAACGTTAAGTTAGGCTATTCACAAGATGGCTGGATTGAAGTTATCACGCCATTAGCAAGTGATGACGGTGTGATCACGGTTGGTCAGCACGGCTTAAAAGACAATGCGCTTATAAATGTATTGAATCAAGATAAAAGTGCTGCGCTAGCACATTCTAACGACAACTCACAGCAGCTTTAAGCAACACTTAAGTAAGGACTATTTATGAATATTGCTAGGCTTGCTGTAAAGCGCCCAGTCACTATTACTATGCTAGTGTTGGCTGTAATGCTGTTTGGCATGGTAGGGTTTTCACGCTTAGTTGTGTCGCTGTTACCTGATCTAAGTTACCCCACCCTGACAGTAAGAACAGAAAATGCTGGGGCTGCTCCTGCTGAGATTGAACAGCTGATATCAAAACCTATTGAAGAATCAGTTGGGGTCGTTAACGGCATTCGCAAATTACACTCTATTTCAAAGCCGGGACAATCTGATTTAATCATTGAATTCCAATGGGGAACCAATATGGATCTCGCCATTATGGAACTCCGTGAAAAGCTCGATATGGTGGTGTTACCGGTAGAATTGAGAAAGCCGGTCATTTTACGGTTTAACCCCTCACTAGATCCTATTATACGCCTAAGCATTTCTGGTAATGCCGATACACATGCGCAATTACGTTCACTAAGAACGTATGCCGAACAAGAACTAAAACGAGCCTTAGAACCCATTGATGGTGTAGCTGCCGTGCAATTAAGTGGTGGTCTTGAACAAGAAGTGCAAGTGCTGCTTGACCAACAACAAGCAATGATGCGCGGCATAACAGCAGAGACAATTAGCAATCGTATTAAAAGTGAAAACATTAATGTATCAGCAGGCCGAGTATTTGACGGTCAACAAGAGTTTCTAGCGCGCACACTAAACCAATTCACAAATATCGAAGAAATTGGCGACGTCATCATCAAACAAGAAGAAGGACAAACAGTCTATCTTAAAGATATTGCAAAGGTAATAGATGGTGTAAAAGACCGTCAAGATATTACTCGTGTTAATGGCAATGAAGCAATTGAAATGGCATTGTATAAAGAAGGTGACGCCAACACTGTGGCAGTAGCCAAAAAGGTACAAGCCAAAATACAACAGTTGCGAGAAAACTTACCTGAAAATACAGAGTTAAAACTCTTATCAAACCAAGCTGAATTTATTGAAAAAGCCATTGACGAGGTAAAGCAAACAGCCATTATCGGTGGTCTTTTGGCTATCCTAGTTCTCTACCTTTTCTTAGGTAAATTTACCCCTACCCTTATTATCGCGCTGGCTATTCCAATCTCAATTGTTGCCACATTTAATTTAATGTTTGCCAACGATATTAGCCTCAATATTATGTCGTTAGGTGGTATTGCCTTAGCCATTGGTTTACTCGTAGATAACGCCATTGTGGTATTAGAAAATATCTACCGTAAAAAAGAGCAAGGCCAAAATACAGAGCAAGCGGCCATTGAAGGTACAAACGAAGTGTCGGGCGCAGTGACCGCATCTACATTAACAACACTCGCCGTTTTTGCTCCATTAGCTTTTGTTACCGGGTTTGCAGGTGAAATATTTAGTGACCAAGCTCTGACTGTCACATTTGCTTTACTTGCATCGTTATTAGTCGCGTTAAGTTTTATACCAACCTTAGCTTCACGTCAGTTTTCTATTCCAGAAGAAAGACATATTGCAAATACTGAAAGCAGCCACGACAAAGTTAAAACTGGCGGTAAAAAATGGCTTGGCTATTTCTTATTGCCATTCACCTTCGTATTAGTGAAAATCCCCTGCTTTATTGGCCGTTGGTTACTCAGAATCGCTATGATGATAGCGAAAATACTCAGCTGGTGTGCAAATAAGGTTATGCGCCCTGCCTATCTCGCCTTTAATAGCGTTTATACCTTGTTTGCTAAAAGTTATGAAAAGATTCTGAAGTCCGCTATGCAGCAGCGTATGGTTGTTGTCGTTGTTTGTTTAATTTTTGCCATCGCTATGACAAGTTTACTGCCGAAGGTTGGCATGGAATTAATGCCTGAGGTGGCGCAAACCGAACTCACCTTAGAGTTAACCCTTCGTCAAGGTACGCCCATTGAAAAAACTGATCAGCAGTTAAACCTATTAGCGCGTTCTGTGGTAGATATGACAGGTGTCATTCACACTTATAGCATGTCAGGCACGGGCAGCTTAATGATGAGTAGCGCTACACGCGGTGGTTCACATTGGGGACAACTCGTTGTTAAAACACGAACGCCTGAACAATTGACCGTAGTTCAAGAACAATTAAGAACCCAACTAGCTGCAATGGCAAACACCAACGCAGAATTTACCCAAAGTAAAATGTTTGAGCAAGAGCGCCCACTGGTTGTCGTACTAAGTGGCTATCAATTAAATGAACTTAAATATTTCTCAGATAAATTACTAGCGACGTTGCAGCAACAAAATCGCTTTGCCGACGTCACTACAACGCTACGTGAAGGACAGCCTGAATTAAAAATTGAGTTTGATCATCAAAGACTCAGCCGCCTAGGATTAACAGCAGCTGGTATTACAGATATATTAGCAACCAAAATTGGTGGTGATGTTGCAAGCAAATATAACCTAGATGATCGTCAAGTAGATATCATGGTGCAAGTTGAACGCAATGCACGTAATTCTGTCAATGCAATACGAGATATGATCGTTCATGGTCAAGATGGCCAAAGTGTCCCCTTATCTTCGGTAGCAAGAGTAACCGAGTCAATTGGACCAAATGAAATAAACCGCCTTGACCAAGCGCGAGTGGCTATTATTACAGCCTCTGTAAACCATGGCGATTTATCTACAGCAGCACAAGTTGTGCGTAGCGAAGTCGCTGCTTTAGGTTTACCTGAGCATATTTACAGCCAAGTAATTGGCCAAAATCAACAAATGGAAGAAGCTTATTCTTCGTTGATAATGGCATTACTACTTGCTGTATTCTTAGTGTATTTGGTAATGGCGTCTCAATTTGAATCATTGTTAAATCCATTCATTATCTTAATCAGTGTACCACTAGCTGTGCTAGGTGCGATATTCGGATTATTTATTACCGGCACAAACTTAAGTGTTATTACCTTCATTGGTCTGATCATGCTTAGTGGCATTGTCGTTAATAATGCCATCGTGTTAATTGACCGTATTAATCAACTACGTTCAAAAGAAATGGCAATGTTCGACGCAATATTTGCCGCTGCAACTTCGCGATTACGACCGATAATAATGACAACCATGACGACTGTTTTAGGTTTATTACCCATGGCAATGGCAACAGGTGAAGGTGCAGAATTACGAGCCCCACTCGCAATTACTGTTATGAGCGGCTTGTTGATAGCCACGTTTTTAACACTGGTGTTGATCCCTGTGTTGTATAGCCTGTTTAATCAAGAAAAAATGGCTAACATCGTTAGCGTTAACAAGGCTGAACATGAAGCAAGGTAAACTTAAAAAAAATTTAACCGCTCTGGCGCTAAAGCGGCCAGTGACCTGCTTTATGCTAATGGTTTCTATGTTTGTTGCTGGCCTTATTAGCAGCAAACTTATTCCGCTTGATAGCTGGCCCGCCGTTAATGCACCACAAGTTAACGTACAAATATCTTATCCTGGCTCTACGCCAGAAGAAATTGAACGTTTAATTACCAAGCCTTTAGAAGAAGCGATGTCAACGATGAACGGCGTAAATACCATTCGTTCTCGCACCACCGCTAGTTGGGCAAATTTGTCACTTCAAATGAAATTTACTACTGATCTAAACAGCGCAATATTAGAAGCGAGAGAAAAGGTCGATATGGTAAGGCACTTATTACCTGAAGACCTAGAGCGTATTAACGTAAGAAAGTTTTCAACGCAAGATATGCCAGTGGTAGAACTCACCTTGCTGAGTGAGAAATCACTCACGCATGATTACGAGTTATTAGAAAATCAACTCAAAACACCGTTAGAGCGCATTTCAGGTGTTGGCCGTGTGGAATTATACTTACAACAACCACGCATTTGGATCCAACTTGATCCTGATAAGCTAGCGATGAACCGTGTCGATATTCAAGCCGTGACACAGGTATTGCGTGATGCAAACTTTTTAAAGTCTGTCGGTGAAGTTCACACCAGCGATTATCGTTATACTGTTACTCCACAAGGCCAATACCGCAATATTGAAGATATTCGTGCACAACGAATAAACGAGCGTATTCGATTATCAGATATTGCGAGTGTTGAATACGCGCTAACCGAGCGCGAGTGGCAGCGCCGTGTAAATGGTGTACCTGCTGTTGGATTAGATATCTTCCGAGAATCTGATGCTAATGTGGTAGAAATATCAAATAAAATTAAAGCGGTGCTTGATGATGCAATGCAAAACCCGCGATTACAACATATTACCCTTAACTATGATCGCGATGACGGCAACAGCGTTGAAGTATCTATTGCTTCTTTATTAAAAGCAGGCGCAATAGGCGCTATCTTGTCATTTTTGGTGTTATGGTTCTTTTTACGTAATTTAAAACTCACCAGTGTTGTTGTTTTAGCCGTGCCTGTATCGCTCAGTATTTCACTGGCGGTTATTTATTTTATGGGCTTTAGCTTAAATATGTTAACCCTAATAGGCCTTATTATAGCCATAGGTCTACTGATAGATAACTCAGTAGTGGTTTGTGAAAGTATTTTACAACAACGCGCACAGGGTGACCAAGGCGCATCAGCGGTGATAGAAGGTGTTGATAAAGTCAGTACCGCTATTTTAAGCGCCACGTTAACTACCGTGGTTATTTTTTTACCCTTGCAAATGGGCGATAGCAACTTTTTAACGATAATGCTCCAACAAATAGCAGTATCGATTTGTGTTCCTTTATTAGTGTCATTAATAGTCGCCAAAACATTAATTCCCCTTTGTATGTATCGCGTGCTACCCAACAATGCTAGCGACAACGAATCTGGCTCAGACACAGCACAACAAAAATACCGTGCGTTTTTACGTTGGGGATTAACACACCCTAAACGTGTAGGTGCATTTTTCTTAATCATGTTCCTTAGTGTTATGGCAGCTAAGAGTATTGTTGATAAAAGTTCTAGTGACGCACAGTCAGAAAAAAGACTGCGAATATTTTATGAATTTACGGGCGAGCCGGATTTAGAAAAAAAACTTGATTACCTTAAACAAGTTGAATCTTACTTATTAACGCATAAACAATCACTCGGCATACACAAGCTTTATTCAGGTGTTTTTAGTCGTGGTGCTTGGTCACATATCAGGTTTGTAGAAAACTTACCTCGCCCTATTAATGACATAAAAAATGATATTAAAAATAACTTTCCGTTGTCGGCTTATGCAAAAGCCTCATTGCAAAGAGCTGAAGGCTCTCGCACCGCGGTAAGTGTTTATTTACATGGACGTTCAACCGCAAAACTAAATGACATAGCAACACAATTGATCCCCGTTATCGAGGCTCATCCACACTTTTCAGACGTAAAAGATAGTGCTGAGGGTCAAGTATACGAAATGCAACTTATCGTTAATCGTCAACGTGCAATGCAATTGGGGGTTTCAACACAAGACGTTGCGTTTAATATTGGTAATGCAGTTCGAGGCATCAATCTTAAAACCATGCGCACTATAGACAAAGGGGAAGTACAAATTGTTGCGGGTTACTTTGAAAAAGATGCTATTCCAATGGAAGATTTTAAACGCTTACCAGTAATGGAATCAAACGGAGCCGTATTAACGTTGCAACAATTAGTGGATATTGAAACGCGTCCTGCGCCACGCACTATTTCTCGCATGGATCGTCAAACTCAACTATCAATAGAAATGAATATTGAAGACGTTAGCCACAAAGAAGCCGCAGAATCATTAACTGAAATGATGAGCGCTATTACTCTACCTAAAGGCTATTCTTGGGGGCTTGGGCCAAAGTTTGCCGAACAAGATGAGTCAGTGAAAGATATGGCCTTTAATATGATCATTGCACTCTGTTTGATTTTCATGATCATGGCTGCTTTATTCGAATCACTGCTATTACCAATCGCCATTTTAAGTTCTATCGGCTTAGGTTTTGTTGGCGTATATTGGACCTTTGCTATATTAGGTATAGGCCTTGGTGAAACAGGCTTACTCGGCATGCTAGTGCTTATGGGTATAGTGGTCAACAACGGTATTGTACTTATTGACCAGATTAACCGCTACAAAGGCACTGCTGAGCACTTGCAACAAGCGATTATTGACGCCTGCTCAACCCGTTTAAGACCGATTTTGATGACAGTTGCTACAACGGTTATTGGTATGCTGCCTGTACTTTTTGATAGTAACTCGGCAGATTCAGGTGTATTAGATTATAAGCCTATGGCGATCGCTATTATTGGCGGCTTAATTTTTTCAACAATCACCAGCTTAGCATTTGTTCCCTATTGCTATTACATCCTTTATCGTCTTGGCCACGGAGCAAGTAATAAAGTAGCCAGAGCGAGAGCATACGCCAATCAAAAACTGGCTAAGCTAAATTAAGTGTAATAAATCAGTAACACCGAACAACACTTAGCACTGATCTATCGTGCCTGGGTGTAAATGCTCAGTCATTTATACCCGGCGTTGAAAATAGCGCTTCCACATACGCTGGCGATGCGCTTTTTTCTGCAAAGCGTTTTACTAGCTCAGTCAACGTGGCCTGCATACCATGCTGATGTTCAATAATGAACGCTTTTAACACTTGATGATATTGCTCTTCACCAAGATGCTGTTTAAGTTGCTGAAAGACTACTGGCCCTTTACCATATGTAATATATGCTTGCCCTTCTGCCTCTAACAACGATGGTTCGGGATCACCAGCAAACGCACGACCACTTTGATAGCGACGTAAATTGAAGGCCATCAAGCTTTGTTTCATTTTTTCGCCATACATCAAGCCTAATACATCAGCCTCAATTGATTTGGTTATTGATTCGGTAAGCACTTTTTCACCGTTGGTAATTTTAGGCACGAGTTTTTCACCAAACCACTGATGAGCGACTTCATGTATCGTATTTCTAGCAACATTATTTATCGCCGCGTTATCTTTATAATCCTGCAAAAAAAGCCGTTCATTTAACGCAACAACACCTGCTGATGCCTTACCGCCAAAGGGGTGATATTTAGGCACTTCGATTAGTCTCAGTGAAGAGTAACGGTAATCGCCGAAATGTTGCCGCATGTACGCTAAGGTAAATTGTGTTGCATGAGCGATTTCCTCAATATTACGTTGATGCTGAGGATGAAAATACAGCGTAACTGGAGTACCGCTAGCATCAAAATGATGCGCTTGATACTCAGCAGAAAAATATCCTACTATTGGATAAATCGGTTTATCTATTTGATATTGAAAGTAAGTACGTTTGCCTTGACGCCACTGTTTAAGTAATTTACCTGAAGTAAACGCCGTTTGTGTATGAACAGTCGAAAGTGTCGCGCTAAGCTTGCGTTTTTTTGTCATCAAACGCAGATCATGTTGATGCTTTTCAGCTTTCGGTTGGAGATTATATTGCTCGCGAGTAAAATTATCGCTAATTTCTAGCATAGGAGCATAACCTAATAACGGTTCAAAATTTCCCTGATGCAAATAAACACCATTGTCTACAATACCAGGATTAATTGCGAAAGGTTGTGATTGCATTGTTAAGGTATAGCTTAATTCGCGATGCTCGTTTGGTTGCATAGGTTGAGTGAGCTCAAATAAATAAACTTCTCCAAGTATACTTGTCTGTTGCTTTTGTAAGACAGCCCCTTCGATGGTAATTTTATTAAGGGGTTGCTTGCTAGAAATAAGCACCTGCTCAATTGAACGATTAAAATGATTAGTGATTTGGTTCACTGAAGCAATTTGAATACGCCGTTTTTTAGGAAAAATATCCACTGTCATTTCTGTTTGGCTAAATTCAGGGTGCGGCATGTCAGCAAAAGCCTGATAGTTGTTCTCATAATCAGCTTTAGCCGCCAATACGCTTGTCTCACTATTTTGATGCGCGTAAATAGGCATTTGTAGAGCAAGCCATACCCCTATCAAGATAAACACGCTAAATGAGGCTATCCCCCCTTTAAAAGTGATAATTGAAACGGAAGATAATCGATCACGCGTTAACCACCATCGCTGGCTTAGTAGCGCAGCAAAAATGGCAAACATCCCCCAATAAAGTGCCAAATAATTAAATAGCATTTCTTTGCCAGCAAAGCCAGCTATTGCTGAGTAACCACGCGTGAGATTCGGAAATTGATTTAGTTGTGCCAATGGAGAATGTACTCCCATTGACGCCAAAAACTGGCTGATAAAAACTAATATTAACGCACTGACTAGCATAGCCAGATATTTATTAGCTGAACTAGCATTCGCCACAAAGCTCTGCACCAAAAATAACAATATAGTTTGGTAAATGATAGGTGTTAGAGAGTAATAGCTTGTTAAAGCATACAATGAAAGCTCAATGTTAGAGTCGGTAAAAAACTGTTGATACACCAAGCAAGAGCAAAGCATTAAAACCAGCATGATAATGGGGAGCAACAACACGCTGGTAAGCTTGGCAACGTAGCTAGCAGTACTTGACAATGGCGTTGTCATTAACAGTCCACTCACTTTATGATCGCGCTCTATCCATAAGACTTCGGCAATGACAAACACCAAGATTACTAAAGAAAAAATATTAAATGCTTCACCTGCTTGACCAATTAACTCTGCGCTAGTCGTGTATTTACCCGAAAACTCTCCGCTATTAAACACGCCTGCCACCATCAAAATGCCAATAATGCTCATACACCACCATATTATTAACAAAATACGTACTGGCCAATTCGCAAGTAATTGTTCGCAATAAAATCTGACTTGTTGGGTAAATGAGTTAATCCAAAAGTGTTGAAAGCTTGGCTCGCAGATAACTTTTGATGTTTTAACGACTATTTGCTTATCGTCCTTAACAACAGGTTTAACTGGCAATATTAGTGATAAATAGTTTGGTGTAGTGGTTACGCTATGCCATAACCAACCAAAAATACTTATTGCCAATGCTATAACCCATAAACGGTTTATTAACATATAACCATCGAGCTGAATCGTTAGTTGATTCTTTTCAGCTGGTGTCCAAAACTGTGTCTGTTCAAAAAAGCTACTACTAGCGAATGGGTCTAATATCGCTAATACCTTCGTCCAACCACTTATTGATAAAGCAGATTCACCAGTAATAGGCGCATTAATAATAATCAACGCAAGCCAAGCAAACATCACTAATACGACACTTAACGCATAACTGACCTTTGCGCTCTTCCAAAAAGTAGTAACGGCGATCAATATACTAGTAACCAGTAACGTATTCGGAACTACAACCAACAGCCAAGGCCATAGAAAATCAAACACATTTAAAGGTAGTTGCGATGATGGGTCACCTGAGCTGATCATTAAGCTAAAAGCCATCCCAACCATCAACAATAAACTTAACATTAACATGAAACTGAGAATCACCAACCAGCGACTGAGTAGTATTTTTTTGCTCGGTAATGTGCCTGTAATACCATCAAATTTATACTCACTGTCTTTGAGCAAAATATTAATGCTAAATAACGCTGCAATAAAAGGTAAACAAATTGAAGTTAATGTTAAAAAGTAACTAATACGGTAAGGTGAATTCAGGGCTATTAAGTTCATGCCCTCACCTATTTGCTGAGTATTAATCAAAATACCATAAACAAATACCAACACAGCAAGCACCAAGACAGATCTTTGCTTAAATGCTATATAGCTTTCAAAAATTAATAATTGTTTCATCAATCAAGTTCCTTAAATTGCTTGTTTTAACAGGTGGAAATAACCATCCTGCAAATCAGGCGTTGCTTTAGAAAAGTTGCCTGCTGGGCTTTCTTGAGCCAACAGTCGAACCTGGCAACGTCCACCGATAAAACGAGTTGATAAAACGTGAAAGTCGTCACTAAATTGTGCAGCATTTTCACTGCTCATTTCGGCTTGCCACAAGCGATTGGATAACGGGTTAATCAGCGCTTGCGGCGAACCAATAAAGCGTAGCTGGCCATTATCTAGCACCGCCATGTCACGACAAAGGTTTTGAATATCTTCAACAATATGAGTTGAAAAAATGACAATCATCGCATCAGACAGCTCACACAATAGGTTATGGAGACTATGACATTCTTGCGGATCTAACCCTGCTGTGGGTTCATCAACGATGAGAATTTTAGGATTAGCTAATAAAGCTTGCGCGATACCAAAGCGCTGACGCATACCACCGGAATATTCTTCGACTGCTTGTTTACGATGATGGCTTAAGTTGGTTCGTTCTAATAGGTAATCAATTTGCTTTTGTCGTTCTTTCTTATTCGTTATGCCTTTGAGCTGACCTAGGTAGTGCAACAGTACTTCTGCTGATACCTTTGGATAAACACCAAACTCTTGTGGTAGATAACCTAACACCTTGCGAATTCGATTAGGCTCATGACTTATATCGTAACCATTAAACAGTATCTTTCCGCTATCAATTGGCTGTAAGGTGGCAATGCTGCGCATCAAAGTAGACTTTCCAGCGCCATTTGGTCCTAATAAACCAAACATACCGTTAGTTATTTCCATGGTAATTTTATTTAACGCCTTACCTTTGCCAGCGTAAGATTTATCCACTTGCTGAATACTGAGAGAGTTTTCTTGGGCCATTTTATGTTAACTACAATTGAAAAAAGATGGTTTCGATTGTGTGTTGAGGAATAAATAAAGGCTATCTTTAGCTAAAAAATATGACCAAGTTGTCATTTGTTAGGATAAACAAATAATAATGCACGTTATTGTGTTATACCCTGCATTTTTATGAGTTGCTCAGCTAAAAATAAGCGTTCATCAATAAAAACCAACGAAAATGGAAAATTCCCCCTAAAGCGTGTAGTGTCAATCAATACTTTTATCTAATTACCGGAGTATTTCTGGGTGCTCAACTGGTTTACTATTCGCCGTCATCAAACCGCTATGATGGTACTTATTGCAACGGTAGCTATTTGTAGTACGTTAATCACTTTTTTCAATAGCACCCAGCAAGACCTTTTTTTAGTCTCTAGCGCCTATATCGTATTATCTTACCTACTGTTTTTATTTTTGGTGTTTATCAAGGTTCGACAACAACGCAGCCCAAAATTTCTCCACAGGATTCCATTCGTTAAGACTGCATTAACATTCATTATGATGAGTTGTTTATTGATGACATTAGAGCAGA
This sequence comes from Thalassotalea sp. PP2-459, assembly GCF_001913705.1. Classification (GTDB taxonomy): domain Bacteria; phylum Pseudomonadota; class Gammaproteobacteria; order Enterobacterales; family Alteromonadaceae; genus Thalassotalea_C; species Thalassotalea_C hakodatensis. Next base: position 9,317 of record NZ_MKQD01000050.1, on the reverse strand, counting down.
TTTCACAGCATCGTTTGCTCTACAATAGCGGCGCTATATTAGCCTACGCACTCTTATTGTTTTACATCGTGAGCTACGTACAACAAAGAATGCCACAAGTCAGCGAAGTGATGAGTCACAAGCAATGGCGATTTTATTTGGTTTACGCGATTTTTTTGTTGGTTATATTTCTGATCAGCCCCACCATGGATCAAAGTGATCCATACGGGCCTCACTTCCAATTACGCATAGTCTTTTGGCTACTGTTTTTGCATATGGTTGTGAGTTGGGTTGTCAATTTATGGAAGTTAAATCAACAATTACGAAACGAACGTACGTACGCTGAGCTCTCGTTATTAAAAAGCCAAATTAATCCTCATTTTTTCTTTAACACGCTCAACAATTTGTATGGTTTAGCACTTGAAAAATCAGACCAAACGCCTGAATTAATCTTACGCCTATCGGGTATGATGCGTTATATCATCTATCAAGGCCAACATGACTGGGTAAGTCTTCAAGACGAAATAGATTATCTGAATAATTTTATTGAATTACAGCACGTTCGTTTTCAAAAGCGAGTATCTGTCAGTTTTAATACTGCCATTGAACAAGATATTAAAGTGCCGCCATTGCTTTTTATCAATTTAATTGAAAATGCGTATAAACACGGTGTAGAGAAACTAACCGACAATGCTTATGTATTGATAAACCTTACTGTTAAAGGGCAACAACTTACCTTTGAAATCGCCAATAATTATGATCCCACGGAGCAAAACGACATTATAGGTATTGGCTTAAGTAATTTACGTAAGCGACTCATGTTGTTGTATCCCGATAAACATCAATTAACAATTACCGATTCACAAAATCGCTACCATGTAATACTGGTACTGACTTTATCTGAGTCAAATATTTCAGGAGCATTAACCTGATGACTATTCGCTATATGATCATCGACGATGAACCAATTGCTCACCGCATTATCCAAGACTATTGTACCGATATGCCCCATTTTTCGTTAACCAACAATAGCTATAACGCGTTGCAAGCATTAGAGTACCTCAAAAATCACGATGTTGAATTAATATTTCTTGATATCAATATGCCCAAACTAAAAGGTTTTGACTTTCTGCGCACTTTAAAACACCCACCACAAGTTATTGTGACTTCTGCTTACCAAGAATATGCGCTTGAAGGATACGATCTTAATGTAGTCGACTACCTGCTAAAACCCTTTAGTTTAGCTCGGTTCATTCAAGCGATTAATAAAGTTTCTGAACAAGAAAGTATAACAAACACCGGTTCAACAACTCACACAACTCAAACAACCCAAACAATTTTTGTCAAAGGTGATAAACAGCACTATCAAGTACAACTCGCTGATATTGAATACATCAAAGCGTATGGTAATTACAGTATTCTCTATTTAACGGGCCATAGAATCATTATTCAACAAACAATGGTGAAGTTTGAAAAACAGTTACCTAGTGAGCAATTTATCCGCATCCATAAATCGTTTATTGTTGCAAAAAATAAAGTCAAATCAATACAGAGTAATAAAATACAGATAGGAAGCGCTTCACTGCCTATTGGGCAAACATATAAAAAAACACTTAATGAATGGACAAAATAAGTCACTACCCAATAATTTAAGCATTGTCATTCTATGGTTTGATTATTTAGGGAACAAAGTACTAATGAGTTAGTTTAAAAAGCTTATAGGCTTTGTTATTGATTTGAACAAGAACATTACACGGACGTAGCTTATTAGAGAACACAGGAGCACGTTCTCCTGAGCGACCATTCATGCTTTCCATCAATGCCTTGCCTCTACCTTTATCTTTCGCTAAATGACCAAATGTTTAATTTAATTGGTATAAGATCCAGTCTTGTTTTAATGGCGAAAAAAAAGCCACTAAAGAGTGGCTTTAATTTTTGAAGGTGGTGGAGCGGGGGGGAGTATCACCCCTAATTATGTAGTTGCTTTATACCCTAGTATAACAAGGAAAGTATCATTAACAAGACAACCAAATTCTACACTTTGTACTACCTCTTTGTACCACTAACTATAACTTTTTATCGACTATAATTTCGTTTCCATAAACAAGTTGGATATCTCAAAAGGGCCATTCAGAAAAATTGAAATGTTGAGATAATTTCATTATCACTCCTTAACTAAAGTAGTATTAAGCCATTTTTCGTTTCTATCAGAGCGGTTATCTTCTGTTATCCAAGTAGAACTAATACTGATATTACTTAAGCTTGATATAAGTTTACTAATCCGCTGCTCGTTCATATCGGTAAAAGATCGACCATCTTTTTCTCGTTGGCTATCTCCATACTTAAATGAAACGTACCAAATACCACTTGGTTTTAGAGCATTGGACAGTTTTTTTAATGTTGTTAGTAGTTCAATCTCAGGAACATGCAACAATGATGCACAACACCAAATAGCATCATATTTTTCAATATTATCAACATCATTAAATAACCCTTGTTTAACTTCAATTCCAGTATATGCACTAGCGCGAGAAGCCAGCTCAGAACTAGCGTCAAACGCTTCTACGGTATACCCCATATCTAAAAAAGCTTTAGTATCTCGACCAGAACCACAACCTGCATCAAGTATTAAATCACCTTTATTTAAGTCTTGAGTAAAGTGCTTATAGATATTACTCATATCTACATTTACTGTACCTAGAAAGAATTCATCCGCATTGTCTTGGTAAAATTGGATAGTCATTTTAAAACGTTATTATGCCTTTTATTTCTGGTTGCCATTCATGTATTAGCGTGGATTTAGCAATACTATAGTTTTGCTGTAAAAATTGCTTTCGTTTTAGTTCATTGTTGCCTGTTTGCTGTATTAACGTTTCACGCAAAGGCAAGTAACTATTGATAAAGTACTCATTTCGTTTATGTAATCGGCTAAGTAGTTCTATCGTTGGTACTCTAGCAAATTTTCCATTCACACCGCGGTTACAGTCTTTACAAGATAAAACAAGATTCCAAACACCATTTACATTAGCCATTTTCTCATTTAACGTCCATGGTAGAAAGTGATCAACATCAGCTAGGTTATCAGTATCACTACTGATATTTATCGGTGAATAACAATAGAAACAACGTCCTTTTTGATAACCGTTTAAGCTATCTCTACAGCTAGTTATATCAACTCTTCGCTCTCTACTACCAGAAAATAAAGTCTTTAACTCTTGATCATACTCAACAGTAATTAAATTTCGGGCAACGCCCATTTTCCAACCATGCTCTACTAGCTTCCAACGAGCTTCAGTTTCCTGTTCAAAATTAATGAATTGTTCATGCTCTGCAAGCTTGAAAAAATTATCAGTTATTCTTATGCCGCCATTTAATTTGCGTTCATCAATAAAGAAACGCTCTTTAATCTCTGCGTTATTTACAACATGAAATGCGTCTATAACATTAGCAAAGCCTAGCTTTACTGTTTGCTTAATAAGCTCGTCATGGCTTAATTCATTAGCATTAAAGTCCTTACAGGCGGTCAGAAATCTACTTGATTTTGAAGTTATTTGCTTAGGTTCAAGCTTTAAGTGCTCACAGAGGTGGTAACTAAAAGGTACTGCTAGTTGTTCCATTTTAACTAAATCATTTGAAACAGTATTAAGTTCATAAAGTGACTTAGCTAGTGCAAACTTATATGAGGCGACATTACGACCAAACAAGACAATTGCTCGCCAGTAATTATCAAGTGTGGGTTCGACTTTGTAAAATTCCATGTCTTTAGTATTTTGAAAGGTTAAGGGATAAACCTTACGATTAGAATCTTTCGGTGGCAAGTAATTTACGTGTTCATTCTACCTATAATATTCTTAACTGCTTGCACAGAAAATTCTTTGCCTGTAAATGTTTTCATACCTATACTCGAAAGCCTTTTTGAAATCTGAGTGTAATTGAGGCCATTCTCAAACATAGGCCCTACAACAACCCAAACTTTCTTTGCAAAAACATCAGCTTCTCGCTTCTTTGCTTTGTTTCTAGCATTAGTTTTATCACGAAGCCCCCCTAACTTTATTCCTTTGGATTTTGCTGCTGCGAGGCCTGCTTTAGTCCGCATACTAATAAATTCGCGCTCCTGTTCAGCTAGAGCCGCGTATATGTGTAATTGGAAGTTATCAGCATGTGGCATAGAACAAACTTTGATTTGTAAATTCTTATCATCCATAAGCGAAGCAATAAAAGACACCTTTCGGCTGAGTCGATCAAGTTTTGTGACAAGTAATATTGCATTTTCTTTTTTCGATAAGGCAATAGCTTTATTGAACTCAACTCGATTATTGTTTGTCCCTGAATCTACTTCTACAAACTCACCATTAACAACGTAAGGTGCTTCACTGTAATTTTGAAGGTAAAGATCTATGTCTCTTTGTTGACCGTCTAAACCATGCCCAGATCGTCCTTGTTCCTTAGTACTTACTCTACGGTAAGTGACGTATTTAATAGTCAATGTGATACCCTCACTTAAATTTAAAAAATAACAACGGTCGTTGTGCCTTTTAAATTAGGATAATCTCACTCTAATGTAAAGGTTAAAAAATTATAATAATCCACTCTTGAATAAAAATTGAAACCTAAGGTAAAGTTTTCCACAGGTTACACAATTTCAACTAGAGGCACGTATTTTGACTAATAGTGAATTCCACGGAACAGCAGTAATAGCAAGAGCGTTAGCAAAGAACCTTAGAGTGTTTGATGATAGAGCTGTAGTACCTCATTTATCATACTATAATAGTAGTTATTCCACATATAATATCCCCCTACTGACTTCTAAAAGAAATCTTTATAAAACTATAATAATAAATAAAAGTAAGAGTATTAATCTAAACTATGCGCTCAGAGCTTCAGTATTAGCTTTAAAAGAAATAAAACATCAAATCCCCGTGCATTGTACCGTCAACTTTAGTCAGAAATTCAGTAAATCATTATATAGTATGAAAAACCCAGTAAGTTACTGTGGTCAAAGATACAAGCAGTATTTCTCTCAAATTGGAATTGATGACTTCTTTCTAGTCATTGAAAAATCACGTTCAGGTAGACTACATGCTCATATTGTCACATCCGTTAATCAAAGTGACATCCCATATATTAAACAGTTACTTAGCAATTCAAATGAAATACAACTTGAACCAAATGGTAAACTTGAAGCTCATTCTGTTTTTATAGATTTAGGATATGAAATAAAAATATATAAACAACATATTGATAAACATAAAAAAGAGTTACTTGAAATGGAGATTGCAGATTATCCGGAACTTACTACGTGGAGAAAATCTAACCCAAGAGAAAGGCACTTAGGCATTTCATTCGTAAGAAGAGTAAATAGTATTGATGTCGGTCTACCTGATTACTTATGCAAACAGTTAAACTCCATAATTTTCAAAAATTCTATAAGTAATTTTTATATTTCAAACACATTAAGGAGAAAACTTAATGCAATAGCAGAACCTATAATAGAAGCTAACAAAATTTGTAAAGGATTTCGACATTGAAGAATACCTGTAAAACAGCTCTTATACTTGATTAATTTTTAGTAAAAAAAACAAAAATTTCAATCACAAAAAAACTCAACCCAAAAAAGCATTAAACATTTGAAGTATAAAGACTTATAACAATAACAACCAATAATTTGGGTAACTACTGTGTAAAAAACATGTAAAGAACACCCGGTGCAAACGCTGTCTATTTAATTCTTATACTTATCACATGATTTAATAACGGTTTCTAAGAAAGTGTAATGTCCTAGATTTTATAACTAATCTAGTACGGTATGGTGATTAAAAAAGTGGCTCATATTTAAAATTTCCTTATATTAAGCATTTATAAATAGTAATATTTAATTAAATAGCGCCACGGTTACATCAATAAACTTATTTAAAGAAGGGTTAATAGCGAAAAGCAGAGGTACAAACACCTTTATTTTTAATGAAGTTTCAAAAAGCTAATACTGAGAATTCTCAGGTAATCCTCTCTTACCTGCCCCTAAGTCTTTGAATACATTAAACAATATCTTATTAAACCAAAGAGGTATTATTTAATAAGTGTCAGTAATACCCTTCTTGATAGTTAAGTAAACTAAATATTGCTTCTGTAACAAATTGGATTTTTCTGGTAGTTTAAGTTTTAGTTCGTGGACAGGTGTTACTGAGACGTCTACATAATAAACGTTATAGGTCAAGGAAGTATGAGAGAAATCGAGGGGATTGAAGAAGCCGCAGAAATATTGCGACCACACATGGAAGAGTTTGATCAAAACTTTGAAATTGAAAACGAAAATTTCAAAGCTATTCTGCGTACTGAACATGATGATTTAGGAAGAATCCTAAAAAGTCATCTTATCATTGAATCATACATGGATAGGTTTTTAACAAGCCATTATGGGATAGATGATTTTGATGACGTTAGATTGTCCTTTGCGCAAAAAACAAAACTATTACCTACAGCTGCTAATGCGGTTGCTTTTGTTAAGCCTGGAATTAAAAAATTAAATACTATTCGTAATCACTTTGGACACAACCTTGATGCAAGAGTTGAAATGCATGAGCTAGGTGCTATCAATGATATCGTCGGTTTAATAAGGCCTACAGCCCAATTTAATTGCCCCGTAGAAAAAATTGAAGCATTTACAACTATTGCTTGTACATGGATGATTATTACGCCGCCAGAATTACAAGAATTGTTTATGCAAGCATTTTCAAACATCAGGGTACGAAGTCAAGACCTATAACACATATGAACCTTCTTCCGTCAAATAGGCAATAGTGTTTTTTTAGCTGCCGCTAGGCAGCTAATTGTGAATCAATCAGCAAAATAATCTACTTCGTTCTGTCACTGTGGCCGTTAAAATTGTTTACGGCAAACACATATAGAGGCTCTCTTATTGTGGTCTCATCACTGCCTAACTCAGTCATTCCTTTTGTTGGTTAGGGGTACTAGACATTTATCGGTTAACCTTACGAAGGCGCTATTCAAGTTAGTTGGCTCATAAGTCCAGTTAGTTTCAGGCTCAACTAAGGTGTAAACAATTTTGCTCATTGTTAATGCGCACCAATGGGGTGTCTAATCAAGCGCAAGTAGCTTATACCGCGACTGTATTTACCTGCGTTTAGGTTGGTTAAACCAAATCCATCACAAATAACACAAGACAGTTCTTGCTTATCTAGTTAGGCGTTCAGCTCACCCCATTTCACACGGATAGTTATAGGCTAAGGGAAAATTGCCGCCTCTTAAAAGGCAGGCAATTTTATATGAATCAATTTTATCGTTTTTGGCTTTACCACCATGAATGGCTTTCATGTACAAAGCATTGCCGAGTACAAAATCAATATTATGCTCATCACATAAATCACTGACCCAATACCAGCAATGCATACACTCGACACCAATTACTACTTGCCCAATATAGGGCTGAAGAAGTGATAATAACGCCTGTTTATCGGCCTTTATCTTTTGGTGAAGTACCTTTTCGCTCTTGTCATTTAATATGCAGACATAAAGAATTCGAGCATGTAGGTCGATCCCACAATAAAAATCGTGTAATTTGGTATAGAATTTCATTGAGCTTTCTCCTTTTGGTTTGGTCGCCTTGAAGTTTAGCCAATGGCTAGACTTCGGGGAGAAGGCTCAATAAGTATCAAGCGCATGTTGTCGGACTGTTTTTCCGCTGCGCTCCAAACCAGCAGTAAATGCGACTGATATCGCTTTAAGGTTCAGCACTTAACTCAATAAATGGAAGTATAATGACGCAATTAGATACTACGATTAAAAATGAAATAAACTCTCTTGTAACTTTAGGAGAGAAAATTCTACAGTTAGCATCTAGAGCTAGCAGTTCATTGAGTGGGAGTGATTTAGCAAGTGTATCATCTTGGGTAACTCGTATAGGGCAATTGGTCAGAAAACTATATGGTGACAAGAGTCAGCATTTTGATAATTATAATAGAGCAATATCTATAGATGATTTTTATACAATTAACAGCAATTGGTACGGTCATATTTCGCAGATTCACGGTCTTACTTTGACTGTTAAACATGATGTTGAAAATGATTTGCTGGGAAATATAAAAGGTTTACTACAAGCAGACATATTTTCTGATTTCCTTGAAATTGGAGAACACTTATTATCAGAAGGTTATAAAGATGCTGCTGCGGTTACAATTGGAGCAGTATTAGAAGATGGATTAAGAAAATTATGCGACAAAAATGGAATAGCTACAATAAAGCCTAATGGTTCACCGTTAACTATTGAACCTTTAAATACCGAACTAGCTAAACAAGCCATATATTCCAAATTAACTCAAAAGCAAGTAACAAGTTGGGCGCATATTCGAAATAAAGCTGCTCATGGCGAGTATAGTGAGTATGATAAATCTCAAGTTCAAATGATGCTTTTATTTGTACAGAGCTTTGCGGAGCAGCATTTATCATATCGATAAAAGTTATTTAAACGGACAAGAAACAGTTGGCTTTTGCTAGTACCTCGCTTATTTTAGCCAACAATTTTTAGCCGCTTAGCGAAGCGTTAGTGGTATTAAACATGAGCCCTGTTGAAAGTATAGAGTTGGAGTGGAATTATTCTCCGTTAAATTACCTAGAAGAGACTATTCAATTAGAATACGACGGAATCAGTATAGAAATTAAAGATGGAAAAGTTACTGCTAAGATCACACCTGAAACGTTTGAGCAATCTCCATCCATTCAAAAAAAATTGCAAGATATAGTTGAAAGTAGGTTTCATGCGGTACAAATATTTAATCATAAGAATTATGAGTTAAGTAAACCTTCACGTACTGATTTAAGACAAGACGGTAAAAAACATCACTACCTACAGTTAGAGTCTTTAACATGTAAGATCTCGGTGGGGACAATGGATTTTGTGGTAAAAGATAAACATGGAAATGTAAAATCGGATACTAAAAGAGAGAGGATTGATAAACAGCAATGGTATGCTGAGACTATGGAAAAACACAGGAAAACTGATACTACGTTACAACAACTAATTTCTAGTTATCAAATGTCGGTTAAAGACCCTGATAATGAATTTGTGCATCTATACGAAATTAGAGACGCTTTAGTAACTCGATTTACCTCAAAAAAGAATGCCCTTCGAGAACTTAATATTACTGATGACCAATGGGATGAAATTGGTAAATTAGCAAATGCTCTACCAATAAAGCAAGGTAGACACAGAGGTAAAGCGTTTGAGGGACTGTCCACTTCCCTTAAACTGAGACAGACATAATTAGAGTTTTCTGTAATGATTAATGCAGGAGACGACTATGAAAAAATCACGCTATACAGAA
>NZ_MKQD01000049.1 GCF_001913705.1 Thalassotalea sp. PP2-459 | reverse complement strand
TTAACCATAGAATGACTATGCAATAATCCAAGTGCCGCGATCAGAAGGCGTTTAATTTGAACAAAACTTAAACAGCAAAGATCAACACGCTCTAGTCATTTTATCAGTTTCAATGTTTCTGCTTAGCGGCAATAATTGCCGTCAAGATGCCGACAAAAGCTGAGAACTAAAATAAATTGCCACTAAACCGGTACCTAACGGATAAACTGCCACTTAATAATCAACAGCTTACATATTCGGCACTTTATTTGCTTAAAGAGTATAATTACTTTATAGAGGTGCTTTTATGCAAACGCTTAATTTGGTCAATAGCGATCACGTTGAATTTAACGCGTTTAGGTTATTTGATACGCAAGACCGTCAAAATAATTCTCGAAAACTAGCCTTAGCAGAACAACTTCAAACAAGCTTAGATATTGATACTATTCTCAATATTTTTGCCATGGAAGTAACGAAATTTGTCGATTTTACTGGGCTTTACTTTAAAAATGATGTTACTAGTGGTGAAATGCGTGGAAGTAAACTTGCAAGAAAAGAGCGACATTTTGAGCTTAAAGTCAATAAGCGTTATATCGGTACATTAACATACGCCTTAAACAAGCCAATGCCATTGGCCTCTTATAATATGTTAAAGAACTTGCACACGTTATTAGTACACCCGCTAAATAATGCAATGCTATATCAGCAAGCACTTAGCTTAGCAATGCAAGACGGTTTAACGGGGTTAGGCAATAGACGTCATTTTGATCAACAAATTAAACGCGCAATGCATCATGCCAATAGACAAGGCACTAAAGTCGGCTTAATTGTGTGTGATTTAAATAAATTTAAAGCCGTGAACGATAACCATGGACATCATGTTGGCGATCAAGTGTTAACCCATTTTGCTCAAGCATTAATTGAAAGTGTAAGAGACTCTGAAAGTTTATTTAGATTCGGCGGTGATGAATTTGCAATCATTGTCGAAAACGCAGATGAACAAGCACTAACGATAATTGAAAGTAGATTACAACATTCAGTGAATACTAATAGCTTACTTGCAAGATATGAGGTCAGTAGCTCAATAGGCTGTGCATTAATGACAAGAGCAGATAATGAATATTCGTTATTCGAACGTGCCGATAATTGCCTTTATCAACAAAAACTAGCAAAGCCGTGTCGCTTAAGTATTATTTAATCGATTTTGTAAGCTACTACTTTGTATAATCTACACTGAGCATTCGTAATGCGTATGCTCTTTCTTGTGGTGTGGCCCCAACCTGCACACGACAGAACCTAATTGCCAATGAAAATTTTTCTTTTCCGACAACAGACAACACTTGCTTTAAATAATGTTTATTTAATGAAAAATTTTCTGCATATTGATTAATCGCTTGCTCAATTGAAGGATATTCAACACCGTCAAACCAGAAAGGTTGTGTTAAAAAGGCAGATGAAGCGTCCAGTGTCTTTCCATTAACTTCTAATGGCCAACCTGAAAAGTTTACTCTATCGCGTGCTATTTCATACATCATCCAAGCACTTCTTTGAAAAGAAGCAAAGTTACCCAGTTCAAAACCGCTTTCTTCAAGCGATTTCTTTGTCCAATTAATACCAATAGCGAGATGTTTTTTATAATGTTTTATTAACGCTTTTTTTACGACAAACCTGACCTGCCAAACATTATCTACATGCGCAGTATTTGCCCAACGCAAACATTCGGCACAAGTATAAAGGGTAATCGGGGGATGAACACAATCAGGTACATAATGGCTGTGTTGTGGAAAAGAAAATGTTTTATTTGTTGGCTCTCCGCAGAACCAACAAGTAAAACGATAAGCAAAAGGGGCTTCAGTAATTAAGTGCTTTACCATAACGCTTATTTACGTTTCTTTTTAACCTTAGCATTGGCTTTACTGGTTACGCTTTGTTTTTTCTTAATCAACTGATTTTTATCACGCGTTGATTGGTAGCGGTTTTTACTTGCTGGCTTTGTTTTATCACTTCTCGGTTGTTTTCGCTCAGTCATCGGATCAAATTCATAACCTGCGAGTACAACATGTTCGAACTTTCTATTAATTAATACTTCTATATTAGCTAAAAATTTTTCATCTTTAGGGCTCACTAAAGAAACTGCAGTGCCGGTTTTACCTGCGCGCCCGGTACGGCCAATGCGATGCACGTAATCTTCTGCTAAAAACGGTAAATGGAAATTGACAACATATGGAAGATCAGGAATATCGAGGCCTCGAGCTGCCACATCAGTTGCAACTAACACTCTAACCTCGCCTGAGGTAAATTGCGCTAACGCTTTGTTGCGCGCTCCTTGCGATTTTTCACCGTGGCACAAACTAGCTTTAATGCCATCTAGTTTCAATTCTTTCGCCAGTTGATTGGCACTTTCTCTAGTGCCAGCAAAAACTAACACTTGTTGCCAATTATTCACACCAATTAATTCAGACAGTAATTCTCGCTTTCGTGCTTCACTGACTCGGTAAACAAACTGTTTTACTTTTCCTGAGGTGGTATTTTGTTTCGCTACTTCAATCATTTTTGGGTGAGTTAACATTTGTTGTGCTAATGTTTTCACCTTTTCAGAAAATGTTGCTGAAAATAACATGGTTTGTGGTGATACCTTGATACCTTCACGAATACGTTCAATATCTGTTAAGAAGCCCATATCTAACATACGATCGGCTTCATCAAGTACTAAATGTTTCACTTGAGATAATGAGACATTACGCAATGCCATGTGCTCTAACAAGCGGCCTGGGGTTGCTACTAAAATATCAAGCCCTGCTTTTAACATATTTGCTTGACTTGCCATTTTCCCACCACCAAAGATAACGCCAGATTTAAGTGGTAAAAATTGACTGTATTGTTCAATATTCGTGGCAACTTGCATAGCAAGTTCTCGGGTAGGCGTTAATATAACTGCACGTAAAGACGCTTGTTCATTCGTCCTTTGTTGCGCAAGTAGATCAAGAATGGGTAAGGTAAATGCTGCAGTTTTCCCTGTACCTGTTTGTGCACTTGCTAATACATCATGCCCAGCTCGAATAGCAGGTATAGCGTTTTGCTGTATCGGCGTTAGCGTTTTATAACCACACGCTTTAACCGCTTTCAATAAGTCTGCTGATAAGCCAATTGCATCTACACTCACGATATTCACCTTAAACCTAAAAAATCGCGCGAAGTATAACAAGTTTCAATGTTGTTGTAGTACTTTTATCACGCGATTTGTTATTTAAGCTGAAGCATTACCAAACTTTTGGCGTTAATTTAAATTTTTCTTTCTCTGCTTCATTAGGTTGATAACTTGGCAATACATTATTTTTCATTTGTTGGTGATAATCTTTCGTCACATGAATAATAACTTTGGAAAGTAAAAACAGCGCTATCACATTGATTATCGTCATGACACCTGTTGATAAATCTGCCAATGCGATCACTTGAGGTAAGCTAGCAACGGAGCCAAAAATTAACATGAATAAAAAGCCAATACGTAAAAACCAGTGACCTAAAAGTGTATCCAATCTTAAGTATTTTAAATTTGTTTCTGCGTAGGCAAAGCTGGCAATGATTGACGTAAAACCAAAAAATAAAATCGCGATGGTAATAAAGTCACTCCCCCATGCTCCTACTTGAGAAGCTAATGCTTGCTGAGTCAGTTGTATGCCTTGAATTCCCTGCTCAGCATTGTCAAATAATAAAATTAAGCAAGCCGTACAAGTACAAATAATAATGGTATCAAAAAACACCGCTAACATCTGAATGTAACCTTGTGAGGCAGGATGTGCAGGGTATGTTGTTGCGGCGGCAGCCACATTAGGAGCGCTACCCATACCCGCTTCATTTGAATACAAACCTCTTTTCACCCCTTGCACAATTGCCGCACCAACAAGGCCGCCTCCTGCTTGCTCTAAGCCCAGCGCAGACTTAACAATAAGTGCAAATATGCCAGGTAAATGCTCAACATTCATCCCCATTACAACTAAACAAATAAGTAAATACGCTACGCCCATAAAAGGGACAATGATTTCAGAAAAACGAGCAATATTTTTTAAGCCGCCCATTACAACCCAAGCGGTTAGTATGGCTATAAAGATCCCTGTATAAATGGGTTCAACACCAAAGGAACCAGAAAAGGCATCAGTAATAGAGTTCGCTTGTACTGAACTAAAAACAAAACCATACCCAAAAAATAAACACAATGAAAAGGTGATTGCTAAGAACTTACTGTTTAGCCCTTTGCGCATATAGTAAGCTGGGCCACCGCGAAAGTTACCATTTGCATCTTTCTCTTTATATAACTGGCCAAGCAGGCTTTCTGCAAAAGCTGTTGCCATACCAACAAAGGCGATGACCCACATCCAAAAAACAGCACCAGCACCACCTAAAGATATGGCCACAGCCACGCCCATTAAGTTTCCCGTACCAACTCGCGCGGCTAACGAGGTACATAATGCTTGAAAGGATGAAATACCATGTTGACTTTTTTGTCGGCTAAAACGTAATAAAGTAAACATATGAAAGAAATGACGTAGCTGAATAAACTTCAACCGAATTGAGAACCAAACACCACACCCCGTTAAAAGGTAAATTAAAATACTACCCCATAAATAGCCATTGATTTGGCCCACAGCATCAAAAATCACACGTTCACTCTATTTGTTTGTTTTCGTTAGGATAACAAAGAATCTGTTGGTTTATTAGTTGCAATAGTAAATTAATGGTTTAATCGGCAATGTTGTTTTGGATCCATACGAATACAATATAGCCAGCAGCATAACCCATAAATTGACCTGAAAGCATCAGCAGCATTTTTATTTTATAGCTGAGCTCTTCTGTAAAAAGACTTAACACAAACATACCTGGCGCTAAAAGCACGCGATAACCGAAAAGAGAAAGATCAACAAAATAAAAATGGATCAGATGAAATAAAAGCGCAATAATAATGCCAAAAATACCAATAATTGTTGCGAGTTGGTAATGAGATAAACGGGTCAATTCAGTAATCTTAAATGTCCCCTTTATCACTTTTCATTGGCATGTCATTACACAACGCACACGACTTTCCTTTACGCACGTAATACAAACGCGTGCTAATAAACACCATGGTAGAAAGTAAAGACCACTCTAAAGCGAAAATTAACCCATCGATAATTTTGTGACCTTTAATACATTCAGAAATGAATAATAATATAAATACTGCGGCATAAACTAAGCAAGCTCGTTTTAGCCAAAATTTAACGCTCATATTGTATGCTCTCTGGTTTTGTTGACACTTATCAAGAGAAATCTATGTTTATTCTACCGCAGCAATAATGTTATTCACTGACTCTTTTGCATCACCAAATAACATTTTAGTATTATCTTTAAAAAACAGTGGGTTTTGTACACCCGCATAACCGGTATTCATTGAACGTTTAAAAACAATGACATTTTTAGCATGCCATACCTCTAATACTGGCATACCAGCAATAGGGCTATTAGGATCTTCTGCCGCAGCAGGATTTACCGTGTCATTAGCACCAATAACCAATACCACATCGGTGTGCTGAAAATCCTGATTAATTTCATCCATGCCTAATACAATATCATAAGGCACTTTTGCTTCAGCAAGTAATACATTCATATGACCAGGTAAACGTCCCGCAACGGGATGAATAGCAAACTTAACCTCGACACCTTTAGCTTGTAATTGTTGAGTAAGCTCATAAACAGGATATTGCGCTTGCGCAACAGCCATGCCATAGCCTGGGGTAATAACCACTGTTTTTGCATCTGATAGTAGATTTGCTACTTCACTTGACTCAGTTTCACAATAACTACCATAATCTTTATCATGATCAACCAACACTTCTGTACCAAAACCGCCAGCAATCACACTAATAAACGAGCGGTTCATCGCTTTGCACATTATGTAAGATAAAATCGCTCCTGAAGAGCCTACCAAAGCACCGGTGATGATAAGTAAATCGTTACTTAACATAAAACCAGCAGCCGCTGCCGCCCAACCAGAATATGAATTTAACATGGAAACAACCACTGGCATATCTGCACCACCAATAGACGCTACCAAATGCCAACCAAACAGTAATGCTATTGCCGTCATCACAAATAGAATAAAATCTCCTCCCCCTTGTTTCACGAAAGAGATCATTAAAAAGGTACAAACAATACCTGCGGCTAAATTCATTTTATGACGATGTGGTAACATTAGCGCGGATGAATTAATAATACCTCTTAGTTTACCAAAGGCAACGATCGAGCCAGTGAAGGTAACTGCACCAATAAAGACCCCAAGAAATATTTCAGTTAAATGAATATTAACACTGATAATTTGTGTGTCAGTTAATACTTGTAGTAGATGATGATCCATTGCGAAGTAGCTATTAAAGCCCACCAATACCGCAGCTAAGCCTACAAAGCTATGTAAGATAGCAACAAGTTCAGGCATTTGTGTCATTTCAACTTGTTTAGCTAACTTTAAACCAATGACACTACCTATTAACATGGCAACAATGATCACTAGCACATTATCAACGCGTGGATCTGCTAATGTAGCAAGTAGAGCAATGGCCATTCCTGCCATACCAAAATAATTACCTGATTGCGCAGTTTCTTGTTTGCTCAACCCTGATAGACTCAAAATAAATAATACTGCCGCAATTAAATAAGCAGCTCCGATTAACCCGTAAGATAATTCCATGAGCTGTTCCTTATTTTTTAAACATTTTTAACATGCGTTTAGTGACAAAAAAGCCACCCACAATATTAATGGTCGCAATAAGAATTGCGATACCTGCAAGCACCTGAACGATTATATTTTCAGAACCAACCTGCAATAACGCGCCAACAATAATGATGCCCGATATCGCATTCGTTACGCTCATCAAAGGAGTATGCAATGCATGCGTTACGTTCCAAACAACGTAATAACCGATAATGCAAGCCAATACGAATACAGTAAAATGCGCGAGAAAGTCGCTTGGGGCGACACTTGCGATCCAAGCAAAAAGTAAAGAGCCGCCAATAGCAAAGCCGAGTTTATTTGTGGATGTTTCAGCTAAATCCGTATTTTTCTGTCGTTTTTCATCTTGATGTGGAATTTTATTATCCGGTTTAGTCGACGTTGCACTAATTTTTATTTCCGGCGGTGGAAACATAATTTCATCGCCTTGAATTACAAGCATGTTTCGAATAACTTGATCTTCAACATCTAGTGAAATTTCACCATTGCCCTCTTTGCACAGTAATTTAAGTAAGTTAACCAAGTTATTTGCATAAAGTTGAGAAGATTGATTGGGTAACCGTGACACCAAATCGGTATAACCAATAATAGTAACACCATGCTTATTGATCACCTTTCCTGCTGTCGTCAACTCGCAGTTACCACCACCTGCTGCCGCTAAATCAACAATCACTGAACCTGGCTTCATTGATTTAATCATTGTTTCTGTGATAAGCGTTGGTGATTTTTTGCCGGGGATCATTGCAGTAGTAATAATAATATCAACATCTTGAGCTTGTTCAGCAAACAACGCCATTTCGGCGTCTATAAATGCCTTGCTCATTTCTTTCGCATAACCATCTGTTGATGCTAAAGACTCTTCTTCTTGGTAATCGAGTACTAAAAATTCGGCTCCCATACTTTCAATTTGCTCTTGAACTTCTGGGCGAGTATCGAAGGCACGAACGATAGCGCCTAAACTACCGGCGGTGCCTATTGCTGCAAGACCAGCCACTCCAGCACCAATAATTAATATTTTCGCTGGTGGTAAATTTCCAGCTGCGGTTATTTGGCCTGTTAAAAAGCGACCAAATGCGTTAGTTGCTTCAATTACTGCTCTATATCCAGCAATGTTCGCCATTGAACTTAAGGCATCAAGCGATTGAGACCGTGTCATTCTTGGCACCATATCCATAGCTAACGTTGTAATTGACTTCTCTTTTAAGCGCTTTAATAGATCAGGTGATTGTGCCGGAGAAATGAAGCTAATAAGTGTTGCACCCTCTTTAATTTGTTCAATTTCATCAACGGTAGGTGCGTTTACTTTTAACAGCAAATCACATTGCCAACACTTCTTTTTAGGCACAATTTCAGCGCCAGCATCAATATAAGCCTGTTCTTCAAAGCTGGCCTTTGAACCTGCTCCTTTTTGAACGTAAACGATGAATCCTAGTTTAATTAATGCGGAGACACTTGTGGGAGAGGCTGCCACACGATTTTCACCCCGTTGTGACTCTTTAACAACACCAATGATCATAGTAGGCCTTAGTTAATTATTGTTCTTTTGTTAAATAATTAACCGTTTATTGGTGATAATTCAAGCTATTTAAGCGGTTTAGTCCGTAATAGTTAATGTTTTTGTTGTTGAAGGCGAAATGCTTCTAATGACTCTGTCACTTTTTTAATGTTTTGATGTTTAAGAAAGTCCGCCATAGTACGCTTACTAAACTCAGCCATTTCAAAAGGCATTTCGCGATCTAAAAATTGGAAAATATGCTCAGCACTGTGGATCTCATTGATAAGCTTTGAATGCACATCATCTTGGTAGAGGATCGGAGACATAGTCGCCATAGCATCATTAATCATACGCTGGGTTTTGTATTGACTAAAAAAAGCAAGCAAGGTTTTGCTTTCAGGTTTAGCTCTACCCTGTGCAGTAAGCATTAGCGCAGACATTGGCGCTAAAATGCTGTGATCTTTATTTTTCCCAACTTGAGGAAAAGGAAATAATCCAACGCTCTTTTGCACATAATTTGGCATACCACTTAACGAAAAGCTGCCACTAAGATTCATACCTATCTCTTCACGATAAAGTAACGGCATGATTTCTTCGCCATCAAACTGACGATGATTGTTGATAAAAAAGTCTTGCTCTATTAAGTTTTTCCAATGTGTAAAAACAGCCACAACCTCTTGAGAAGTAAATGACAGCTCCCCTGAAATAAGTTTTTTATATAGATGAGCACCATTAATTCGCAACATTAAATAGTCAAACCATGCTGCTACCTGCCAAGGTGGCTCAGATCCTAAACCTATTGGTGAAATTCCATGATGTTTTAGCGTATTAGCTATATGTAAAAACTCTTGCCACGTAGTCGGCGCAGTTAAACCAAACTTTTCGAAAACACTTTTCTTATAGTAGATATCCCAAACATACATACTAAACGGAACAGCAAAAATACGCTCTTGGTAGCTCACCTGCTCAATAGTTGCATCACTAAAAAGTGCTTGAAGGTTATTCTGATACCAAAACTCATCAATAGAAGTAATATAGTGTTCATTGATTAACTGTTTTAATCGATTACCTGAATACCAATTTAATACATCAACACTGTTCGCTACTTTTTTATAATTAGATAAGAGTTCAGGATAGTTTTTACCATCAAGCATACGTAAACGTACTCTGATATGTGGATTCAAACGTTCGAATAGTAAAATTTGTTGGCGTAACACTGCTTCTTGTTGTTCTGAATGAGCTAAAACAGCGAAATTAATAATATTCTTTTCAGCATGAGCCGAGCCTGTTAGTACAAGCATAATAAGACAAACTAAAAGTCTTACGTACTGAATATTAAACAAATAAAGCATGTTATCACTGCAAAATGTAAACAAAACGTTAACTTCATCTTAATTAAGATGAATAATAATGCAACCTATTATTTTTAAAAGGTAATTGTTTCGCTAAATTATCGTTACTGATAAAGTGATTTTGAGAACTCTGTATAGATTTCTTGGGGATACACCTAAAAACTAACCTAGTTTGCTTTTCGAAGTTACTTCTTCAATTTTTAATCCATCAGGGGCATCGTTTTATCGTGTGCTTCTAGTCAATATCTGCTAACGGCCACGTGACGATATAATCATCAAAATATTCGACATCAACTTCATTGTCTTTAATAATTTTACCACGTACCGACATACCTGCTTTATGCATTGCTGACTTTTTACCTTTATGCAACAACGGATGCCATGACGGCATGCCTCGTCCTTCTTTAAGCCTGCGATAAGTACAACTTGGGGGCATGAAAAACACATCATCAAGGTTATCTTGCGTTAATTGCACACAATCTGGCACTAATGTCGTTCTTTTAGCGTATTGCGTGCATTGGCATGTTTTATCATTTAACAAATCACAAGCTATATTGGCATACACCATATTCTCACCATCGGCGATATAGTCTGTGGGTTGTAACTCAGTTGTTTCTGTGGTGTTTTCATCATCGATAAATTTATGCAAACAGCATTTTGCACAACCGTCACACAGCGACTCCCACTCTTGACGTGTCATTTCATTAAGTGACTTCGTTTGCCAAAAAGGTAATGTCAAAATAGTAAACCTCTAGACACTATTGAATAGGTGGAAATTTGATACGATCAGATAAGTGACCTACCGAACTCACGAAATAATACGATAAATTCCAATGCATTAAACTTTTATAATTGTTATAAGCTAAATAAACACGACCGTTTTTATCATCGGGAAACACCAATGCCGCCTTTATATCTACTTTAGGTAGATCTGTACCATCAGTGCGTCTAATACCTAATGCTTGCCATTCTGCCATTGGCTTCTCTTGCTTCGCCCACGCCTTTAACCAGTTTGAGCGACCGCCAGTGTTTTTAGGGATCGCCAAGCTATAATCAAACCCTTCAGGTAATAAAACCTGTCTTCCCCATGTGTAATTCCCGTTCCAGCCCTCTTGCACAAGATAATTGGCCATGGAAGCAAACACATCTGCTTTATTACCCCAAATATCTTTTTTACCATCACCATCACCGTCAACAGCATAGGCTAAAAATGAGCTTGGCATAAATTGGTTTTGCCCCATAGCGCCTGCCCAAGAACCTTTCATATTTGCAGCTTCAATATGCCCTTGTTGCAATATTGTCATAGCAGCCCATAACTCTTTTTTAAAGAAAGCTTCTCTTCGTCCTTCAAAGGCAAGCGTACTTAATGCCGAAATAACATTATAATTGCCCATTATTTTCCCGAAGTTCGTTTCTAACCCCCACAGCGCAACAATAAATCTTGGCTGAACACCGTATTGTTCATTTATTTTTCTTAGAACAGTTTCATTTTCTTTATATAATGCTCTCGCTTTATTTACTTTCCAATCAGGCACCCGTTTCGGTAAATAAGTATCTAGTGTTTCAACTTTTTCCGGTTGGCTTCTATCTGCTTTTACAGCTCGTTTATGAAAAGTAACATTCGCAAAACTTTCTTCAATAAGTTGCGTAGAAAAGCCTTTTTGTTGTGCTTCTGCTTTTAATAGTTCAACATATTTTACAAAGTTACTTTCGGTTAATTCTTTAGCAGCTGTAACTGTACTAAAAATTGATAATGTAATGGTTAAAAAGTAGCAAGAAGTTTTATTTTTCATCGGTAATAACACTTATAGATCTTCGTTAAACGTATCTAATTTACTGGCTTTATGTGCAGCAAGTAAATCTTCTTTCGGTGGTGGTAACTGTAAATAATAGCCCTGGGTAGTTAAACTTTCTTGTACTTTCACTATATCAGCAAAACCTAATTTGGTTTTTGCATTTAAATTGATAATCGTGACTAATTCTGGTTTTCCAAAAACCGCCATTAATGTTTCAGGCACTTGTGAAAAATCATCACGTTGCTTAATAAATAAATATGTTTCTGCTTTTTTCGCACTTTTATATACAGCCGTTAGCATAATAAAACCTAAAATGATTATTTGATAATATCTATAATGAAATCATTACTGATATTACAACGGTAATGAACTAAATTGATTTTTCGCATGTTGTAGTAAATCCTCACCAAATAGCTCACCACGCCATGTTTGCAAAATGTCTATATCAGCCGTTGATGGTGACAACTCGTAATACCAAGATAACAGTTGATTTATTTGTTTTTTAGATGCCAAATTTTCTACTGGTATTTGACTGTCTACAGCAACAGAAGATACATAGTTTTTCACTTTTTTGTATAACTGCTTATAACCAGTACATTGATCTAAACGCTTTATTTTCTCAGGGTAATCCTCAGCACTTACCTTGCTAGCTTCTTCTAACACCCTAAGCATTTGTTTGCCTTTATGGCGAATGTCTAGCGTATCAACGCCTTCAATATTTAGCATAGCACTCATGCTTTTTGGTGCATATTGAGCTAACCCCATGAGCGTATTATCTTTTGCAACAAAGCTTAACGGCAAATCGCGTTTTAATGCTTGTTGATATCGCCAACGCGCTAAATATTTTAAATTATTAAGCTGTTTTGCGTTAAGACGCCAGCTTGTTTTAACATTTTTATATAGGTTATTTTCATCTATTTTTTGTTGTTTTTTCGCAATAAGCTGCGTAGATTCAATTTTTGCTGCACTTAACCAAGCCGTTTTTTCAATATCATCAAGTAACAATGGGTATACCGTAATTAAATGTGTAACATCGGCACTTGCATAAACTAACTGTCTATCAGTTAGAGGTCGCTTGATCCAGTCGGTGCGTGAATCTGATTTATCAAGATCGATATCGAGATAATGCTTGATCATGGCGGCATAACCCATTGATAACCCATGCCCTAGAAAGCTCATGACAATTTGGCTATCAATGATATTTTGTGGCGAACAATTTCCCTGATTAACAAAAATCTCCACATCTTCAGAACAGGCATGGAGTACTTTTGTGATCTTTGGATTTTCAATCAGTTGCCAAACTGGCGATAAATCTGCTATCGATAATGGATCAATTAAGGCAACAACTTCGCCATCACATAATTGTAGTAAGCCTAATTTAGGAAAATACGTGCGCGTACGAACAAATTCAGTATCAATTGCAACCACATCTTTTGTCGAAAAGCGAAGGCACAACTCATTGAGTGCTTGTTGATCTGTTATTAAATGTTCTACCACAGTAAACCTAACTTCTTCTTCGTCTTGTTTTTTGTATGCTGCGATGCTGATGTTTTTTTACACTACGACGAATACGTCGTGCTTTTGCATTATCAATCGCTTTTTCATCAACTTTTACTTTCGATTTTCGCTCAATAGGTAAGCCAACCAGTTGACGGTAATAATTAACGTCTTTTAATGCCAATTCAGTCCAGCCACCCGAAGGCAATTGACGTTGTAATTCAAGATCGCCATACCTGACACGAATAAGGCGGCTCACTTGAACGTCTTGGCTTTCCCATAAACGTCTAACTTCACGGTTTCGCCCTTCAGAAATCACCACATGAAACCAATGATTTCGCCCTTCGCCACCACGATAATAAATTTCTTGGAATTTTGCTGGGCCATCTTCTAATTTTACGCCGTTTTTCAAACGCTGTAACATGGCATCATCTACTTCACCAAATACTCTTACAGCATATTCGCGTTCAACTTTCCGTGATGGATGCATTAATCGATTGGCTAAGTCACCGTCTGTGGTAAATAGTAACATACCTGAGGTATTGATATCTAAACGGCCAACGGCTATCCAACGAGAATCCTCTAAAGGCGGTAGCCGATCAAACACCGTTGGTCTGCCTTCAGGATCTTTACGTGTACACATTTCACCTTCAGGTTTGTTGTACATTAAAACACGGCAAATCTCTTCTTCTGATTGCTGAATGCTAACGTTATGACCGTCAAGGCGAATTTGTTCATTACCTTCAACGCGGTCACCAAGTTTTGCAACTTTACCGTCAACACTTACTCGGCCTGCACTGATCATTGTTTCCAATTCTCGGCGAGAGCCTTTACCTGCCCTAGCAAGTACTTTTTGTAGTTTTTCTGACATCGTTTTATTTCCCGGCAGTAACAGCACAATATTGATGTATTGTTAAGTCTCTGTCTCTTTTGTCAGTGTATCATGAGAATGCATTATATCTTGTATCCCCGCTTGGTTGATAGCAGAATCTGCGATCGGTAGTAAATCAGGTAACTGTTCTAGCGAATTTAATGAAAAATAATCTAAAAATTGTTTCGTGGTTGCATAAAGTGAAGGCTTACCCGGCACTTCTTTTTGACCAATAACAGTTATCCACTCTCTTTCAGTTAACGTTCTAATAATTTGGCTACTCACCGCCACACCTCGAATTTGTTCAATTTCTGCACGTGTAATAGGTTGTCGGTAAGCGATTAACGCTATGGTTTCTAATAATGCCCGAGAATATTTACTCGGTTTGTTTTGAGCAACTTGAGCTATTTTTTCACTGAGTTCAAGGGGGACTTGAAAACGATAACCAGAAGCAACCTCTATTAAGTTTACCCCTCTTTGCTCATAATCTTGTTGTAACTCATTCAAAATACGCTTCACAACTTTATTCTTTATGTGTAATTCAGCAAGTGTATGGCTTTGAAGCCATTGAAGCGATAATGGTTTATCTGCAGTAAATAAGGCTGCTTCAATTAAACATTTGAGCTGTGAATCTGACATCAGGTTAGCTGCATCATTCATCTTTTATCTCCTGCAACCTTATGTATATAACACCTAACTGTTGTGATTGCTGGCATTCAATTCGTTGCATTTTTAATAACTCTAAAATAGCAAGAAAAGTAACCAATACACCTTGACGTCCTTCATCAAATTGAAAAAGCTGTTCAAATGGCGTAAAGGCAGATGCATTATTATTCTCCAGTGTCGATAGAATCATTGTCATTCGTTCTCGAGTAGATAACACTTCTTTCGTAATTTGATGATGTTCAAATGCTTGGTTTCGCGCTAATACTCCCTGTAGCGCTTGTACAAGTTCTTGCCAAGCAATTTGAGGTAATACTGTTTCTATGTCAATACTGGAAGATAAACTTGCTTTTGCACAGAAATAATCCCGTTCAAGACGAGGAAGCTGGTCAATAGATTCCGCTGCTTGTTTAATCACTTCGTATTCTTTTAACCGCTTAATTAACTCGGCACGCGGATCGTACTCTTCGTCTTCAATGGGTTGTTTAGGTAATAACAATTTGGATTTAATTTCAGCAAGAATTGAAGCCATGACAAGGTATTCAGATGCCAGCTCCATATTAAGCTCTTCCATCAGTGCAACATAATGCATGTATTGCGTTGTAATCGGAGCAATAGGTAAATCAAGTATATCTAGTTTTTGTTTTTTTATCAGATACAACAGTAAATCAAGAGGACCTTCAAAAGACTCTAAAATAACTTCTAACGCATTTGGAGGAATAAATAAGTCTTGGGGTTTTTCAATGATCGCTTCACCACGAATAAGCGCAAACGGCAATACTTGTTGCTGCATTTCACCTGCTGTATGTGTGGAATCAACCAAATTATTACCTTAACTTTCTCATTTAAAATACACTACTCGAAGGGGGTTGGGTCACCTTCACCAACGCGAATAATTTGCCCATCTCCCTCGGAAAAATCAACGACTGTTGTTGGATGTTCCCCTAGGTGTCCACCATGAATAATTAAATCTACTTGATGTTCTAACTTATCTCTAATTTCTTCAGGATCAAACTCAGCCATTGAATTACCCGGCATAATTAAGCTAGTGGACATAATAGGCTCTTCTAGTGCAGCTAATAATTCTTGTACAATTGCGCTGTTTGGAACTCTGATGCCTATCGTTCTTTTCTTCGGATTCATTAACCGTTTTGGCACTTCTTTGCTGGCTTTAAAGATAAAGGTGTACGCGCCAGGCGTATTATTTTTCAATAGTCTAAATGCCGTATTATCAACTCTTGCGTACTCAGACAATTCAGATAAATCTTTACAGACTAAAGTAAAGTTATGATCTTTATTAATATCGCGAATACGACATATTCTATCAAGCGCTTTTTTATCGCCAATATGGCACCCCAAGGCATAGCCAGAATCAGTGGGATATACAATAACGCCACCTTGGTGAATAATTTCAGCCGCTTGCTTCATTAAACGTCCCTGTGGATTATCAGGGTGTACATAAAAAAATTGACTCATATCGTGTTCCTTATAATTTGCGCTACTACAAAAGCCACCAACACCGATAAAACGTTATTTATACATACTTACCAAGCTTGCCAAATCGGCATTGCTTGTTCTGGAAGCACTAAATTTTTACCAAGATCAGCCCATTTAGTTGGATAATGAAAGTCTGATCCCAACGATGAAAGTAAATCATACTCCAAACAAAAGCTTAGCATTAATTTACGTTGTTCGTTATTCATTTGAGGTAAAACTATTTCTAAACCGTCACCACCACACGATTTAAAATCTACCACTAATCGCCGAAGCCATTTCGTTGTCATGTCATAGCGAATAGGATGGGCGATTACTGCGCTGCCCCCAGCTAGATGAATGGCCTCAACTGCGTTTTCAATATCACACCACTGAGGTTTAACATATGCCCGTTTACCTTTGCCTAAATATTTATCAAATGCAGCTTGCATATGGTTGATATGGCCTTGATTTAATAACACTTTTGCAAAGTGTGCACGAGTAATAGACCCTTTACCTGCGAGTGCTTTTGCCTGTTGATATACATGATCAAACCCGCATTTAGCGAGTTTTTCACCAATGAGTGTCGCACGTAACTCTCTTGCTTGCTGCTGTGAGTGAATTAATGACACTAATGCAGGGTGATCTGCTTGAATATTTAACCCAACAATATGAATTTCAAAATTATGCCACCGAGTTGATATTTCAATGCCATCAATGATTGTTAATGGATAATTTTTTTCTTGAATATAACCTTTAGCGATATCAAGCGCTGCTACGGTATCATGATCGGTGATAGCTAACACATCAATTTGAAAGTTAACGGCTCTGTCTATCAGCTCTGTAGGCGAAAGACCGCCGTCAGAACATGTAGTATGACTGTGTAAGTCAACGCGTTTCGTGGAAAAGCTCGCTAAATTTTCGGTTGACATCAAGGTCATAATAAGGTTTTCTATAGGGGATTTAGGCAGACGCATTGTAAATGGGAATTGGCTATTAGCCAATAAAAAAAGATGAAAACAACAAAACCTTTAACAACGAACCTTTGGTGGTGGCATAACTCAACATAGTGGGTTGTGAACGTTTGCTGTATTTGCTAAAAATTCAAGATAACCCGCATAGTGCTACTACGCGGGTTTTTTATTTTAACTTTTTAATGAGAAAACCATGTTAACTACAAAAGTAAAAAGCTGGTTTATCTGGTGGCTTCAGCCAATTTACGCCGGATGACACATAAACAGATAAATTAGGAATAACCATGATTATTGTATTAAAACCCCAAGCATCAGAAAAAGATGCGAATGAAATATTAACAAAAATATCAAGCCTTGGGCTCAAACCACTATATATGCCGGGTATTGAGCGAACGGTCCTAGGAGCATTAGGTGATGAACGCGTATTAGCGCAACTTCATTTAGATGCGTATCCAATGGTAGACGAAATAAAACCCGTTTTAAGCCCATATAAACTCGTTAGCCGAGAGTTACAATCTCATGACTCAATCGTATCCATTGGTGGTATTAAAGTCGGTGGAGGAGCATTCACAGTGATTGCAGGCCCTTGTTCAGTTGAAAGCGAAGAGCAACTGTTTGGTGTCAGTGAGATGATATCAAAACAAGGCATTACTTTATTACGCGGCGGCGCGTTTAAACCTCGCACAAGCCCATACTCTTTTCAAGGTCTAGGTCTTGATGGCCTGAAACTTTTAAAAGCTGCCCGCGAAAAATATCAGTTAAATATTGTCTCTGAGATCATCGACCCAAATGATGCCAAATTAATGCACGATTACATTGATTGTTATCAAATTGGCGCGCGAAATATGCAAAATTTTCGTTTACTGGAAGCCGTAGGCAAACACTCTGATAAAGCTGTGCTGTTAAAGCGTGGCATGAGCGCGACCATAGAAGAACTTTTATTAGCTGCTGAGTACATCATTAATGCCGGCAACCCCAATGTCATTTTATGTGAACGTGGCATACGTACCTTCGAAACAGCAACACGAAATACATTGGATCTGAATGCAGTCGCCTATTTAAAAGAAAAATCTCATTTACCGGTATTGGTTGATCCTTCTCATGGAACGGGTGTTAAATCGTTGATCAATCCACTTTCTCGAGCAGCTGTGGCAGTGGGTGCGGACGGTATTATTGTTGAAACGCATTTAAAGCCAACAGAAGCCTTATCTGACGGGCACCAAGCACTTAACGCTGACGATTTTGCCACTTTAATGGCTGATATCAAACCATTCATTAAAGCTGCAGGTAAATCGATATGAATGCCTTATTCACTCAACACAATGATGATACCTACGGCTACGTAACAACGTTGTCAGGTAAAGCCAGGTATCAACCTGATCCATTAACGCTTTTTAAGAAACTATGTGGTGACAAAAAGAACAACTTATTATTAGAATCCGCAGAAATAGACAAAAAACACCAATTAAAAAGTTTACTATTAATCGATGCAGCAGTAAAAATTGTTTGCAACAACACTACCGTGACTTTTACTCCGTTGACCCTTAATGGCGCAGCTGCAATTGCCTTTGCTAAAGAAAACTTGGCTAAGCAAGCATCATTAACAGAAGAAAATGGTGTAGTTAAAGCAACCTTTCCCGAGGTTGATCAACAACTTGATGAAAAATCTCGTTTGTTAGCCGATAACGCCTTTCAAGCATTAAGACAATTTAAACGCTTTGACAATAAAAACCATCACCCTTTTGCCATATTTTTAGCAGGGGCATTTGCCTTTGATATGATCACAATGTCAGAAACATTACCGGTTGTTGAAGGCGGTGAAAACACCTGCCCTGATTTTGTGTTTTATCTTGCAGAAACTCTCGTGGTTATCGATCATGAAAGACGCGCTAGTGAAGTTATTGGTAATGTTTTCTCTGGTCCAGATCAGCAAAAGTGTCACTTTGAAATTGCTCGTCGTTTGTCTGATATCAAAGCACTTGTTGAATCAGATATCGCAGCGCCTCAAACACACGTAAAACCAGTAGAACCATTAACTGTTTTAACTGATGTTAGTGACGAAGAATTTTGTCATACCGTAAGCACCTTAAAAGAACATATTTGTGCTGGTGATATATTTCAAGTGGTACCATCTCGTACTTTTAGCTTGCCTTGCTCAGACACTTTCAATGCTTACCTATGTTTACGAGAAAGTAACCCAAGCCCTTACATGTTTTACTTACAAGACGATGATTTTTGCATGTTTGGCGCCTCACCAGAGTCTGCCATTAAGTATCAACAACATAATAGACAAGTTGAAATTTATCCTATTGCCGGCACGAGGCCGCGTGGTTTTAATGCTGATGGTAGCTTTTCACCCGATCTTGATTGCCGCATTGAATTAGCCTTAAGACAAGATCAAAAAGAATTAGCAGAACATATTATGCTAGTAGATTTAGCCCGAAATGATGTTGCACGCGTGTGTAAACCTGGTACTAGATACGTGGCAGATTTGTTAAAAACCGATAGATACTCCCATGTGATGCACTTAGTTTCTCGTGTATGCGGCACGCTTTCCGATGAATTAGATGCCTTACATGCCTATCAAGCTTGTATGAATATGGGGACATTATCTGGCGCTCCAAAAGTAAGCGCAACCTCGTTGATCAGGCAGCACGAAGGTAAACGACGAGGCAGTTATGGCGGTGCTGTAGGCTATCTTACTGGCGAAGGAGATATGGATACCTGTATTGTTATTCGCAGTGCTTTTGTAAAAAATAACATCGCCTATATTCAAGCGGGTGCGGGTGTTGTATATGACTCAAATCCACAAGCTGAAGCTGATGAAACGCGACAAAAAGCACAAGCGGTAATCAGCGCAATTCAAAAAGCAGCAACGTTAATAAACGTTTCCTCATCACAGGAGAGTGACTCATGAGCAAAAAAATAAAGGTCTTTATGCTCGATAACGTTGACTCATTTACTTATAACTTAGTGGATGAATTTCACGTGCTAGGCTTCAGCCCTGTTATTTACCGCAACACGTTATCAGCAGATTTTATTCTTGCACAAATGGAAGCTTGCTCAGACCAAGTATTATTAGTGCTTTCGCCTGGACCAGGGTCTCCAGAACATGCTGGCTGTTTAATGGCGTTAATCGCAAAAACAGCTGGAAAATACCCCATACTCGGTATTTGTTTAGGTCATCAAGCGTTAATAGAGCACTACGGTGGTAAAGTAGGTCGAGCACCAGAAATTGTTCATGGTAAGTCCGCAAACGTTAACCATTGTGGTACTGGTGCATTTAAAAACATAGAGCAACCCTTACCTGTTGCCCGATATCATTCATTAGTGGGATTGAACATTCCAAGCACATTATCGGTAACAGCAACCGTTGAAGCTGCCTCAGGCGAGCAACTACCTATGGCAATAACTCACCGAACTGACC
Organism: Thalassotalea sp. PP2-459; assembly: GCF_001913705.1. Classification (GTDB taxonomy): domain Bacteria; phylum Pseudomonadota; class Gammaproteobacteria; order Enterobacterales; family Alteromonadaceae; genus Thalassotalea_C; species Thalassotalea_C hakodatensis. The sequence continues at coordinate 13,688 of NZ_MKQD01000049.1, read as the reverse complement.
GCGTAATGGGCTTTCAGTTTCATCCAGAATCTATATTAACCACTTATGGCAGCACATTACTAGAGCAAAGTATTCGTTGCCTAACTGAACAAACTTTAAAGGAATAATCATGAACGTTTTATCATTACTTGTTGAGGGGAACTCTCTCACTCAAGCACAAGCCGAAACGTTTTTTGGCGACGTAATGCAAGGCAACATCGCGCCGGAATTACTCGCGTCTATCTTAACGGCATTAAAAATTAAAGGTGAAACACCTGAAGAAATTGCTGGAGCGGCGGTAGCTGTTCGACAATTTGCCACCTCATTTCCAACACAAACATTGCCAGTAAGCGACTGTGTAGGTACGGGTGGTGATGGCGCAAATACTATTAATATTTCAACTACTGCAGCTATTTTAGCAGCTGCATGTGGTATTCCAATGGCGAAACACGGTAACCGTAGTGTTTCAAGTATGTCAGGCTCTGCAGATTTATTAGAAGCGTTTGGTGTTAACTTATCTATGACACCAGAAACCGCGAGTCAATGTTTGCAACAAGCTAATTTATGTTTTTTGTACGCGCCAGCGTATCACCCAGGGTTTAAATATGCCGGCCCTGTTCGCAAAGCGATGGGCATTAGAACGTTATTCAACATTCTTGGGCCATTAGTGAACCCTGCTTCACCCTCAGTGATGTTGATGGGGGTATATACACCTGAATTGATCCAAACTCTGGCAAAAAGCCTGCAATTAACAGGGGTAGAAAAAGGCTGGGTTGTTCACGGTAGTGGCTTAGATGAAATTGCCCTACACGGTGAAACTCAAGTATGTGAAATCAGTAATGGTCAACTCAGCAATAAAACCATCACACCGGAAGACTTTGGCTTATCGCGCTACTCATTAGATGATATTAAAGGTGGGACGCCTCAGGAAAATGCAGAGATAATTAAACAAATTTTATCTGGTAACGGTGAAGATGCACACAACAGTGCAGTGATCATTAACTGTGCCGCATTACTATATTTGCATGGTAAAGCTCTCGATTTAAAAGCAGCGGCTTCCGTTGCACAACAAGTGCTCTCCTCGGGTGAAGCTTTGACCAAGCTAGAACAGTTAGTCGCTATATCAAATCAAGCAGGTGCACAATAATGGCGAATGTATTAGAAAAAATTGTTGCTAACAAACGCATAGAAATCGAAGCACTAAAAAAACAAAAACCATTAGCTACCTTTGTTGAAACATTAACCCCTTCAACAAAAAATATGTATGATGCGCTTGATAGAGCAAAAGGTCATAATGGTGCTGGGTTTATTTTAGAGTGTAAAAAAGCCTCACCCTCAAAAGGGCTTATCCGTGAAGATTTTGATGTACTGTCAATTTGTCAAACCTATGATAACTATGCCGCAGCCATCTCAGTGTTAACCGACGAACAATATTTTCAAGGTAACTATGAATACTTAAACATTGTCACCGAGCATGTTAGTTGCCCAGTACTTAATAAAGACTTTTTTATCGATCCATACCAAGTATATCTTGCACGCTACTACGGTGCTGATGCCATTTTATTAATGCTCAGTGTATTAGACGATCATGAGTATCAGCAATTAGCAACGATCGCCGAACAATTAAGCCTCAATATTTTAACCGAAGTATCCACCGAAGATGAGCTAACTCGAGCTATAGCACTAGATGCCAAACTTATTGGAATAAATAATCGTAATTTACGTGATCTTTCCACTGATATCTCACGTACTTTTGAATTTGCACCAAAAATACCTGATGATCGTATTATTATTTCAGAGTCAGGCATTTATACAAATGCACAAGTTAGAGAGCTAGCACCAGCCGTTGATGGCTTCTTAGTGGGGAGTTCTGTCATGGCGCAGCAAGATATTGATCTTGCTTGTCGTAAACTTATTTATGGCGAGAACAAAGTCTGTGGCTTAACTTCAGCTAAAAATGCGAAGCTGGCAGTTGAATCAGGCGCACTTTATGGCGGGCTTATTTTTGCTGAAAAATCTGCACGTTTTATTACGCAACAACAAGCAGAAGATATCGTTACACATGTACCTTCTCTTAATTACGTAGGCGTTTTTGTTAATTGCGATTTAGCTATCGTGGTTGAAAGTGCAAAAGCACTTAACCTTTACGCTGTTCAACTTCACGGAGATGAGTCAGCGCTTTACATTAAGGAACTGCGACAAAAACTACCGGAAAGCTGTCAAATTTGGCAAGCGGTTAAAATAGAATCTACTTTAGTCACTACAAGTAACCCAGAAGTAGATCATGTGATATTAGATGGCTCAGAGCCAGGGAGCGGAAAGGCATTTAATTGGCAATTAATCACTGATAGTAATTTATTATTTACCCACTGTTTTATTGCTGGTGGCCTTGGACTCAAAACCATTAAACAAGCACTTGCTTTACAAACAGAGCAGGCTTTATTTGGCTTAGATATTAACTCTGGCGTTGAGTCAGCACCCGGCATTAAGTGCCCTGAAAAACTAACGCATACGTTTGAACAAATACGGAATTATTAACATGACATCACATTCAGATAAAAAACCAACACTTCCAGCCTATTTCGGCGAATTTGGCGGCATGTACGTTGGTGAGTTACTTGTGCCTGCTTTAGAGCAACTAGAGCAAGCCTATATTGAATCGCAACAAGATGAAGCGTTTATTAAAGAGTTTAACGACTTATTAGAACATTATGCTGGTCGGCCAACCCCCCTAACCTTAACGCGAAATGTATCTCCTAACCCATTAGCAAAAATTTATTTAAAACGCGAAGATCTTCTGCATGGTGGCGCTCATAAAACTAACCAAGTATTGGGACAAGCACTACTTGCAAAGCGTATGGGCAAGAAAGAAATTATTGCTGAAACAGGTGCTGGTCAACATGGTGTTGCATCGGCAATTGCCTGTTCCTTATTAGGATTAAAGTGTCGTGTTTATATGGGCGCAGTAGACTGTGAACGACAACAGCCTAACGTCTTTCGCATGAAACTGATGGGTGCAGAAGTTATTCCTGTTACCGCTGGCGGCGGCACGTTAAAGGATGCAGTAAATGAAGCGCTACGTGATTGGTCAGCGAATTATGATGATGCGCATTATTTATTAGGCACAGCAGCGGGCCCTCACCCTTTTCCAACCATTGTGCGTGATTTTCAAAAAATGATCGGTGAAGAAGCAAAACAACAGTTATTAACGCAAGAAGGTCGATTACCGGATTACGTAATTGCCTGCGTTGGCGGAGGTTCAAATGCCATCGGCATGTTTAACGACTTTCTTGATGATGAAAGCGTGAAAATTGTGGGTGTTGAAGCTGGCGGTAAAGGTGTTGATACACACGAACATGGCGCAACACTTTCTGCAGGTACAAAAGGTATGCTTCACGGTAATTACACCTATATTATGCAAGATAAATTTGGCCAAATAGAGGAATCTTATTCCGTTTCAGCAGGGTTAGATTATCCCGCCGTTGGACCGCAACATGCCTTCCTAAAAGAAACAGGTCGAGCACAGTATGTTCCGATCAACGATGATGAAGCACTAGAAGCCTTTCAAACACTGGCACGTTCCGAGGGTATTATTCCCGCATTAGAGTCGTCACATGCATTAGCTCAGGCACTGAAAATGGCAAAAGACGTCACTGAAGAAACTATCTTTTTAGTGAATTTATCAGGCCGCGGTGACAAAGACTTAGCTCATGTACACACAGTGCTTAATGGCGAGGAGCAATAACAATGACACAATTATCTACAAACACATTAGGCAAACGTTATCATGATTGCTTTACTGCCTTATCTACAGCCAAAGAAGGCGCATTTATTCCTTTTGTAACCATTGGTGACCCTAACCCCAAACTTTCATTAAAAATAATCAAAACACTTATTGATGCTGGCGCAGATGCACTAGAACTCGGTATTCCTTTTTCTGATCCGAGTGCCGATGGCATCACCATTCAAGAAGCGGGTAAACGCGCATTATCTTCTGGCGTCAATACTGATATATGCTTTGATATTTTAGCGCAAGTACGTGCTTATGCTCCCGATATTCCAATTGGGCTTTTATTATACGGCAATTTAGTCTTTGCTCGTGGTATTACCACTTTTTACCAAGATGCAGCAAAAGCTGGCGTTGATTCGGTATTAATTGCCGATTTACCTCTTCGTGAAAGTGAACCGTTTATCAAAGCCGCAGAACAAGCGGGTGTTGCTCCTATTTTTATCGCTTCACCAAATGCTGATGCCGATAAGCTTTCAGCAGTTGCCGAGCATACTAAAGGTTATACTTATGTACTTAGCAGAGCCGGAGTCACAGGCACCGAAACCAAAGCAAGCACGCCAGCAGAGCATATTATTTCAACGTTAAAAGCAAATAATGCTGCTCCTGCCGTTATTGGTTTTGGAATTTCTTCACCTGAGCAAGTAAAAGATGCATTAAAAGCTGGAGCAAAAGGTGCAATTAGCGGCTCAGCCGTGGTAAAAATCATTGAAAATCATCTAAAAGATGAACAAGCGATGCTTAGTACACTTGCCACTTTTATTCGTGAAATGAAAGCCGCAACCCGTTAAACACTTGCATACTATAAAAGTTTTAATTTTAAGTTAAAATCGTTAAACAAAAAACCAACACAATGATGTGTTGGTTTTTTTGCATTAAATGCTCAGTCTTTAACTGTATAACCGCGAAAAGTAACTTTGAACCTTAGGGTCTGTTGATCTTTCGAGATTAAATTTTGTTCGAACTAAACGCGAAAGAACAACAGGCTCTAATCATTAACTTGATAATTCGCTTTGGGTTTTCGATGATAAAACAACGCTCTTATCGCGCAATAAGTAATAACGATGATCAAAACACTGGTCAATATCTTGTCGAAAAAACCATGCAAGTCTACTTCAATATGTAAAGCCTGATGCGTTAGCCAAACAATGACACTTGCAGGCTCACCTTGCAACAGATTAATTGCAAGTACAGTGCTACAAACTAATAATATTACACCAAGAAATTTGGCAAAAAATGAATAGGCGACGCTTTCCATAGTAACCCTTATCTACCTTATTATTGTTAACAATGCTTTCGACAATTATGTATTAGAGCGTGTTGAGTTTTGTTCAAAATAAACGCCTTTGATCGCGGCACTTGAATTATTGCATAGTCATTCTATGGTTAGTTCAAGTAACAAAGAGCAGGAGGCGTTTAGTTGAACCCTTCGGGCTGCATCTGTTTGGCATTTCTACTGTGTTAACGCTTGACTGGAGTAGAGTAACTACACGGCGCAAGTGTTGTCTTGCATAAATACCAAACAAATTGCAGCAAAAGTAAACATGAACGTTCAACACGCTCTAATAACACTTAAAATAAAAAACTTTGTCACAAACATTATCCACTTAAATAAAAATATCCTAAACAAAATAACACTAATAACAATACTAATATTTTCCAACGCTTTACTGATACAAATAAACAGCCTTTAAGCCATTGGAATAATAAGTTTAGTCTTTGCATTAAAACTTTTATTACACCTTATTTTTGTTATTTTTGTTATTTTTGGTTATTTTTGGTTATCAATACGCGATAAAATAGTATGGCAAAGCTCATGAGTTGCCAATATATCTTCAAGATGTTCTGGCAAATACAGTTGATTTTCTTTAATGATAGCTTGCCATTCAGAGAACAAATCAACAAAGCCCCGAGTAAATAAATAGCTCTGCCAATCTGAAAAGCCAAGCTGTGACTTGATGCCAGAGTGCACTTTCCAACCCGTCGTTAAATTACTAATGTATTGTTTTTGATGTGCGCAGTAGTACTCTATTATTTCTTCAGTTGCGCCCGCAACACGATTCATACTGCCTTCAAATAATGCGTTATTATAAGTGAAGCGAATACTAATATTCCCCAAGTGTTCACCAACAAAATATGCATGTACGTCAAGGCTTTGAGTGATCTCTTTTAAGCTGGCGTTAGAAAGAAAACGCAAACCGTCAATAACATGTATAAAGTCATTAAATATCGTATTTTGCGCAGGAGAAAGTATGTTATTTCTATTTTTCTGCCATTTAACATGAATTGGGCTATTTTGCTTTAACCCACTAATGAGTGGTGCATACCGCCTATTCATCGCTAAAAATAATGGTATGTTATTGGTCTTTGCAATATCAACTAGATGTCGACATTCTTCAATATTTAGGCTTAAAGGTTTATCAACAAACGTAGCAATATTAGCTTTTAGTAGAGCTGATGCCATGGAATAATGTGCTTCAGTTGCACTGTGGATCATCGCAGCATCGGGTTTGGCTTGTATAAGGCTTTCAATATCTTGATAGCATTCATCAATACGGTATTGCTGCGCAAGTTGCGATAACGTTTCAGCATCTCTCGTCACTAAGATCGGCGAAACATCTTCCTGATTAGCGACAATGGGTAAGTAGGCTTTTTGCGCAATATCACCTAGCCCTATCATCGCAATTCTTTGTTTTTCTCCCCTTTCGATGCTCAAGCTTTCATCCCTCATAAACAACTGATGACAATACCTATTAATAAAGGCGTTTTACATTATCCGCGCATAAATAAGTGGCCGATAAAACAGCTTGGTATTACACAAATTTTAGCGGAAAAAAAAGCGCTTCCACAGGTCGCGCTTTTCATTTTAACTTATTTTTAAGAGGCTGATATTTTAGCCCATGTATCTCGTAAACCTACTGTTCTATTAAATACCAATTTCCCCTCTGAAATATCTTTATTATCGAGACAAAAATATCCCTGACGCTCAAATTGATAAGCCATTTCTGGTATTGCTGATGCAAGTGCAGGCTCTACTTTCGCATTATCAATAACCACTAACGATTCAGGGTTTAAAACTGAATGAAAATCTTCTGCCGCTGCAGGGTTAGGAACGGTAAATAAACGATCATATACACGTACCGTAGCGTCTAACGCTTGCGCTGCTGATACCCAATGTATCACGCCTTTAGGCTTTGTACCGTCTTCTGGATTTTTACCCAAGGTTTTATCATCATAAGTACAATAAACCGTGGTAATATTTCCTTCCGCATCTTTATCGCAACGCGTAGCAGTAACAACATAAGCACCACGTAAACGTACCGCTTTACCTAACACTAAGCGTTTATACTTCTTGTTAGCTTCTTCACGAAAGTCTTCTGATTCGATCAATAGTTCTTTACTGAAGGGTACCGTGCGATTCCCTAAAGACTCATCACTAGGATGATTTTTAACCGTTAGTGTTTCTACAAGGTCTTCAGGGTAATTTTCAATTACTAACTTAATAGGATCTAATACTGCCATAGCACGCGGCGCGTTATCATTTAAATCTTCACGAATACAAGCTTCAAGCACGCCCATTTCGACGGTGTTATCCATTTTGGTTACACCGATACGCTTGGTAAATTCACGTATCGAATTGGGCGTAAAACCTCTACGGCGTAAAGCAGAAACGGTTGGCATTCTTGGATCATCCCAGCCAGAAACTACTTTCTCTTCTACTAACGCATTTAACTTGCGTTTACTCATCATGGTATATTCTAAGTTTAAACGAGAAAACTCATACTGATGTGGTGCGGAATCGATAGTTATATTTTCAATCACCCAATCGTATAAACGTCGATTATCTTGAAACTCCAATGTACATAATGAATGAGTAACATTTTCGATCGCATCAGAAATACAGTGTGTAAAATCATACATTGGATAAATGCACCATTTATCGCCCGTTTGATGATGGTGAGCAAACTTAATGCGATAAATTACAGGGTCACGCATACACATAAAGCTTGAACTCATGTCAATTTTTGCGCGTAACGAACATTCCCCTTCCTTAAATCCACCTTGTTTCATTTTTTCAAAAAGCGCAAGATTTTCTTCAATTGACGTGTCACGATAAGGGCTGTTTTTCCCTGGTGCCTTTAACGTACCTCTATACTCACGCGTTTGCTCATTATTTAAAAAGCAAACATAAGCTAAGCCTTTTTCAATAAGCTCTACTGCAAATCCGTATAATTGATCAAAATAGTTCGAAGAGTAACGCACATCGCCTGACCATTCAAAACCTAACCAATGGACATCGTTTTTTATCGAATTAACATAATCGATATCTTCTTTTTCTGGGTTGGTATCATCAAAGCGTAAATTACATTGACCGTTATAATCTTCTGCAAGGCCAAAATTTAGGCAAATGGATTTCGCATGGCCAATATGTAAATAACCATTTGGCTCTGGTGGAAAACGCGTCTGGATATTATTGTGCTTGCCACTATCAAGATCAGCATCAATAATTTGACGAATAAAGTTAGATGGACGGTTTTCAACTTCCGACATGAAGGGTCAATCCTCAAAAAACAAAGCAATAAATTAATCGCGCATTATGTCAAAAAGCTACGATAACTTACAGCGTAAAATGCGGCTAACGATAAATTCTTTAGTAACGCGATAAAACAGTATACACCTGTTATACGCGTTACCCTAAAAGCAATACAATGACGGTTAACTATCTAGGTTCAATTGCAGCTGTGAAAACACCTCAGGATTAGGGAAGCCATCAGCTACTAGCGAGTACTTTAATTGAAAAGCACGGATTGCTTTTCGGCTGTTCGGCCCCCAAATACCATCAGGTTTACCACTTTCAAAACCCATCTCATTTAAGGTTGCTTGTAACTGCTCCATTTGGTGACGACTAAAATGCAATGGTTTAGGATCTTCGATTGGCTGTACGCCTTGCGAACCTACAAGCTTATCCGCCAATATCCCCACTGAAAGCGCGTAATTTTTCGATAAATTCCATTTCATGATCACATCAAAGTTGCTGTACACTAAAAACGCATTACCTTGATATCCGTTAGGTAACACTAATTCAGCTTGAATATTAGCCACCGGTAAAGCTTTACCATTAATTTGCTTAACACCTGCACTTGCAAACTTATTTAACGCATATCGTGTATCAAATTCAAAGGCGCTAAAGTCAAAATTTTCTGGTAAACGTACTTCTCTCCCCCAGCGTAAAGAGGGTTTCCAACCAATTTTATTGAGGTAATTTGCTGCACTAGTTAACGCATCAACTTCGCTTTGCCACACATCTATTTTACCGTCATCATCGCCATCAATTGCATACTTTTTCAATGCAGAAGGCATAAACTGCATGTGCCCCATTGCCCCAGCCCACGAGCCAGCTAATTGTTCAACCTTTACGGTATTTTGATCAATTAAGCGAAATAGATCGAAAAGTTCACTCGTAAAATAACGTTTCCTGCGCTTATCACACGCTAAAGTGGCGATTGAATTAAGAACAGACATCTTGCCTTTATGACGACCAAAAACGGTTTCTAGTCCCCAAAAAGACACGAGATATTGTGGCGCTACACCATACTCCTTTTGCAAGCTTGATAATAATGCTTCATGTTTTTTCAACATGATACGGCCATGTTTAATATGATATTGACTTACACGCTTATCAACATACTGCGCAAAGCTTTGAGCAAACTCTGGTTGGTTTTTATCTAGCTTTATAACCCGCTCCACTGGAGCAAGCGTCTTAATAACTTGTTGAATTTTAGGAGAAAGCCCTTGGTTATCCGCTAAAGTAGAAAACCGCTGTTGGCATTGTTCAAAGGTTTCTATAGTGCTTGCTGATGCTTGAGCGAGTATAAACGTTGTAGATAAACCTATAAGCCATTTGGATAGCTTAGGAGAAAGTTTGTGCTGCATTGAAAAATCCAAATATAAAAAAATGACACTTGCACGTTATACAATTGCAGAAAATTAGTAAAGCTGCTTAATCGCAAATTATCTACGTTTACTCGTATGTTGAAAAATATTGCTGCATTAGTTGCTGATACATTCGATACACTTGCAAGTCGCCGTAACTATAAACCGCCATTTTCGCATAATATTCTTTAAACACCGGAGCAAACGCTAAGTTATTATTCAAAGCATGATGTTTCATAATCGCTAGTAATTTTCTTTCAGGGTAACCTAAACCGTTCTCATCCGGCTGGCGAGAAAGTTGTGCATTAATTGCATTTTTTATCATGCATAGATGCGACGGAAGCTGATTTAATAATAGAGTAAATTGAGCATAGTCATTCAGATAGAAAGCTTGCCAACACTTAGCAAAAAAAGCCAAGTCATGTTGCGAAAGGGATAACGCGTTATCTTTAGCTAAGATTAATTCCGCATCACTCATATCGGCAAAGCTGTATTCATTCCCCTCATTAGGCTTTACCCAACGTACCTTACATACCTTATTATCGACTAATAAAGAACAGATGTACCACAGATTAACTTGACAAAATAAGTCTTCTTCAAACCACAATTCAACAAGGTTTTCATGAGTTAATGCGCGTATCTTTTCAAATTCAGGTTTTGCTTCTGCTAAATATTGTGCTTCAGTACACTGTGGATAGCTAGCGATAAATGTTGCACGGTTTAACATAAACTGTTCAAAGGTATCACCAAATAGGTCACCATCAACCAAACATTCACGCGCTATAATTTTCTCCCCTTTTATTGCTTCCGGGAAGCGTTGAAGTAAAGCATCTCCATTTAAAATATGTGTTTTCATGATCACCAATTTGCTAGCTACTTCTGCTATTGCCCTTTTATCATTTTCAAAAATATACAGCATTCGTATTTCAATCACGCTAAGTGCCCTCTACCTTGCATTACGCTCAAGAATATTGGGTAAGCTGATGTAAAAGACAGTTTAGCTGCTCAACTTAGATAACAACTATTAATATTGAGTGCACTGATACATTATGTCGTACTTTGCTATGGCGTTATGACAAACTTATTATCACGTTTAATCACATTAAAAGCGTAATTGTATTCGCTAAACACACAGATTGGTCGCTTATGAAGATAACAATAAACATTTCCGTCAAGCTTTAGCTCGTCACCTGATAAATCAGCGCCTTGATGCGGGCATTTGGCTGGAATCGCTCTATACTCAGCCTCTTCACCTTCTCCTAAACGATAGATGATAATCAATTTAGCCGTGTTTGCAGGTGGTAGAGTAGCAATAGCATTCCATGCATTTTTTTGTTTTAATGGTTTAACATCCATTACTTCCACTTCATGGTCAATTACACCGCCACAAGGAAAGTATTGTAAGAGTTCATTTTTATTCATAGTACGAAGTTACCGGTTATGATACATTCATCTGTAAGCACACTGATTAAAAGCGTACAGCAATGTACCTTATGCCAAAAAGAGCTGCCATTTACAGCAAATCCTGTTTTACAATACCATGATAAAAGTAAAATACTACTTGCAGGTCAAGCACCTGGCGTATCTGCTCATATGAGTTCCACACCTTTTGATGATCAAAGTGGCAAGCGATTAAAACAATGGCTACAAGTCACAGATCAACAACTGTACAACAATAAGCTTTTTTCCATTTTGCCAATGGGTTTTTGCTACCCTGGTAAAAGCAAATCAGGTGACTTACCGCCCATAAAACGCTGTGCTAACACGTGGCGAGCACCGTTGCTTGCTACACTTACAAAATGTCAATTTACTATTTTACTAGGCAAATATGCCGCCAATTGGCACTTATCAAACTCAAAATCCCTTACCGAACTCTGTAAACAATGGCCGTCATTACTAGATGATAATAAGATTGTTTTACCCCATCCTAGCCCTCGAAATATCCCATGGATAACAAAAAACCCATGGTTTGAACAAGATTTGTTACCTGCTTTACGCACTCGCCTTAAAACAATAATAAACGAATAAATAAATGATCGTCATAAGATACAGAGTGTCTATATTATACAGCCTGTTTTATTGTTTTGACTGTTCAAGCGTTTTCTTGGCTTTTTCAAGCGCTTCAACGTCTAATCCTAACTCAATAACAGCTTCCTGTATCAGTTGTGGTTGTGTCATCACTTGCATCATAACCGCTTGAAGCTTTTCTTGTGGAATGCCAAGTTCAGCAATGCTATTCATCGCCATTAAAGGATTGTCAGTTAATTGGATAAAAACAGCCTTAATTTGTTCATCGGGGATGTTTTCATCTCTTAAAAGTTGAATAATCGGATTCATTACATTCTCATTGTGTACGCATAATTACACGAATTATAAAGCGAATAAATATAAAGAAAAACCTTTGATTGCAATATCAGTTTTTCTTTAGACATTTTATCTAGGGCCTGTTGATCTTTCGAGATTAAATTTTGTTCGAACTAAACGCTTTTGTTCAAGGCGTGAGCAATATCGCATGGTTTTTCCATGTCAATGGAGAACAACGATGAAGAAATAGCGTTTAGCTGAACCCAAGGGCAGCGTTTTTTGTCATTTATACGTCGTTATTGCTGTTTGATGTGGAATAACCACACATTAATCGCAATGCCTTCTCTAAATACCAATAAACTGCTGCCAAAATAAACGCGAAAGTTCAACAAGCCCTAGCGTATTGAGGAATATCCTATTACAATAAATCAGTATTAAGCGTTTTTTAGTTGTACCATGCACTCTAATATCTTACTCAAACTGTGTTTCATTGCATTTTTCTGTGCTATTTCTTTTATCACCTTTGGTAAAGAAACACTGAATGTCGTTGTCGGTTTAACGAAGCCTCCTTATGTGATTGAAAAAACACAATCAGGCTTTGAGTTAGAATTAATTACCAATGTTCTCAACCAATTGAATAAACAACCAAATTATATTTTTGTTCCCTTCGGCCGCTCAGAGCGCATGTTGAATGAGCATGACATTGATATTATTTTAACCGCTAACAAACAAATAATTGGCGATAAAGCCTATTTATCCGAACCTTATATCACTTACCAAAATGTAGCCATTTCATTAAAGAAAAATGAATTACGCATTGATAAGGTTGCAGATTTAGCAAGTTATTCATTAGCAACTTTTCAATCAGCCCATAAAGTACTCGGCAGTGAATTTGCTAAAAGTGCTGAACTTAGCCCCGTTTACATTCAAATAATTAAACAACAACACCAATTAGAAATGTTGTTTAAGGAAAGAGTTGAGGTGATCATTATGGATAAAAATATTTTTGCCTATATGCTCAGCAAATATTACCCTGGCGAAGATATTAACCAATTAACCATACATAAAGTATTCCCAGAAAGCCTATACAGTGCGGCATTTAAAAGCCACTTCTTTCGAAATAACTTTAATCAACAACTTGAGATATTCTTAAATTCACCTCAACATCATGAATTAAAGCAAAAATATCAACTTATTAATTAAGGCCTGCTGATCTTTCAGGTTTATTTGCAGCAGTTTATAGGAATTTAGACAAGGCATTGCGATTAATGTGTGGTTATTCCACATGAAACAGCAATAACGACGTATAAATGACTAAAAACGCTGCCCTTTGGGCTGAGCTAAACGCACCTCTTTTATACCAAAAAAACGTCAAATACCGCGATTCATTATTCTTACAAAGCTTAAGCATGTAATTCACCATTGCCTTTGACGAAAACAACAAAATCTGCGTATGTTATCGTTAAAAATACCTTAGCAATTTTTATAACATTAAAAAATTCGTCTATAATACCTTTATCAACAGTAGTTATACCAATTCGCATAAAGATTAAGTCAGTTCAGAGCGATGTCAGAGGTGGGAGAATAAGTGAAACGTGTGCAGGTATAGTTGTTCTACATCAAACACGTTTTGCGCAATTATCGCGCCTCTAACACGCTCCCAAAGGGCGAGTTTAAACGCTTC
>NZ_MKQD01000048.1 GCF_001913705.1 Thalassotalea sp. PP2-459 | reverse complement strand
TAGAGGCAAGGCATTGATTGCAAAGAATGGTTATTCCATTGTTAAAATCAATAACACAGTCTATAACCCTTTTAAACTCGCCCTTGGGAACTCAGATAACTTCCCTAAATAATCGAACCATAGAGCAACTATGCTTAAATTATTTAGCTTGTTCTAAGCGCGCTAATGAAGTGCTAAGTTGGCTAAATATTTAATAGAATTGGTATTAGTGTAACCCCAATTGTTTTTTCCCTTGCTGATAAGTGATGTCAACAGGAATTTTGGCTTGATTTAAACGAGCAAGATCTTGGCTCAATTGTTCAGTAATAATGCCTGATTGTTTCACTAAATTATCAACCTCTTCGTAATCACCTGTGCCTTGCAGTGTTAATATCAATGTGGAAAGGCTATTAATCGCTTCGGTCATTTTTTGATAATTCACTTGATACAAGCCTTGTTCATTGCGAGTAAACGCGCCTTGCTCAGCGAAATAATTAAAGCGAACCATGTTTGCTTTACCATGTGCTGAACTTGCACCAAAACGCACTGAACGGAATATCCCTGCTAAAAAAGTGGTGTAGTAATCCTCTAGCTCGCCTTCAGTGATCACTTTCTTATTGAGCAGTTGACGAACCATATACAACCCTAGAATATCGGCCTTGCCTTCTTCTAAAGCTGATGCATGTTCTTTAAGTGCTTGTCGCACTGTTCCCTTGTTATTTATAGTATTCTTAATGCCAAGACCATGGGCAACTTCATGAAACATTGTGTTTGCAAAAAAAGCGTTGAAAGTAATGTGTTTTCTTTGCTCTGGCACAATTAATACTTCGGCAATAGGTTCCATAATGGCGTCATATTTTGCGCGCATAGCATTTTTAAGTTGCAGGCGTCGAGTGCCTTTCTCAAGTTGAACTTGTTCATCATTAGGTAAATTTATGGCAATTGTTTTACCGCCAGCATTGGCATGCCCTGTGGCATAAATTACTTCATATGCGTTTAAATCAGCATCTGTACCAGGCATTTCTTTGCGGTATTTTTTGCTTACTGGCAAGCCTTTTTGTAATTCTGGCAGGTATTCAGCATACTTCGCTAACTTTTCACTCCATGCCATATCTTTAATGAGAACGTATGACTCAAATGCTGCACGATAGCCATAAAGTTGATCTTCATATGTTTCGATAGGGCCAATAACAACATCAATAGGATTATTTTTCATATCCATCCATGCAAAGTCTGATGGCTGGTAATCATCTGTTAATAACGCTTCAGCACGCATAGTTAGGTATTTTGCAAAGTCTTTATCTTCGGCAAATGTTGCAGCTTTTTGTAAAATTGCGGCTATTCGTTGTAATTCATCGTGGTAAGCTTCAGAGTAAGCAATGGCGATTAGTTCTCCTTGCTCATTTCTTCTCACTAGTGAATATAACCCTGTTTTGTCTTCAAAATTTGCTTGTTCAAATTCTTCTTTGCTCATATCGTGCGGATAAAACTCTGCGCCTAACGATTTTTGTTTAATATCTTGTAGAAAAGGAGTGTCACCATTCATTCTGTCCCAAGGACCATAGTTGATAGAGGCAAACGTTTTTGCTTGTTTATTATCAATTGAGTTTAAGAATTGAGTTTTGTTCTCACTGAATGCTTGTTGCCAAAAAAGTTGATCAATAATATCTGATGCTTCAATTAATAGCGCTAACATTTTATGTTGTTTTTCGCTTAAATGAGAGAGATCAGCAGATAGTGTGACATCTTTATAAATGTTGAGTTTACCTTGATAAGATTCGGTAAGTTGTCGTGATGGTGCGTTTTGCTGAGGTTCTGCTTTATCGTTACATGCGGTTAATGTCACAGAAGCTGCAAGTATAATTGTACAAGCCAGTATTGATTTTTTCATTATTTTTAGCCTATTGAAACAGATGTTCAAGAGACTAGAGAAATTTTTATCAATTGGCAACTAATGCCTTGTCTCTATGTCTTTAAACTTTCACTAAGTGAGCATTTAGCTGTACGAATTAGTGTCATTGTTATCGTCAATGAATTTAGTAAAAATAAGACGAAAAAAAACCGGCGTTAGCCGGTTTTTCAAATCATGCCACAGAACAAATTAAAGTGCTTTAATTCTTGCATTTAAACGACTCTTGTTACGAGCAGCTTTGTTCTTATGAATTAAACCTTTACTTGCGTAACGGTCTAAAATTGGTGAAACAGCTGCAAATTCTTTTGTTGCTGTGTCTTTGTCACCGGCTTCAATGGCAGCGATTACTTTTTTTACTAAAGTGCGCATCATTGAACGACGACTTGCATTGTGTTGACGGCGCTTTTCAGATTGTACTGCGCGCTTCTTAGCTTGCTTTGAGTTAGCCAAGGTGAACTCCTAAAAAATGATATCAAATATAGCCTAAATTTAAGGCGTCGAAATATGCCTTTTTTTAAGCACAAAGTCAAATGTTTTTCGGTCTAATGCGTAAGATTATACGCGATCGGTTAATGTATGACCATTTAAAGGTATGATTTACCCTTTTTAAAGCGAATATATATAAGTATTTGTTTTTGAATATTAGGTTTTTTAAGTAGGCGTTAACCTACATTTTTAATCGTTTTTTATGATTTATCGTAAGGTATTTCGAGTAAATATTTGTTTTGCCTTAATATGACCTTGTGTTCATTGTAGTAAACAACGCATAATTGCTAGCTAAGAGTTCCATCAACAGCTAGTTCAAGGAAAGTAGTTGAGCCGTAAGTTAGTAAAATCAGGCATTATTGTGAGTGCAATGACCTTAATATCAAGAGTATTAGGGTTAGTACGTGACGTTGTTATTGCAAGTATAATGGGAGCTGGCGCAACGGCTGATGCTTTTTTCTTTGCAAATAAAATTCCTAACTTTTTAAGAAGGCTCTTTGCTGAAGGGGCTTTTGCGCAATCATTTGTACCTGTACTTAGCGAATACCACCACAAAGACATTGATAATAATACACAGAAAACACGTGAGCTTATCGCTAAAGTATCTGGAACGTTAGGGGTTATTGTTACCTTAGTAACCCTAATTGGCATGATTGCTTCACCTTTCATTGTCATGCTGTTTGGACCTGGTTTTTATGTTGAACATGTACAAGATCCAAGTAGCGAAAAATTTGACTTAGCGTCTGATTTATTAAAAATTACTTTTCCTTATTTGTGGTTTGTTAGTTTTACTGCACTGTCTGGCGCTATTTTAAATGCTTATGGGAAATTTGCCGTTTCATCTTTTACTCCTGTGCTGCTTAACGTTGCGATAATATCAATGGCAACATTGGGTCGTGATTATTTTACCAACCCTGAGTATGCGCTTGCATGGGGTGTATTTTTAGGCGGTTTTGCTCAATTTATTTTTCAAATTCCATTTTTGTATAAAGCAGGGGCGTTAACCATGCCTAAATGGGGATGGGCACACGAAGGTGTCACTAAAATAAGAAAGTTAATGGCGCCTGCTTTGTTTGGGGTATCTGTTACCCAAATTAATTTGTTATTGGATACCCAAATTGCCAGTCTATTAGAAACAGGAGCTGTCAGCTTTTTATACTACGCTGATCGCTTATTAGAATTTCCATTAGGACTATTTGGCATTGGAATAGCCACTGTTATTTTGCCTAGTCTTGCTCGCTTGCATACGAAAAAAAGTGTGCAAGAATTTTCCGATACTTTAGATTGGGGGATCAAAATTATTAATTTATTAGGCTGGCCTGCTTTGGTTGGTTTAATGGTGCTTGCGCAACCGATAATTATGATTTTGTTTATGCGTGGAGAATTTACGCAAGTTGAAGTGTATCAAGTGTCTTTTGCCCTCTATGCATATTTATCTGGATTAGTTAGCTTTATGTTTATTAAAATATTAGCGCCTGGGTATTACGCGAGACAAGACACGAAAACACCTGTTAAAATTGGGATTAAAGCGATGGTGGCAAATATGGCGTTTAATATTATGCTAGCGCCGTTCTTTGGCTATGTAGGATTAGCAATAGCAACCACATTATCTGCAACATTAAATGCTTACTGGCTTTACCAAGGTTTGAAAGCGCAACAGGTTTATCAATTGTCTAAGCAAGTGAAGATTTTCATCTTACGCTTGATATTAGCGTCGTTAGTGATGGCTTATGTGGTCTATCTATTATCGCCTAGCTTTGATTATTGGTTAACTTTGTCTTTAGCAGCAAAAATCATCATGCTTTGTAAATGTATATTTTCTGGGATTATTTGCTATTTTGCGTGTGCGTATCTATTCGGTATAAGGTTTGCTGACTTTACGGTACAGCAACAAGTAGAAAAAAATCATGAATAATGGGCTGATTCTTCAAGTTGACTAAGCTATAATTCGTCGATTTTTTAATTTGGTTGGCGAGTATTGCGTCAATCGAGACTCGTTTTAGATACTTTCAATAAAAGGTTAACATTTTTAATGCGATTAATTCGTGGGATCCATAACATTCAGTTAGCGAACCAAGAAAACGAACAAGGCAGTGTGTTAACTATTGGAAACTTTGACGGTGTTCATCTTGGGCATCAACGAGTAATAAAAGCGTTGGTGGAAAAAGCCAAAACTTTAAATGCTGTGCCTGTTGTAATGGTGTTTGAACCTCAACCACAAGAGTTATTTTCGCCTGAGAATGCACCTGCGAGATTAACACGGTTAAGAGACAAATATGCGTTATTGAAAAAGCATGGTGTTAAACGCTTGCTATGTGTGAATTTTAATGCCAAATTTGCCAACATATCGGCAGAATCTTTTATTCAACATTTACTTGTTGAGCAGTTAAACATTAACCATTTAATTATTGGTGATGACTTTAGATTCGGTAAAGGGCGTACGGGTGATTTTGAAATGCTGTGCAAAGCAGGTAAACAATTTGGCTTTGGTGTGTCAGATACAGCAAGTTTTAAATTAGAAGATTGCCGAATAAGCAGTACTGCGATACGTGAAGCTCTTCAGCACGATGCATTATCAGAAGCTGAGAGAATGCTAGGTCGGGAATATTCAATTATCGGCCGAGTATTTCATGGCGATAAACGGGGTAGAACGTTGGGCTTTCCAACCGCTAATGTGCATTTGAAAAGACGAGTTTCTCCTGTGTCTGGCGTATATGCAGTAAAAGTGCGTATCAATGACAGTGAATTTACTGGTGTGGCCAATATTGGTTCTAGGCCAAGTGTTAATGGAATTCGACAACAACTTGAAGTACATATTTTTGATTTTGAACAAGATATTTATGGTCAATCAATAGAAGTTGTCTTGATGAAAAGTTTGAGAAAAGAACAGCGATTTTCTTCATTAGCACAACTAAAAGACCAAATACAGATAGATAGTGAACAAGCCCGATGTTTTTTTGGGGCGACATAATATTTTAGCAGTAATTGATTATTAATGGATAAACAATAAATGAGTGACTACAAACATACCCTGAATTTGCCTGCTACAACCTTTCCCATGAAAGGCAATATGGCAAATCGTGAACCGCAAATGCTAAAGGATTGGGCAAATAAAGATCTTTATAGCAAAATTCGCGCAGCTAAGAAGGGTAAAAAATCATTTATTTTGCATGACGGCCCTCCATACGCTAATGGTAATATTCATTTAGGCCATGCTGTTAATAAAATTCTTAAAGATATCATTATCAAAGCAAAAACGTTATCTGACTTTGACTCTCCATACGTACCAGGTTGGGATTGCCATGGTTTACCTATTGAGTTAATGGTAGAGAAAAAAATTGGTAAACCTGGCCATAAAGTATCTGCGGCAGAGTTTCGTCAAAAGTGTCGTGAATATGCAACCAAACAAGTAGACGGCCAGCGAGAAGACTTTAAACGTTTAGGTGTTTTTGGTGATTGGGATAAACCGTATTTAACCATGAACTTCGACACTGAAGCGAATATCATTCGAGCGTTAGGTAAAATTGCTGAAAATGGTCACTTACAACAAGGTTTTAAACCCGTTCATTGGTGTACAGACTGTGGTTCAGCATTAGCTGAAGCTGAGGTTGAATACCAAGATAAGCAATCACCTGCGATTTATGTAAAATTTGATGTGATTGACAGTACAATTGTTGACAAGTTCTCTCATCCAGAAGGCAAGGTAGGTGAAGGTGATATTTCCGTTGTTATCTGGACAACTACGCCATGGACATTACCGGCAAACCGGGCGATCTCTGTACACCCTGACGTTGAATACACGCTAGTACAATGTGAAAAAGAAGGCCGCAGTTTTCGTTTAATTTTAGCTTCAGAGCTAGTAACCGAATGTATTGATCGTTTTGGCATTGAAAAATATCATGCGCTAGGTTTCTGTAACGGCGAGGCGCTAGAACATGTTCAACTTCAACATCCGTTTAATGATATTACCGTACCTGTTATTTGCGGTGACCATGTTACCACTGACTCTGGTACTGGTTGTGTTCATACTGCTGGTGGTCATGGTGTAGATGATTTCAATGTTAGCAAAAAGTATGATTTAGAAATTTATAACCCAGTTGGCGCCAACGGTGTTTTCATTGAAGGTACGCCGATTGTTGCTGGACAACATGTCTTTAAAGCCAATGCTGGTATTGTTGATCTATTGAATGAAAAAGGTGCATTGATGCATCATCATGCTTATGAACATTCATATCCTCATTGTTGGCGACATAAAACACCTATTATCTTCCGTGCAACACCACAGTGGTTTATCAGCATGGATAAAAAAGGTTTACGTCAAGATTCCTTAGCAGAAATTAAGAAAACACAATGGATCCCAGAATGGGGCGAAGAACGCATAAAAGGCATGGTTGAAGGTCGACCTGATTGGTGTGTTTCGCGTCAAAGAACTTGGGGTGTACCTATTGCTTTGTTTATTCATAAAGACACTGGCGCATTACACCCTCGCAGCATAGAGCTTATTGAAGATGTTGCAAAGCGCGTTGAAAAAGAAGGAATTCAAGCATGGTTCGATTTAGAGGCTAAAGAACTGATTGGTGACGATGCACAAGAATACGTTAAAGTACCAGATACCTTGGACGTTTGGTTTGACTCTGGAGTTACTCATTATACTGTAGTTGATGCTCGAGAAGAGTTTACGAAAGCTGCAGACCTATACTTAGAGGGCTCAGATCAACACCGTGGTTGGTTTATGTCTTCTATGATGTCTAGTATTGCTATGCATAGCAAAGCGCCATATTCGCAAGTATTAACACATGGCTTTACTGTTGATGTAAATGGTAGAAAAATGTCTAAGTCACTTGGTAATGTGATTACGCCGTCTGAAATTACCAATAAACTTGGCGCAGATATCCTACGTTTATGGGTAGCATCTGTTAACTACACCCAAGAAATCACAGTCTCTCAAGAGATTTTTAATCGTCAAGCAGATGCTTATCGACGTATTCGCAACACTTCACGTTTTCTATTAGCGAATATTAATGGCTTTGAACCTGCTAAGCACTCTGTTTCACCAAGTGAAATGGTAGAACTTGATAGATGGGTATTAGCGAAAGCAGCTGAACTGCAAACTGAAATT
The DNA here is from genome assembly GCF_001913705.1 of Thalassotalea sp. PP2-459. Classification (GTDB taxonomy): domain Bacteria; phylum Pseudomonadota; class Gammaproteobacteria; order Enterobacterales; family Alteromonadaceae; genus Thalassotalea_C; species Thalassotalea_C hakodatensis. The sequence continues at coordinate 19,112 of NZ_MKQD01000048.1, read as the reverse complement.
GTAGCAGCTTACGATAATTATGAGTTCCATAACGTTGTACATAAATTAATGAATTTTTGTACAACAGAGTTAGGTGGTTTTTACTTAGATATTATTAAAGATCGCCAATATACGGCAAAAGCTGACAGTGTGGCTCGTCGTTCATGCCAAACAGCAATGTATATTATTGCTGAAGCCATGACACGTTGGATGGCACCTATTTTATCTTTTACAGCACAAGAAATTTGGCAAGCACTACCTGCTCCAGCATCAGGAGAAAGAGGTGAGTTTGTTTTTACTGATGTTTGGTTTGATGATTTAGCTAATGTTGATGACGCTAGTGCCTTTAATGACGACTTTTGGCGTACTATTTTACAAGTTCGTGGTGAAGTAAATAAAGCCATTGAAGTCGCTCGTAAAGAGAAAACGATCGGTAAAGGTTTAGAAGCAAGTGTAACGCTATATGCAAATCCACAACTTGCGAAACAATTACAAACGTTAAAAGATGAGCTTAGGTTTGTATTGATCACATCAGGTGCTTCGGTTGAAGAAGTCACAGAAAAGCCTAGTAATGCACAAAGTACAGAAATTGAAGGGCTGTGGATAAGTATTGCAAGCAGTTCTGGAACAAAGTGTGAGCGTTGCTGGCATTACACTGATGATGTTGGTTCTGATGATGCCTACGATGATTTATGTGGTCGCTGTGTTACCAACGTAAATGGTGAAGGTGAAACACGTCAATTTGCTTAATGAGCGAATTGGTTGTATTGATTAAATGCTCAGTTAGCTTAGGTGACTGAGCATTTTGTTTATCTGAATGAGAAGTTTTCATGAATAAAATTAGCCAACATTCAAATGTAAAATGGTTATGGTTAACATTAATCTTTTTGGTTGCCGATCAAATTACCAAGTATTGGGTTGCGAATACGATGGGCTTGTATCAGTCGATAGAAGTACTACCCTTTTTTAATATTACTTACGCGCAAAACACTGGAGCAGCATTTAGTTTTTTAGCTGACCAAGGTGGGTGGCAGCGTTGGTTTTTTACTGCTATTGCTGTTATAGCCAGTGTGATATTTTTTGTTTGGTTATTAAGGGTGCCTAAACAACAACAGAAACTTGCTATAGCGCTAGCATTGATGCTAAGTGGTGCATTGGGAAATTTAATTGACAGGGCTTTATTTGGCTATGTTATTGATTTCTTAGATTTCCACTTACAAGGATATCGTTGGCCTACGTTTAATATTGCTGATTCGGTGATTTTTATTGGTGCAGCATTGATGATTTGGGATTCATTCTCGCAGGAAAAACAACGTAAACATTCAGCAAAGGCTTAAAAATGACAGAAATGATAAAATCTGATTCTCATGTTATTGTACATATCACCATGAAACTTGCTGACGGCTCAGCGGCTGATAGTACAAAAGTACATAACAAACCGGCTAAAATAATTATGGGTGATGAAAGCATTTCACCAGCATTTGAGGCCCAGCTTTTAGGTTTGCAAAAAGGTGAGTCAAAAGAATTTACCTTACAGGCGGTTGATAGTTTTGGCGAAACTAACCCTGATAATATTCACTATGTTGATATTAATAAGTTTTCATCAGATGCACCTGCTCAGGTGGGGAATATTGTTACCTTTACGCAGCCTGGTGGCATTGAGTTACCAGGTATGATCACAGATGTGTCGGGTAGTTCAGTTACCGTTGATTTTAATCACCCGCTTGCAGGACAAGCGGTTACTTTTGTGATTGATGTTGTCGATATTTTATCAGGAGATGCTTAATGGAAATTGTATTAGCTAATCCACGTGGTTTTTGTGCAGGTGTAGATCGTGCTATTAGTATTGTTGATCGTGCGCTAGATTTATTCGACGCCCCTATTTATGTAAGACACGAAGTTGTTCATAATAAATTTGTCGTCAATGGCTTAAAAAAACGAGGTGCTATATTCGTCGATGAACTGCACGAGGTACCCGATGACGCGACGGTTATTTTTAGTGCTCATGGCGTTTCAAAAGCGGTTCGCGAAGAAGCGAAAAATCGTGGTTTAAAAGTATTTGATGCAACTTGCCCGCTGGTAACTAAAGTTCATATGGAAGTTTCACGAGCTAGCCGTAAAGGTGTTGAATGCGTGCTTATCGGTCATGCTGGTCACCCAGAAGTAGAAGGTACGATGGGGCAATATGAAAGTGCAGAGGGTGGTATATATTTGGTTGAATCTGCCGCAGATGTAGCAACGTTAACGGTAAATAACCCTAAGCAACTTTATTATTGCAGCCAAACCACACTTTCAGTCGATGATACCAGTGATGTAATAGACGCGTTAAGGGCAAAATTTCCTGAAATAGAAGGGCCACGCAAAGACGATATTTGTTATGCTACTCAAAATCGTCAAGATGCTGTGAGAGCCATTGCTAGTGAAGTAGATCTTCTATTAGTCGTTGGTGCTAAAAATAGCTCTAACTCAAACCGTCTAAGAGAGCTTGCCGAGAAAATTGGCACGCGATCTTTTCTAATTGACGCTGCTGAAAACATTGAAACTGCTTGGTTGAATGATGTAAAAGCGATCGGTGTTACTGCAGGGGCTTCAGCGCCTGAAGTATTGGTAAAACAAGTTATTGATAAATTAAAAAGTCATGGTGGGAAAGAAGTTATCGAATTTCCAGGCCGTGAAGAAAATACTGTATTTGCGGTTCCTGTGGAATTGCGCTAGTCTTTAAAACAGGCTAAAAGTTGAGCGGTTGAACTAGATTGTCGGCTGCTCACTTTTCTATTAGATAATAGTAAAGCAAGTAGCTACGCTTAATGATAATTAAGGATAGTTTTTTGCTGTTAAGAAGTAAGGTATGGGTTAATGCGGTTCACGTTTGTGATGTTTAACACATATTCCCCCACATATGTTTTGCAAAATAATGACGGTTATTTTGCCGTTTCTACTCGCCTTTTATTTTCATACCTGTTTCCTTTTTGCTTGTTGAGAGGACGTGCCGATGCGTAACATTCGTCAAACGAGTCGCCATCAAGGTATGACATTTATTGAAGTGCTTATAGCGTTATTTTTACTGCTCGTTGGACTGCTAGGCGCAGTTGCCATGCAAGCGACGGTAAAGAAAAGTAGTTTTGATGCAATGCAGCGTTCGTTAGCTTCATCACTTGCTCAAGATATGTTAGAACGTATGCGCAGTAATGATCCTACTGCATTAGCAACCTATGAGAGTAACGATTATGGCGTTGCATTGAATGCTGTACCTGCGAACCGCTGCAATATTCAAGGAGCACCTTGTACTGCTGCGCAGATGGCTACGAATGATATTTATGAATGGGAATTAGCGCTAATGGGAGCCGATGTAATGTCTGGCGGCGATCGCCGTGGCGGCCTAATAGGTGCGCGTGGTTGCGTTAGTCATAATGCTAATGCGGTGCAAGTTGTTGTGAGCTGGCAAGGACGAGTGTCTACGGTTGATGGTCAAAAGGTAAACAACTGTGGTGCTGCTAGTGATAAACGACGTCAAGTTGTTGTTGAGGCATTCATAAACTGATGATAAAACTTACGCAAGCAATCGGCATCAACAATAAAAATCATCAAGGGTACACCATTGTTGAATTACTTGTTTCTATGGCCATAGGGCTTTTGTTGCTTGCAGGTGTACTTTCCATTTTTGTTGGTATGAGGGTTACCTCGGAAGAAACATCAAGCTACGGTGAGCTACAAGAGAATGGCCGTTTTGCGATAAGTTTATTAACAGAAGATCTACTCAGACAAGACTTTTGGGGAGATTATACAGGTACGCTAAATATCTCGGCTCTGAATGGTCAAGCGCCAGGTGCACCAGCGAATGAATGTGTTGGGGAAGGTGTAAATAATGGTACGTTTCCTGCAGCAGCTGGTCATTTTAGAACTTTATGGGGCCAAACCGCTGCAACTGCCGACCCTCTTGGTTGTTTTGCTGCGAGCGCGCCAGCATTTATTGGTTCTGATATATTACAATTAAAACGCACCATTTCCGACGAAGTGTTACCTGCTCAAGTGAGTCCTAACAATTATTATCTTATTACCAATATCAACGATGGTGAAATATTTTTAGGTAATGCAGCAATTCCTACTATTGATAATGCTAAGATTTGGCAATATCAACATCATGTTTATTATGTAACTGAGCAAGCTCAGGGTGGCTATGACGTGCCAGTGCTGATGCAGGGCCGTTTAACAACAACTATGTCTTTTGCTCCAATTATTGATGGTATTGAATATATTCGTTTTATGTATGGATTAGACACCGATAATGACGGTATTGTGAATAACTTCTTATCTGCTGGAAATATGAATCAAAATGATTGGGATAGGTCAGGAAATAACAGCATTATTGCCGTTAAAATTTATGTACTAGCGAGAAGTATTTCCCCTGATAATGATTATACTAATGATAATACGTATACCTTGGGTGACATTCAGATAACTCCCAATGATAACTTTAGACGTTTATTGTTTACCTCGACGGTAACATTATTTAATGCGAGGGTAGATTCATGGCCAAGGTAATTGCTAGAGCGCCGAAATCAATACGATCAAAGCAACAAGGTGTTGTGTTAATTGTTTCATTGGTTTTTTTAATTTCACTTACTGCGGTTGTTGCTGCATTAATGCAAAATACTACCTCAGATGTGAAAATGTCGGGTGCTAGTGAAGAAAAAATGGTAGCAACGCAAGCCGGTGTTAGTGCAATAGATGAAGTGATCTATAATCAATTGCTACCTGGAAATACAAACGTTTTTGCTCGTACAATTGCTGATAATAACTTTCCAAATAACAATCAAGGAGAGTTGTTACCCAATACGAAAACAGCAGCAACAGCGAGTGTTGATATTACCAATAATGAATTTAAACTGGAAGCAGATTGCCCCCACTCTAGATCTGCTTCTTCGGTTCAGGTGTTTACTTGTAATGTGTTAAATGTTCAAGTAAATCGAAATTATGGTCGAGGGAACAATAGTACTGTACGCGTCAATTCTGGTGTGTCGCAACAGTTACTTAGATAGATGACCTTATGGGGAAAATTATGAAAAAACTAGCCTTAATGATGATAGCTTGCGTAATTTCAAGTGTATCATTGAGTGAAGATATTGAATTATATATAAGCGATACGGTGAAGGCTTTATCAAGTAGGCCACAAGTTCTTATCATACTTGATAATTCAGGCAGTATGAGAACGGAAGATACCGTTACTGCTCCGTATGATCCATCAGTAACGTATCCTGCGGTTGGTGGTAATAATTCTTTATCTAGTAAGTTTATCTATTTTACAAAAGGTGGTGTTGATGGCACTTCAATGCCTGTACCTGATAGTCCTAGTGAATCAAGACGTTTTTTAGATTCGATTAACAGTTGTAAAACGGCTGCTGATATATTGGCATCAAATGGTTTTTATACCGGTAGAATTCGTGAATATGAAACGAAAGGGAATAACGGTACTTGGGAAGAGATCCCAGACAATAATGGTGCAAATATTGAGGTAATTGATTGTGAAGATGATGTAACTGCTCAAAACCCCGTTAATATTGCATCACTGCCACAAGGTTATCCTGTAGATAGTCAAGGTACCAGACGAAACCCCATTTATCATACTGGGGATGTTGCTGATTCTAATATTGATTGGAACGGACAACTTGTTACCCTCTACACAGATAATTATTTACGGTGGCATCACAATGCCTCACAGAATCAAACATTGATGTCACGTTTAGATCAAGCGGTTAATAGTATCAGTAGCGTTATTAGATCAGCGCCGTCTGTAGATTTTGGTTTAGAAATTTTTAACTATAATGACGGTAACCGATCAAGCGATCCTAATGGTGGACGTGTTGTATTTGGCATTAAAGAGTCAACGGCGGCAAATAAAACGGCTTTACTGGATATCATTGAAAATCAGCTTTCTCCTCAAACTTGGACACCACTTTGCGAAAGTTTATATGAAGCATCATTATATTTTTCAGGAAAAAATGTAGATTTCGGCGATGCTGATGAAAATAGACGAGGCTACACTAAAAATAAGCCACCTATGGATAGCAGTGTCGTCAGTAGCGGTAAATATCAAACACCGATGAAAAAGTGTAACAGTAATGTCTATGTTATTTTAATTACCGACGGTGAACCTACTTATGATACTGGCGCAGACAGCAAAATAAAAGCTTTTACCTCGAAAGACGCAGACGGAAATACTGTAAGTTTTAGCGGTAGCTCTTATGCTGGGAGCTATTTAGCTTCCTTAGCCGGTTGGATGCAAAATCAAGATATTAATTTGAACTTAGATGGTATACAAAAAGCAACAACATTCACCATTGGTTTTTCTGACGGTGCCAACAGTGCCGAATCGCTTCTCAAAGAGACAGCAAGACAAGGTGGTGGAGAATACTTTTATGCCGATAACCACACCCAATTAACGAGCGCATTAACGTCTATTTTTGAACAATTAGAGCCTAGTAATGAGAGTTTGACATCAGCGTCTGTTGCGGCGAATAACTTTGATCGCACAGAAACACTCAATGCCGTGTATTACGCAATGTTTGAACCACAGAATGCGCCAAGATGGCAGGGCAATGTTAAAAAATATAAAGTGTTGAATGGGAAGCAAGTTGGACAAGGGGGAGTGTTAGCATTAAATGATTCAACAGGGCATTTCTCTGACACAGTCACCAGCTTTTGGTCACCATCAGGGGCTAAAGATGGTGTTAAAGTAGCTGAGGGCGGTGTTGCTGAAATGCTTAGGAATGTTAATGCCAGAACCTTGTATAGTAATGTTGGTACAGGAAGTAGTTTAACCGCATTTAATCGTTCAAATATTGAAAACTTCTATGGCAGTGCCGCAACGCTAGCGACTGAGTTAGGGGTAGCAGAATCTGATATAGATTCTTACCTTGATTGGCATAAAGGTCTTGATGTTGATGACGAAGATAAAGACTCGTTAAAAGATGATATGCGATACGATGTATTCGCAGACCCTTTACATTCGAAGCCCTTGGTGATTAATTATGGTAATAGTATTCGTATTTTAATTGGTACAAATGCTGGTGTATTACATATGTTTGAAGATAATACTTCTTCTGATGTGGTCTCAGAGTCTTGGGCATTTATGCCTCATGAATTTTTTGACAATATTAAAGCACTTCGTGATAACTTTGCTGGCGGAGATAAAGTTTACGGTATTGATGGCAATTTAACGCCTTATATTAAAGATGCTAACGGAGATGGTATCGTTAACGGTAACGATAAAGTATGGGTATTTTTTGGGCTACGTCGTGGTGGAACCTCATATTACGCGTTAGATATTACTTCACCTTCATCTCCTCAGTTAATGTGGCATATTGATAGTAATACTCCAGGCTTCTCTGAATTAGGTCAATCTTGGTCGCAACCGAAAGTAACCCATTCTGAAATTAACACGTCTGGTTCTGGCGCTACTGCTGTTGCTTCTCCAGTCGTTATCTTTGGTGGTGGTTATGATACGGCTAAGGATGCTAAAGGGGCTGGACTTGCCGATGGTGTAGGCCGAGCAGTTTATATGGTTGATGCCAAGACTGGCAGTTTAAAATGGAGTCTTGCACCAAACGGTGGTACGACTACCTTCACTGGTAATCACAGTATTCCCTCTTCTATTGCCACATTAGATAGTGATGGTAATGGTTTGGCAGATAGACTATATTTTGGTGATACTGGTGGGGACGTGTGGCGGGTTGATATGCCAAGTAAGAACCCTCAAGATACAACTGAGCCTTGGACATTCTTTAAACTGGCGTCACTTGGAGGAAACGGTGTAGATAATGCGATTGATAGACGCTTTTTTAATGAACCATCGATTGCGCGTACTTTTATTTCAGAGACAATAGAAACACAGCATACTGATGCAAATGGAGTTCAATCAACGGTAGTATCTCGTCAAGAAAAGCCGTATGACGCGGTATTGATTGGCTCGGGAGATCGTTCTAATCCGTTAGGTGCAGACACTCAAGATATTTTCTTCATGATTAAAGATGAATATATTCGCTCGCAATCATTTACTTCATCATCTTCACCAGCAATACCTTCTCCAATTTTATTAACAGATTTGTATGACTATACCAATAATCCGTTTGATCAAACGATGACAACACAACAAAAGGAAGCGCTAAAAGTTGCCGTTAGTAAAAAATCAGGTTGGTTTTTAAACTTTGATAGTACTTCTGGTGAAAAAAGTACTTCATCTGCGAGTGTTATTAATGGCGTTGCTTATTTAACGTCCTATATTCCGCCTTCCGCTGCCAGCAGCACTGGGGTGTGTAAGATACCAGGTGGACAAGGGTGGCTTTATGCGGTTGATTTAGCGTTTGGCACACATGTGTATCAATGGACAGATGCAGAAAACCCAAATGGTATAACTGATGGTGATAAACGTAAGGTGTATATTAGCGAACAGTTTTTAGGTTCTCCTACTTTAATTGTCGTACCAGAAGATGATGGTGATCCGAATACCGTTGATGATGCTACAGGAAATATTATTGTAGGCAGGCGCATTATCCCAGTAGGTTTTACTTTAAAAACCATGCGTACTAACTTGTACATAGAAGAGGCACAATAATGAGGAAATATGTTAAGCAAAAACAGGGCTTTACTATCATTGAGCTACTTTTAGTGGTCGCTATTATTGGTATTTTAGCTGCAGTTGCTTATCCGTCATACAATAGCTTTGTGTTGCAAGGTAATCGAAGTGAGGGGCAAAGAGAGTTGCTGAGACTGGCAAACCTACAAGAGCAGGTCTATGTTGATACAAGAGCCTATACTGCTGACATGACAGATTTAGGAATGAGTGCTGATCCATTTATCACAGAAAATGGAAATTATAGCATTGACGCAACGGTTGCTGGCGACACTTTCATTTTAACGGCAACAGCGAAGTCAACTCAAGTAAATGATACTGCGTGTAAAATAATGACCATAAATGAGGTTGGGGTTAAAACTCCTACTTCAGGTTGCTGGGAAAAATAGCATGCGAGGAGAGACAAAATGAAAAAAACGCTATGGTTTTATACCGCATTTATTGTTTCAACGAGTGCATTAGCGCAAGAAGGTAGTCACTTAGTTAGTGATAAAATGTTGGCTAAATGTTACGTTGAAGTATTAGGTGGTCAACGTACCATTCATAAAGTGACGATTGAAGAAGAACAGCTATTATCACTTGCTGATCGGTTGTCAGGTAGAAATATTCGCGTATCAGGGCACCGAGGATTTAGTACAGTGCATAAAGTGTTTGAATGTTTACCTAATGATGATGCTTTTAAAGCTGGGAGAGCGCGACATTTGGAAAAATCTCAGATTAAATAACGCTGTAGTGCTAAAAGCTAAGCAAAAAGCGTTTTTGCTTAGCTTTATTAAGCATCTTAAATACATGAATTAACAATTTAACTCATTTCCGGCCCTATCTTCATCTTTATTATCATTATCAGTATCTTGTGTAATATATGCTCGTCCTGAGAGTGAGATAGTGACCCCTCTGGCCATACTGTGATGAGCTTTAGGGCAGTAAATTAAGGAAATATTCCTGCCATTTACTAAACGACCTGTAGGGGAATAGATAAGGGTAGCACCATCATTAAAAAGCAACTTATCACCTGATGATATTTGATCTTTTACTTTAACCATTGTTTCCGCTGCAGCATCGTACTTACTTGGATCTGTGGTATTAATAAACATACTGATATCTTTACTCCAATCATTTGTGCAAGTGCCGGCATTTAACGGGCAAATGGTCACTTGCTGACCTGAATTGATAGCAGCATTGCGAGCTGTTAGAACAAAGCGTTGTAAATAAATTGCTTCATTGTCAGTTTTATTTTTAATGATAAACTGATTTAACGCCGGTATCGCAATGATTGACGCAATACCAAGTATAGTTACTGTGACTAATAACTCTATCATGGTAAAGCCGGCATTATATTTGTTCGACATCACGCGTTTAGTTAGTTGCTTCATACTGCGTTTTCCTTCAAGCCACATTACTTCATTTATACCATTGAATTGGATATTCAGCTAGTTTATTAAATAACCAATTAATAAAAATCTTTTATTTTATTAATTACATTGAAGGTATCGATATGAACGAGTTTGTTCTTTACCAAGCGATGATTGAAAGGTTTGGTATATGCGTCCAGATGTTGCCACAATGATACCTCGGGCTTTATCAAAATGCTTTTCGGGACAATACTTAAATGTGCCGTTTTGCCCCCAACCTGTTAAATGCCCCGTAGGGCCATAAGTTACGCCATTTCTACCTTGAGCATACTTGATTTTATCACCAGTTATAACTTCGGGTTTACTGGCAAGCAATTGTTCGTTTAAGGACGGTTCGAAGGTTTTATTGTTATTATTATCGGTAAAAACACTTAAAGATTCTGACCATGAATGATCACAACGGCCATTGTTAAGAGGGCAAACCGTTACGGGAGTACCATAATGTATTGCATAGTTACGTGCAACTTGTAGTAATTTAGATAGACGATAAATTTCATTATCTACACGGTTACGAATAATAAATTCAGTGAAACTTGGTACGGCTATTGTGATGATCACGCACAACATTGCGATTGTTATTAATAGCTCAATTAAAGAAAATCCTTGGATACGAACGTTCATTTCTACATCCTTGTAGTGTGAATAGTCGTAATAAGGTATAGCGCACCTAGTAATTTACGCCAATTATTTATCGTATATTGTAGGTATAGCAGCTCTTTTGTGTTGAGTTTTCAAATAAATATTAATAATTTTTTCACTCACGTGAGGAGCAACCGTTTTACCTTCTAAAAAATCGTCTAGTTGATCGTATGTAATGCCAAGTGCATCTTCGTCTTTCTTACCTGGGTTTAATTCCTCAAGATCTGCAGTTGGTGCTTTATGGATAAGCACATCAGGCGCACCTAATGTTTCTGCAAGAGCTCTTACTTGACGTTTAGATAAGCCAAAAAGTGGAGCAAGATCGCAAGCCCCATCTCCCCATTTGGTAAAAAAGCCAGTGATATTTTCTGCAGAATGATCTGTACCGATAACTAATCCACCTAATATACCAGCAATATGATATTGCATTACCATACGGGTTCTGGCTTTAACATTACCTTTTGAAAAATCTAGAGCGTGTTCATTGGTTTTAAGAATACCTGCTGAGTCAAGTGCTGTGGTAATTTCATGGTGAATACCTTCAGCTCCTGGCTGTACATTTGCGGTTAAACAATGGCTAGGTTGAATGAAGTTGAGGGCTAATTGTGCCTCGTCTTCATCTGCTTGAGTTTCATAGGGTAAACGTACTGCAATAAATTGATAATTTTTGTTCGTTTCAGTGTTTAATTCATCTACGGCAAGTTGCGCTAATTTTCCACAAGTTGAAGAATCTACACCACCACTGATACCCAACACTATATGCGTTAACCCTGAATTGATTAATTGGCTTTTAATAAAGTTTACTCTTCGGTTAATTTCAAATTGCACGTCAATAACCGGTAACACTTTCATTTCGTTGATGATGTCTTTCGGATTCATTCTGTTTCCCAATTGATACTACTTCATAAAAAAACGAAGTAAGTGTAACAAAAAATTCTATTATTTTACTGTGTTTATTTTTGTTAGATGGTAACAATTGTGTAAAATAAAGATAGATGACAATCCAATGGAAGTGAAAATGAAAAAAATCGAAGCCATAATCAAGCCGTTTAAGTTAGATGATGTCAGAGAAGCACTTGGGGAAATAGGTGTTACTGGTATGACTGTATCAGAAGTTAAAGGCTTTGGCCGGCAAAAAGGCCATACTGAGCTTTACCGAGGAGCTGAATATATGGTTGATTTTCTTCCTAAAGCGAAAATTGAAATTGTGGTGGCGTCGGAGAACGTAGAAAGATGCGTTGAAGCAATTATTGAAACCGCACAAACAGGTAAAATAGGTGACGGTAAAATATTTATTACTGATGTTGAACGCGTGATCAGAATCAGAACAGGCGAGGAAGATGCAGAAGCAATTTAATTGCTTCTGCATCACTAAAGTAAAAGGGCCTTTAGCCCTTTTACTTATTTAACTAAATAGTTGTCTGGATAATTTGCTGCTAACACTTGCATAGCATTGGTCTTTAAATCTTCTAAGCCCATTTTATCGTAGCACTCAACCATAATTTCTAATGCTTGTTCTACTTCATTACTTGGCGAGTAATATTCAATAATGTATCGGCCACGGTTAGCTGCTGAAGCATACGCTTCACGCTTTAAGTAAAATTTAGCAACGGCTAACTCGTATTGTGCTAAGCGTGATTTAATTGCAATCATGCGTTTTCTTGCGTCAGCAGCATATTTACTTTCTGGAAATTCAGTGATCAAGGTTTTTAAATCACTAAAGGCACTTCTTGATGCGGTAGGATCTCTGTCGGAACGATCAATTCCAACGATGTCTTGAAACAAATTTGTTTCTGTTGTTAAGTTTATCAATGCTCTCATGTAATAAACATAGTCAACATTAGCATGATTAGGATTTAGTTTAAGGAACCTATCAGCTAAAGCTATACCTTGTGCAACATCACCACTTTTGTAATAAGCATAGATAAGATCTAATTGAACTTGGTGTGATATTGGACCAAAAGGGAAACGAGAATCAATAGCGGATAAAATTTGTATCGCTTTTTTATAAAGGCCATTATCGAGCGCTTCACGAGCATCTACAAAAAGTGCTTGCGCCGATTTATCAGGTACTTTATCTATTTCTGAAACCTCTGAAGAAGAACAACCTACTAGAAAAAGAAAGCTGGCGAAAAATACTGTTTTAATTGTCAATTTGTCCATAGACCTTGTTATCACTACTTTTATTTATTAATTTTAATTACAAAAATACCACATGAAGATAATTACTTAATGTAATTACCACTTCAAACAGGTAAAATAATATCATGCATTCTAACCTAGCATTTTATCCTTGCACAGTGCTAATTCACAGAGAAATTCATGGCTGAGAAAATTCAACATCAAGAAACCGTTCCTGACACATTGTTAGGCAAGCGATTTGACCAAGCGTTAGCAGAAATGTTCCCTGAATATTCTAGATCTCGATTAAAAGAGTGGATATTAGCGGGGGACGTGTCTGTTAACGGCGAAGTGTTAACAAAAGCCAGAGAAAAAATGTACGGTGGGGAAGTCGTAGCGATTAACACCGAAATTGAAGCAGAAGCACGCTTTGAAGCACAAAATATTCCTTTAAACATAGTTTACGAAGACGATGATATTTTAGTGATCAACAAACCGGCTGATTTAGTGGTGCACCCGGGTGCTGGTAATCCAGATGGCACAATACTTAATGCATTGCTTCATCATTGCCCAGAAGTTGATGTAGTGCCGCGTGCAGGTATTGTGCATCGTTTAGATAAAGACACAACCGGATTAATGGTGGTGGCAAAAACCATTGAAGCACAAACGCGTTTAGTTGATGCTTTGCAAAGGCGAGAGATCACCCGAGAATATGAAGCCATAGCAAATGGTGTAATGACCGCAGGTGGTGTTGTTGATGAGCCAATTGGTAGACATCCAAGTAAGCGCACTCATATGGCCGTCACTATATCAGGCAGACCTTCAGTAACACATTACCGTGTGATGGAAAAGTTCCGAGAACATACGCGTTTACGACTTCGCTTGGAAACTGGGCGCACGCATCAAATTCGTGTTCATATGGCGCATATAACACACCCGTTAGTGGGTGATCCTGTTTACGGTGGTCGTCCACGTCCTCCTAAAAATGCAACTGAAGAACTACGTTCTGTGTTACGAAGCTTCAAAAGACAAGCTCTACATGCTGCAATGTTGTCTTTATACCACCCAATTACAGGGGAGTTAATGAAGTGGACTGCCGATATTCCCGATGATATGGTCGCGTTAACAGATATATTCAGAGAAGATACTAAACTAAATGCACGAGATGAATACTAAAAAAGCCATTGAACGTATTCATTTTGGTATCAAAAATATTGTCGCGGTACAAACATCGCGACTCTCTCCCGATATAAATTGTCAAAGTAGAAGCCCATTCGATAGTTTTAATCTTGCTTTGCATGTTGATGACGACTATCAACAAGTTCTCAAGAACAGGACTATACTCTCAGGGTGCTTTAACAATCAGACTCAAATTCAATGGTTAGAGCAAGTCCATAGTAATAAAGTTGTCACGATAAATTCTGTTAGTGATAAGCCACTTATTGCCGATGCGATGGTAACTCGCCAGAAAAATATTGCGTTAGCAATCATGACTGCTGATTGCCTCCCTATTTTAATAAGCGACAAGCATGGAAAAGAGGTAGCGGCTATTCATGCAGGTTGGCGTCCGCTTGCTGCTAATATAATTGCTAATACATTAAATGAACTATCTAGCCCAATTGCTGATTTGCAGGTATGGCTTGGGCCTTGTATTGGACAAGTAGCTTTTGAAATCGGCGATGAAGTAAGAGAGGCGTTCTTGACTATTGATGCTGAGTTAGTTGTTTGTTTTAAAAAGTACCAGCAACGTTGGCATGCAGATTTAACATTAATTGCTCAGTATTTATTGCAAAAGCAAGGTGTCACGAATATTCACATATTAGATGAATGCACGTTTCAACAAACTAATAAATACTATTCATACCGTAGAGAAAATAAAACAGGCCGTATGGTTTCTGTTATTGCGATCAATCACTGATGACAATTAGCAAGATAGACTCGATTTGTTAATTGTTTTCTAATGTTATTTGTTAGTGTCTATTTACTTGAAAAATATTAAAAAGCCCATAACTTATTATCAGAAACAATTGTAAGACCAGTAATATGGCAGTAGGAGTATTGATATGCGATTAGACCGTTTTACCCAAACTTTTCAAGTGGCTATATCAGACGCACAATCAATTGCGTTAGGTAAAGATCATCAATTTATAGAACCTTCTCATTTAATGCTTGCATTATTTAATCAAAATAATAGCAGCACAATTCCACTGTTAAAAAGTGCCGGTATTGATATTTATTCGTTACGAAGTCAAGTTGAAGAGGTTATTGCTTCGTTACCACAGGTATCAGGTACCGGTGGTGATGTACAATTATCTTCTGCAATGGCCAATATTCTTAACTTGTGTGATAAATATGCCCAAAAGTTGGGTGATCAATATATTTCTTCAGAAATATTTTTGCTAGCTGCTTTAGAAGATAAAGGCAAGCTTGGTCAAATTTTAAAGTCTTTAGGTGCGACGGAACAACGTATCAAAGATGCTATTACACATATTCGCGGTGGTCAAAGTGTTAACGATCAAAATGCCGAAGACGTTAGACAAGCGCTAGAAAAGTACACCGTAGATGTAACCGCTCGCGCAACAGAAGGTAAGCTAGATCCTGTTATCGGTCGAGATGATGAAATACGTCGCACTATTCAAGTATTACAACGACGTACAAAAAACAACCCTGTGTTGATTGGTCAACCAGGTGTAGGTAAAACAGCAATAGTTGAAGGGTTAGCACAGCGTATTGTTGATCATGAAGTACCCGAAGGCTTGAAAAATAAACGCGTTTTATCATTAGACATGGGCGCTTTAGTTGCTGGTGCAAAATACCGCGGTGAATTTGAAGAGCGATTAAAAGCTGTTCTCAATGATTTAGCGAAAGAAGAAGGTCAAATCATCTTATTTATTGATGAATTGCATACCATGGTGGGAGCTGGTAAATCCGATGGGGCAATGGATGCAGGTAATATGTTAAAACCTGCACTTGCGCGTGGCGAGTTACATTGCGTTGGCGCAACAACGTTAGATGAATATCGTCAATATATTGAAAAAGACGCTGCCTTAGAACGTCGCTTTCAAAAAGTATTAGTGGAAGAACCGAGCGTGGAAGACACCATTGCAATCTTGCGTGGTTTAAAAGAGCGTTATGAATTACATCATAATGTTGAAATTACAGATCCTGCCATAGTTGCCGCGGCGAGTTTATCACACCGTTATATTAGCGATCGTCAATTACCAGATAAAGCGATTGATTTGATTGATGAATCAGCATCGAGCATACGATTGCAAATGGATTCAAAACCAGAAGAGCTTGATCGACTGGAAAGAAAAATTATTCAACTAAAGCTTGAAGCAAAATCCCTGGAAGATGAAAGTGATGACGCAACAGTAAAACGTTTAACGTTAATTCAAGAACAGTTGGTCGACTTCGAAAGTAAGTACCATGAGCTTGATGAAGTATGGACATCTGAAAAGGCTGCTATTCATGGTACACAAGCGATAAAAGGTGATTTAGAGCAAGCAAGAATTGATTTAGATGCAGCAAGGCGCAATGGCGATTTAAATAAAATGGCAGAGTTGCAATATAGCCGCATCCCTGATTTAGAAAAGCAACTTGATTTAGCTTCTCAAGCTGAAATGCAAGAAATGAGCTTGTTAAAAAATAAGGTGACTGATGTAGAAATTGCTGATGTGTTAAGCCGTTCTACTGGAATACCTGTATCTAAAATGCTCGAAGAAGAGCGCGATAAGTTATTACACATGGAAGACGATTTACATAAGCGTGTTATTGGGCAATCAGAAGCAGTTATCTCTGTTTCAAATGCTATTCGACGTTCAAGAGCTGGTTTAGCTGATCCTAATCAACCAATAGGATCATTCTTATTTTTAGGTCCAACTGGGGTCGGTAAAACAGAGCTGACCAAAGCTGTTGCTCATTTTTTGTTTGATAGTGAAGATGCATTGATCCGTGTTGATATGTCTGAATTTATGGAGAAACATTCAGTAGCACGTTTAGTTGGTGCACCTCCGGGTTATGTTGGTTATGAAGAAGGTGGTTATCTAACTGAAGCTGTGAGAAGGAAACCTTATTCAGTTATTTTACTTGATGAAATTGAAAAAGCGCACCCAGATGTCTTTAACATTTTACTGCAAGTATTAGATGATGGTCGTTTAACTGATGGACAGGGGCGCACGGTTGATTTTCGTAATACTGTTGTCATCATGACATCTAATATTGGTTCTGACATTATTCAAAGTTTAAATAATGAAAGCCAGTATAGTGAAATGAAAACCTTGGTGATGAATGAAGTAGGGCAACATTTTAAACCTGAGTTTATTAATCGTATTGATGAATCTGTCGTTTTCCATCCGTTACAATCAGAACAAATAAAGCAAATAGCCAGTATTCAATTAGAAGGGTTGGCAACTCGGTTAGCACAAAGAGATATTAGTCTAGAGGTATCCGAACAAGCTTTATCGTTAATTTCAGAAGCGGGTTTTGATCCGTTATTTGGTGCTAGACCTTTAAAAAGAGCGATTCAACAATCAATAGAAAACCCACTTGCCCATAAAATATTAGCAAATGAACTTGATGGCGTTCAGAGAGTTAAAATTGACGTTAAAGATCAGCAGTTGACATTTAACAGTTAAACGCGTTGTCGAAGTTTACGGTATATCACAGTAAACTTCGACTTGCTTTTCATTTATGGCGAGTTGTTGTCTTTTCTCTTTATTTGAAAGTACTTTTAGTTCACCATTTTCATCTGTGTACTGGATATTGTCATAACTTTGTAAGGTGTGTACATTTTCTTTAGCTTCAGTACACTTATTTACCGTTTCATTCTCTGCGACTTTTGGGTTACTTGCTATTTTAGCCTTTGGTTTATTGGCTGTAGTATTCGAAACGTCGGGCGTATTTACTGGTTGTGGAGTAGCGGCTAATGATAGCTCAGTGTAATTATTATGCTCTGGTTGATGTTGGCTAAAATGTACTACATTATTTTTATCTACCCATCGATATACAATAACATCGTCCGCATAACTTAGCGTACTCGACAACACTGTCGTTATTGTTAATATTAATAATTTCATCCTAATACTGTACTCCATTTCATGCGCGTTATGCTGGTTCAGGTTATATCAACTTCTGCTGCTACTGACAAATGGTTAAAGGGAATTCCTATATTCAACTAATTAATTATAGGACTAGATATTGAGTTATGTTAAATTACCGCGAATTTAACAAAAGAGACAATTGAATAACATGGCAGAAAATAAAAAGGTATCAAACAGCCCAAATCGTGGGATTTATTTACTACCTAACTTATTAACCACAGCGGGTCTTTTTTCAGGATTCTTTGCTGTTGTTTCATCAATGAATGGACATTTTGAAAGTGCTGCAATTGCTATTTTCATCGCGATGATTTTTGATGGTTTAGATGGCCGTGTTGCAAGAATGACAAATACTCAAAGTGAATTTGGGGCCGAATACGATAGTATGGCTGATATGGTTTCATTTGGTATCGCCCCAGGTCTTGTTGCTTATAATTGGGCGTTGTCAGATATGGGTAAGTTTGGTTGGCTAGCTGCATTTGTTTTTGTTGCTGCGGCAGCATTACGACTTGCTCGTTTTAATACTCAAGTTGGCGTTGCTGACAAAAGGTACTTCCAAGGCTTAGCAAGTCCCGCTGCTGCTGGTGTGGTAGCGAGCCTTGTTTGGTTAGGCACCGAATATGAAATTAATGGTCATGATATTGGATTCATTATGGGTCTTATTACCATAACAGCTGGTTTATTAATGGTTAGTAATTTTAGGTATAACAGTTTTAAAGAAGTTGACTGGAAAGGAAAAGTTAACTTTATCGTTGTGCTTCTCATTGTACTTGTTTTTGTTATTGTGGCGGCGAGCCCAGCTGAACTACTCAGCGCAATATTTGTTTTATATGCGGCATCAGGACCAATAACAACTATTCGTAGTGTCAAAAAGTTAAAATTAGAGCATGTTGTTGGAGATGATGAAGATGCAGAATTTAATACTGATAAAACAGAAAACTCTCCGAAGCAGCAAGAAGTAGATAAAAAAGATAAGCAACCAGAAGATTTGTAGTGTTTTACGATTTATTTTAAAAAAGAGGAAATGTGTATTTCCTCTTTTTTTGTTTATAAACTTTGATAAAACACCAAATCTGTACTATTTTTGAACATCCAAGAAGCTTTTTTTAATAAATTGAAAATAGTTGTTGACGGGGCGATAAAAATCCCTAAAATGCGCATCCACTTCTCGGGGACAAGCCAAGAAGGTTCTGTATAGGAAATACTTATTAGAGCGAGTCAGGACGACGAAAG
>NZ_MKQD01000047.1 GCF_001913705.1 Thalassotalea sp. PP2-459 | reverse complement strand
CTGGAGTAGAATAACTACACGGCGCAAGTGTTGCCTTGTATAAATACCAAACAAATTGCGGCAAAAGTAAACATGAAAGATCAACACGCTCTAGCGTGGTTATTTTTGTTTATGAATTACGCCTGATTTCATCACAAAATCAACATCCATTAATTCTTTAATATCTTGTAACGGGTTGCCATGAGTCGCGATAATATCGGCATATTTCCCCACTTCAATCGTACCTAGTTGCTGCGACTTACCAATTAAATCCGCGCTATTAATTGTTGCTGACACAATAATATCTTGAACGTTCATCCCTGTTTCATGCATTAATAATGCTTCTTTAGCATTATTGCCGTGCGGTGATACGCCGCTATCTGTACCATAGGCAATTTTAACGCCGGCTTTATGTGCACGCGTAAAGTTTTTAGTCATGTCGCCCCCCACGCGAATAGCTTTAGCGCGGATGGCTTCAGACATAAACGTAGTGTTTTTAGCAAGCTCAACCACCGTATTACCCGCCATTAATGTAGGTACTAGATAAGCGCCCGATTGTTTGAAAAGTTTAATGCTGTCTTTGTCGGCGTAGCTACCGTGCTCAATGCTATCAACGCCAGCGCGTAGGGCAGCATTAATACCTGCCGCAGCATGTGCATGACTTGCCACCTTTCTGCCTAATGAGTGCGCGGTGTCTACCACCTCTTTAAGTTCATCGTCAGCCATTTGCTGTCCAGTGCCGGTATTAGTGTCTGATAAAACACCACCTGTAGAGGTGATTTTTATCACGTCGGCACCGTATTTAATTGCATGTCGTGTTGCCCGGCGGCAATCTGCTGCGCCATCACAAATCGTTTCAGGTGTGCGCATTTTTAATATATCAGGATTCATACCATCAACATCTCCATGTCCACCGGTAACAGCCACACTGCTACCCGCAGCAACAATGCGTGGTCCAGCAATTAACCCTTTCTCAATGCCGTCTCTTAACGCGTAAATTTGTTCAGGCTTACTGCCAAGATCTCGTACCGTAGTGAAACCTGCTAATAATGTTTTTTCAGCGAAATGAACGCTTTTCACTAGATAGTCAGCATCCGACGAACGTAGGCTATCGCTATCATTACGCGGCCCAAGCTCTCCTTGTAAATGTACATGCATATCCATTAACCCAGGTAGTACAAAGCTTTGTCGCAAATCAACCACCCGCGCGTTATCAGGGGTAATAAAACCTTGTTTAACTTCGGAAATTATCCCATTATCAATAACAACTGAATAATTAGTTAACGGGGCTTTACCAGGCGTAGCTAAGAGCTTACCGGCGTGAATAACGGTAGTTTTAGCAACACTATTACCAGAAACGATACTACTGGTAACGATAGCTAAACCTATCAATTTGATGGCGATTTTCATCATATGCTTTCCTATTTTTATTGTTTTACCTTACGGTGGATAATGAATAAACGACGATTAAAATTCACTGACTACAACCATAGCAAGTTTCACCTATAGTACAAAGCAGTGTTTAAATTCGTGCAAAAAAAAGCCAGCTTCCGCTGGCTTGTTCAATTAGTATCAATGATTAATGTTGGTGACCACCAACGCCATGCGCATGACCATGCGATATTTCATCTTCGGTAGCTTCACGCACATCAATCACTTCTATATCAAAGGTAATGGTTTTACCCGCTAGTGGGTGGTTTACATCAACATCAACCATAAAACGACCGGCTTTAATTACAGTAACTTGACGTGCCCCCTGCTCTGTTTCAACAACAGCTTGCATACCTGCACGCCATTTTTTAGCGCCTTGTAAATGTTTTGCCGGTACTCGTTGTACCGCATTTTCATCGCGCTCTCCGTAACCATCAACTGGCGCAACAGTCACTGAAAACTTATCACCTGCTTGTTTACCGGTTAACGCTTTTTCAACGCCTACGATCATGTTTTTATGACCATGAAGATATGCAAGAGGCTCATTACCAATTGAAGATTCAATCTCTTGGCCTTGATCATCTTTTAATGTGTAATGAAACTGTACAACGTTGTTGTCTGAAATATTCATAAATTACCTTACATACGGGATTTTAATGGCGGCGAGTTTATCAGAGTTATAACGCTAACACTACGCCCACAATAAAAGAATCACTACGCTGAGCATGATCAAAAACATGCCTACATATTCTTTGAGACTGATACGTTCCTTAAAAATGCGATAGGTTAATAGTAAGGTAATGAAAAACTCTATTTGTCCCAGCGCTTTCACATAAGCAGCGTTTTGAAAACTAGCAGCAGTAAACCAACCAATTGACCCTAAAACACTGGTAATGCCAACAAATAAGCAAAGTCGCCATTGGTTAAACATCACCAAGATTTGTTGTTTGTTTTGAATAGTGACATACAACAATGAAAGAATGGATTGTACCGTTATCATAAACACTAAGGTCACTGCTGCACTGATCATTAGATCACTGTTTAATGCTAAGCTAGATTCTCTAATGAGCAATGTTGTGATCGCCAGCGCTAGACCAGAAGCCAAACCAAAACCAGCCCCTGGATTTTTAAACACATCATTAAAGGTAAATTGTACTTTTGATACAATCAGCACACCTACTACGCCAATAATTACCGACAACCAACCAAGCACACTTAACGTTGCAGAAAACAATAATACTCCTAAAATAGCCACCTGAATCGCTTCGGTTTTCGCTAAACTGGTAGCTACAGCAAAATTGCGGTAATTGAAT
The DNA here is from genome assembly GCF_001913705.1 of Thalassotalea sp. PP2-459. GTDB lineage: Bacteria > Pseudomonadota > Gammaproteobacteria > Enterobacterales > Alteromonadaceae > Thalassotalea_C > Thalassotalea_C hakodatensis. The sequence goes on along the minus strand of NZ_MKQD01000047.1, from coordinate 17,881 downwards.
GCAGCAACTAAGCAGGCTGTACCAATTATTTGCATGACGCTAGCGATAAGCGCATATACAAGGAAAGTATCATTCAAACTTGGGATTGTTTGCTCGCGAATATCAAGAAGCACAAACAAATAAAGATAAGCAAAAGGCAACGCATACACATACCTTACACTCGTTGTTGCCATAGCATTAAGATGCTGACCAAGTTGCTTTTGCCCAGCAGTACGCACGGCCTGCATAAAAGCAGCCAGCAAGGTAAAATAAATCCAAATTTCCACAGTGGTTAGTTGCACACTTTAATTTACAGTTGTCTTATTTTACCACATGTTACTACTGTTATTCAGTGAAATTAACGGTAAATGCGCTTATTAATAAAGACTTATCATCACGGAACAATACGAAAAGTAGGCGATAATTCACTGTAACCTAAGCCTGATTTTTTATGCACTTTAACCTGAACATCAACCCGTTCTTTTAACGCATCAACATGACTAATAATACCAATCATTTTACCGCTTGCATTAAGACTATCTAACGCATCTAATGCTATTTCCAGAGTTTCATTATCTAAAGTACCAAAACCTTCATCAAGAAATAGCGAGTCTATTTGTGTTTTAGCACTAGCAAGATCAGAAAGTGCTAGCGCCAGTGCTAAACTGACTAAAAATGACTCTCCGCCTGATAACGTTTTGGTATCACGCACAGTATCAGCTTGCCATGTATCAACCACGGATAAGGCAAGTTTTTCTTCGTTGTTACATTGTAGTTGATAACGACCGTGCAGCTTTTCTAATCTATGGTTCGCCAAATACACTAAATGGCTTAGCGTCAAACCTTGAGCAAAACGCCTAAATTTGTCACCACTTGCTGAGCCAATTAAGCCATTTAAATGTGATAAATCATCAAAGTGCTGTTGCAACGTTTCAATATGCTCAAATAGGGTTGATTGTTTCTCACGTTGTTTATTATCTTGTAATAGTATGGCTTGAAGTTGCCCTAAATTAAGTTGCAATTGCTTTAATGACAACTCAATTTCAGCCAGCTTTTCTTCGCATTGTGACCTATTTTCTGCAGAAACTTCTTGTTGTCTTAATTGCTCGATCTCTGGTAACAACGTAGCATTTCGCTTTTTAACCTCATTTTGCAAATGTTCCGCTTGTTGCTGCTGTTGTTCTATGTTTTTTGCAATAACAGTAATTGCTTGTTTTTGTTCGCTATCCATCAACGCTTGTTCAAATGCTTGCTGATCAGAAAATTGACTTTGCGCTAAAGCATGTTGCCAAGCGGCATTAGCTTGTTCTGCTTTTTTACTTTGCTGATGATGTTGTTCTTTCAAGTTTTCAATGATCGCTTGGGTATTAGTGAACAAAGCTTGTGCAGTGTTTAATTCATCTTGTTTTAATTTCAACGTATTATCAGCATCGTTTTTTTGACGGTTCAATTGCGCACGAATTTCTTCAATGGTTTGTTCACCCACTAATTCAACCCAATGTTTTTGCAAAGTGGTTACTTCATTAGTCACACTATTTAGCTGTTGTTGATGTTTATCATATGCTTGCGAAATTGTGGTGATTTGTTGATTTAACTGTTCTATTTTGTAGTTAAGGTCAAGCAGCGATTTTTCTAGCGATTCTAATGAACTCTTATCTCGTCGCCAGTTATCCAATAATGCCGATTTTTCAACTAGCCAATGTTTAAATTGCTCAAATAAGACATCATTTTCATCCTCTGATAAAAAGGGTAATGTTTCATCCCCTGTTAATGTCTTAATTTCTGTAATTAATTGCTGAGCATTTCTGTGCTGTTGCTGTTCAAGATCTTGTAATTGCTTCGAAAGTTTTTGTAATGATTGTTGTTGGCTTACAAGTTGGTTACTGATTATCGCTTGTTGACTGATTTTTTGATCTAATTGCTTTTGTTCATTTTGTGTTACTTGTTGTAACTGTTCTTTTTCTTGGCTAAGTACAGATAACTTATTCAATGCATCCTGCAAGGTATTAATTGAACTATTATTATCGGCAATTAATTGATTGAGGTTAGCAATGCGTTGATTATTATTTCCTGATAACATCTGTTCAGATAAACCCTGTGCTTTATCTGATAATTGATTTGAGCTGTTTATGAGTTGCTGTTGTAATTGCTGCTGTTGATTATTAAGGGTTTCTATCGCACTTGCCAGACGGTCAAAGTCTGAATTAATGCTTTTTCCTTGCTTTTCAATTTGCTGTAGCTCATTCGTCAGCGCAGCTAAGCGTTGTTGATGCTCATCTGGCTGAACATGCTTATACTCGTCAATTAACGGGTGTTCGGTTGCTCCACATAACGGGCAAGCTTGATGTGGTGATAAATTTTCTCGATGATGGCTCAACGACATAATTGCCTGTTGTTGGTTTACAATCAGTTCTACGTCTTTTACTTGTTGTTTGACCTGTTTAAAGCGTGTCCTACATTCTAAAAGTGCCTGTTCCGTCGTTTGACTTTGCGAGTTTTTTTCAGATATTTGCTGATTTATATCACTTAATTGTTGTTCAATAGTGGTGATATTTGTCGTGATATTGACACAGTCATTGAGTTGCTGCCCATACTGTTGCTGTGCTGAAAGCTGCTGATGTAATTCACTTTCCGATTGACATTCAAACGCCGTTAAAAGCTCTTGATGACGCTCTAAAATTTCTTGTAATTGATTTTGCTGCTGCTTAAAAGGTGTTTGCGCAGATTCAATATCAGCTAGTAAGGCTTTTTCTTGGCTAATCGTTGATTGATGTTGTTGTTCATCTTGAAGGTACTGTTGTTTCAGTTGTGAATAGTGTTGCACTTGTTGCGTCAGTGATTGTTCTTGATGATGCCACAGCGGCAATTTATCGCTTAAAGCTTCTGCATAAGTTAGCTTGCGCAAACTTTGTTGAGTATCATTAACCTGAGTTTGCTGTTGTTGTTGCTGTTGCGTTAACTTTAGCAACTGCTGTTGAGCACTGTCATGCTCTGTTGCGGCTTGCAATACCGTTTGCTCTAGCGTTTTTTGTTGGTCTGTTAATAAGGCTATTTGGCTATCAAGTGGTATCACCTTAGCGTTTAATAATGTTTCCTTCTCTGTAATGACTTGTAGCTCGGCATCATACAACTTTTTCTGTTTCTCTAATGTTTGTTGATGAGTATTAACAACTTGTTGGGTTTCTAATACGTTTTTGTTTCTTTGCTCAATCGTCTTTGTTAATTCAGTTATTTGAGCTTGGTGATGGCTAAATTGCTCAAAAACGCTTCGAAGTTGCTCTGCTGGCTCAGCAAGGGTTAATTGCGTTAATTGCTGTGCATTTTTCTGTGCTAATTCAGAGGCAGATTTTTCTAACTCAGCGGCCTTTAGTTCTTGTTGTGCTAACTCATGTTGCTGTCTAAGTTTATCGGCTAATTGCGTCCAACGTTGTTTTTCAGCAATAAGCGTTTGTTCATCTGTTGCTAGCGTTTTTTTCTCTTGTTCATACGCTTTTTTAGCGTCGTCATCAAGTAACTCTAATTGGTCTAACTGGCTTTTCGATAACGTTAACTGTTCTTTCGCATGGCGAAAGTTCTCATAAACCTGTTGAGAAATAACACTATAAATTTCAGTACCTGTAAGTTGTTCTAATAACTCAGCGCGGTCTCTGTCACTCGCGTTTAAAAAAGCAGCAAATTGCCCTTGTGATAGCATCATCGATTTTGTAAATCGGGAAAAATTCAACCCAGTTATCAACTCAACCTGTTGCTTTACTTCAGAAATTTTATTAGCAATGATAGTACCGTCTTGCTGAGCAAGTTCAGTGACCTGTTTTTGTAATTTGCCATCAAGCTGATTTTTTGCACGTCGTTGACTCCAAAAAGCACGATACCCTTTATTGTTTACCTCAAACTCTACTTCAGCCATACAGTTTGCTGTGTGACGTGTCATCAGTTGATTTTGGCTTTCTGAAATCGCGATTCGTGGTGTTTGATGATAAAGCGCTAAACAAATCGCGTCTAATATCGTTGTTTTACCTGCCCCTGTATCACCTGTTATCGCAAATAACGCGCTTTCATCAAACGGTGCTTGAGTAAAATCGATAAACCATTGGCCCTTAAGCGAGTTAATATTTTCAAAGCGTAGCGACAATATTCTCATGATGTCACCTCAGATTGTTCACTTTCATCTGTGCTTTGCTGTTCACATTGCTCAACAGCTTGGTTAAATAAAGTGGTTAATCGTTGTTTTAAATCGTCTTCATTTGACCAATCTTCGAGCGCTAAACGTGCTTGAAACACATCATCAACCTTCAACTCTTCTAGGGTTACGTTGTCTTGTTGTGAAATGTTGAAGCGGGACTTTTTCGTTTTTCGTACCAGTAATATATCTACAGGGTAATCAGCAAGTAACTCTTGAACTCTAGCGGTTAAATCTAATAAATAATCTCCTTGGCTAAGCTCTATATCAAGCCAAAGTTTTTCGTCACCTTCTAGTGATAATTGCGCTAATGTATCAGCTACCTTGTTTTCTAATTGCTCTAAAGATGTTTTTATCGTTGCCATTGCTTGAAAAGTAGGTATTTCAACAGGTTTACATTCAGACATTTTGCCTTGTTCAAAACTAACTACATTGACATTTTTCGGCTGAGCTGTTTCGTCGAAACTTAAAGGTATCGGTGATCCACAATAGCGAATATGGGGTTGTTTACCGATAATCTGCGGTCGATGTATATGACCAAGCGCTAGATAATCTACAGTAGGAAATTCGCTAGCAGGAAAGGCGTCTAATGTACCAATATAAATATCCCGAACTGAGTCACTACAGCTTGCCCCGACAGTGGTTAAATGGCCTGTAGCAATAACTGCAGTATTTGATGGTACTGTTGCTCTCGCTTCATTCACTAATTGCTGATAATGCTGAGCAATTGCATATTGCAACTGCTGCTGTTTTTCTTTAGCCGTTTGGCCTGCTGTACTGGTTAATACATCACGAGGACGAATAAAAGGAACTGCACAAACAACAGCTTGCTCTTGTTGAGCATTTTCTAAATAAATCAGCTGTTCAGGTGCCTGTGTTATCTCTTGTGCCTTAACCACAACATGGCAATTTAACGTATTCAACAAACTCGATGATTCATTTAGCATCGCGACTGAATCATGGTTTCCTGCCAAAATGACTGCTGCGCAATTACGTTTATGTAAAGCGACAATAAACTTAAAATATAACTCTCGAGCATAACTTGGCGGCGTACCCGTATCAAAAATATCGCCCGCAACAATGACTGCATCTATTTGCTCTTTTTCTACTTGAGCTAACAACCAATCAATAAACTGTTGATGTTCCCTAGCTCTACTTTTTCCGTAAAAGTGTTGGCCTAAGTGCCAATCAGAAGTATGTAATATCCGAAATGCCATGTCAGAAAATAAGTGATTATTATAATGCGTAAAATTCTATCGTAGATCGCAAGCAATAAGAATCATATTTGCAAAATCTCTTAAAGCTAGCCATATTAACAACGGTTAGATTGTTGTGGTACGAACAACACAAAACTATCATAAATTTAAGGAAGCATTATGGACAATCAAATTGTATGGGTAGATGTTCCAGTGATCGATCTAGATCGCGCTATTTCATTTTACTCTACCGTGTTAGCTGCCGAAGTGAAAAAAGAAGTTTTTGAAAATTTTCGTTTTGGTTTATTACCTCACAGTCACACCAGTGTTTCTGGGTGCCTGATTGAGTCACCTGCTGAGCATATAGCCCCTTTTGGACCTTTGCTTTATTTTAATGTTGAAGGCCGATTAGATGACGCAGTTTCACAGGCAAAAACGTTCGATGTTGAAATCATTGAAGAAAAATTTCAAATGGGTGAGCATGGTATCAGAGCTGTAATTAGAGATACAGAGGGCAATCGTATTGCCTTACATAGCACCGTTAGTTAAGTATATAAGGCGAAACAATGACTCCGGCAGTAAAATTGCTCGATAAAGCAAAAATTAACTACCAATTACACAATTATGAGCACGACGCTTCAGCACAAAATTACGGACTTGAAGCATCAGAAAAGCTCGGTATAGACAGCAACAAAGTGTTTAAAACCTTAGTGACTGAAATAGATAATACTCAACTTGTGGTAGCAATTATACCTGTATCAAAAAAACTGAGTTTAAAAGCCATAGCAAAAGCCATCGGCGGTAAAAAAGCGATAATGGCAGATCCTGCCAAAGTACAAGCATCAACAGGCTACATACTCGGTGGTGTCAGCCCTTTCGGCCAAAAAAAACGATTAAAAACAGTCATTGATAACAGCGCAAAGAGATTTGATACGATATATGTCAGTGGTGGGAAACGCGGGCTAGAAATTGAAACGTGTACAGCAACGTTTGAACAAATTCTCGCTGCTAAATTTGATGATATAGCGGCGTAGTCGCATTATTTGACGTGGTTAGATGTTTGCAACGGCGTGTTAATGCCGATTCACGGTACTGTACCCCTACAACTAAATTAAGCTTACTAGAGCGTGTTGATCTTTCATGTTTACTTTTGCCGCAATTTGTTTGGTATTTATACAAGGCAACACTTGCGCTGTGTAGTTATTCTACTCCAGTCAAGCGTTAACACAGTAGAAATGCCAAACAGATACAGCCCAAAGGGTTCAACTAAACAGCAAAGATCAACACGCTCTAGCTATTATTTTACGCTTTATCAAAAAAATGAAGTCGTTGTTCAGCATTATCAAGAGTCAAAGCAAGCCGTTAAAAAGTTCCATTTCTTTCATGGCTTATCATGAATCATTGATAACAACTACAAATAATACATGACAATATTTATTCCGAGATAAAACCCACCAATTAAATTTATTATTTTGTCGCTAGTTAATAATGACTTTTCATCGTTGAATCTAATTGACGCTTTATAATTACCAAGCAAATAAAATAATACGGAAAGAATCATAACAAATGGCAACAAAATAGCGTAAAAGGGTGCAATATATTTGAATATGGGAAACTCAAATCCACCTAAAAGTGTTGCTCCTTGAAAACACGGCAACATAAAGACACCGAACATTTTCAATTTGTAATGTATATCTTCCATGTTTTATCTCTATCGACAAACTACCATAAATTAAATATTGTTGAGATTTGCTCTGGCTCTTTTATATAGATAAACGATACTTCATTCGCTTCTCTCAAATAAATCCCGTTTCATTCGTGCACATTAGTTATTATGCCCTCGTACAGTTTAACATTGCTTTACTTGCATTTTGTAGGCCGAAATATTCACATCGAAAACCTTGCCAAGCGGCATTAACATCGCTTGTAATCCGAAGATAACTGGTTCATTTATTAAGCATTCAAGCGTAGTTTTAACAATCATTTCTGTCTTAGGCATAACAGGCGACTCATCTTTGTGATAAAAAAATATGTCTTCATCGTGCACATTTCTACCGGTTTTAATAACGCCTTCTTTAAGTAATTTCTGGTTTAACTCTGAGAGTTGGCTATTCAATTGGTCAGCTGAATTTTTGATCATTTGACTGTGAAGATGAATTGAAACGACTTTATAGTTTTCAACACTAACTTTTAACGTTGTCTTGGCTTTTTTATTAGAAGAAGAACGACATATCCAAAAACTCGCACCTAAATATTCTTTAGTACTGCAATTAAAGCTCCCTTTTACCAGCGCTTCTAGTTCCTCAACAGAAGAATTAAGTGTCAGCCCACTTATCTCAAAAGACTCGATATTATCTCTTATAAAAATATCCGATGCGAAGGTTTGCATTGAAATACAGGTTAAAATGGTAAATAGTGCACGATATATATATTTAAGGTGTTTTTTTAGCATGGCTTTGTTTCTCCAAAATGATTAACATTAAAACGTTACCCAACGCCTGACACAAAGGCAGGTATTAGCTTACAAAAGTGCAAAACGAAGTGACACCGAAGAAGTTATTAATAATTCCTCTTCTGTTATGGCTTGTTAGCTGTACTATGCTTGGCAATCAACTATTTTTCTTATTTCTACTTGTTTACCGCTGCTATCTGTTTCAACAGATTTAATACGATACCTATTGATAATTACTTTCTTGCCAGATTCGTTTACACCATTAAATTTAATGCAATAATCTGATGTTTCTTTATCGAGTTGAGCAAACAAAGGTGTAACTTGAGTAGAGCAACCTGTTAACGTGATTGTTATTAAGAGACCTAGCTTGTGGATAATACTTAATTTCATTACATGTCCTTGTACTGCTAACGCCACGTTTAGTGACACAAAATAGCTAGCTAAAATTTTCAGCGAAGCGAACACAGCTAGCTATTTTATGTTCGATTACTCTAACACCCTGTTATCTACGACTACCCTCTGAAACTATGACAGGTAAATCCATACAGCCGTAATCCACACCAAACTGACTCAACACACAAGTTAATTGGCCTCTATGATGAGTTTGATGATTAAATAAATGTTGAGTTACGTCTGCAACTGATTTAGATATCAAGTCACCTTCTGTCGTAGAGTAAGTAATGAATTTATCACAATCCTCTTCTGTTAAATTAACGCAATAGGTATTGATTAACTCATCGATTTGCTGCCTTAAAGGCGCAAGTTCAGTTAATTGATTGTAATAAATATCTTGCGGAAATTTCGGTGATGGGAATTTATCAAAGTCTTTAAATGTTAACTGCCCTATTTCATTTGACGCTATGCGCCCTAATAAAATTAGATCCCCGAAAAGAATATGATTCCAATAACTTATAATATTAGGGAAGAAAGAATTGGTTTCGCGCTCAAGAGTATCAACGGGTAAAGCCAAACAAAGATCCATTAATTGCTTATTCATTCGCTCATTATAAAGCGACATCATCCTGAAAGTATTTGACAAACTCAATTGAAACTCCTGATACCAACTTAATTAAACATTTGGTCACTTAACGAGAGTTAAAAGAGTTAGAGCCAAGGCATTGATTACAAAGAATGGTCGCTCAAGAGAACGTGTTCCTGTGTTCTCTAATAAGCTAATCCGTGCAGCATCCTTGTTAATAACATCAATAACACAGCCTATAAGCCTTTTAAACTCGCCCTTGGGAATTCATTAGCACTTTAATAACGCAATGTCGTTCCCTCAATTTCATAATAACTTAAATAACCGATTAATCAATAAGATGCAACACGCTTTGATGAAAGCGAGAATTATTCTCTATTTCTTGTAGAAACCGAAACAATGCGTTGCCTGTGTAGAAATCAACAACCATTGTGAACAAAGAAGACCGTGATAATTCGCATATAAGGCTAAAACAATTCACTCTAAGCAAGCGCTAGCATTTTATTTTGTGTTCATGCTACGCTCAAGTAGATAATTGACGATGAGAACCGCTATGAATTATATGCAAATTACCGCACCAGCCAAAAAGTCTATTGCCCTAGTTGCACACGATAATATGAAACCTGAATTGATCCTATGGTGTAATAAGTATAAAGCTAAACTTGCTGAACACACTTTATACGCTACCGGCACCACAGGCTTACATATTGAAAAACAAACGGCATTGCCAATACAAAGGCTGATCAGCGGCCCATTAGGCGGCGATCAGCAAATTGGCGCGTTAATTACAGAACAGAAAATCGATATTATGATTTTTTTCTGGGACCCACTAGAGGCACAGCCTCATGATCCAGATGTTAAAGCGCTACTTCGTTTGGCTGCTGTATGGAATATCCCCGTAGCTTGTAACCGTTCTACCGCTGACTTTCTCATTGAGTCATCGCTATTTGATCACGCTTATGATAAGTCTATTCCTGATTACAAAAAATATATTGCATCAAGAAGTTAATTCCTCGCATCAACTAAATAGTTACGTTGATGAAGCTGAAAAATTTGACAAAGTTGATTTTCACTTCTAGAAATAATGCCAAGTGCCGAATTGGTTGGCACTTATTTGGACTTAACATTACCATCAAGGATATGATGATGAAAATCAAAACACTCGTAATACTGACGGCATTATTGTCGTTCAACACCATTGCTGACGATATTGTTAGCAAAGAGCCTACATCAACAAACCAAGCTATCGAGACCAAAGTCGCCTTAAATAATGCTGATGTGCAGCAACTATCAACATTAAAAGGTATAGGTACAAAAAAAGCGCAAGCGATTATTTTATATCGTGAACAAATTGGTCAATTCTCATCTATAGATGATTTGCTCAATGTGAAAGGCATTGGTAAAAAAATATTGGTTGATAACCAAGCACACCTAACACTTTAATCATGACGGTTTAGGTATTCAAAGCAAGTAGTCATGCTACAGCTATTGTTCGATGATTACTTGCTTTATTTAACCAAACAGTATGCCTTACTGCCACTTCATTGTTATACTACGACTTTTTAGTCTACCTGTGATTACATGACTCATTTACCGCTTGAACAATTTAAACATGCTTGGATTTTTCGTCATCAAAGCATGCCACTTTCAGCAGAGCAACTCGCTCAAATAAAGCCAATGTCAGAAGAAAGGTCAGCAACACTTTGGGATACTTTTATCAGTAAAAATGCTGTTCACCCTGAACTTTTCACTAAGCATGATTGGCCAACGCAAGAAAAACATTTAACACAACATATACCGTGGGAGTCTCGTTGGGAAAGTGATAACCCAAGCTTGCCAGATGAACTATTGCTACATATAAACTGGGAAGAAAATACCACGGTCTATTACTGTTTACATCGTCAATGTATCTTGGAAACTACTTGGGGATTGTTTAAACAGTGCTGGAAAAATTTTTTATTCTTAGATGATGGCAGCTTGCTGATCGGGAAAAAACGTCAAAAAGCTGTACAGTTTAATTCTAATGGTACATGTCGCTATGGCGATAAGCCCAAAAACTAAGCCGTTTTAGCATCAGATTCTTGTACTTCATCACCTGACAATAATACCGCAAGCCACTTTCCTTCTTTAGTACTTTCAAGGGCAATTTTGATGATCATCGTTAATGGTACCGACAATAACATGCCAACGGTACCCAATAACCAGCCCCAAAATATTAAAGAAAGAAATACCACTAGCGTAGACAAACCTACGCCTCTTCCTAAATAACGCGGCTCAACGATATTTCCCATCACCGTATTAATCAGCAAATAGCCTAAACCAATGAAGCCAGCGTACGCAGGGCCTAATTGTAACACGGCTAATGACATGGTAGGTACAGCAGCAATGATAGAGCCAATATTAGGAATATAGTTAAGTAAAAACGCTAACACTCCCCAAAGCACAGGGAAATCTAAACCAAACGTCCAAAGCATCAGTGAAACACATACGCCTGTAGCGAGACTCACTAAGGTTTTAATGGCTAAATAATCATTAACGGAAGTTAAAAATTTACCAATTTGCTTTAAACGCATTTGCGGATCATCAAGGGCTACGTGCAGTTTATGTGGCATTGATGGCGCTTCAAATAACATAAAAACGACGGTGATAATGATCAAAAATAAATTTGCCATCACATTACCTAAACCGCTGAGCATATCAGCAGCAAGGCTCATAGCAGCTGAAGGATCAACATGCTCCATGACTAACTCTTTCGACAGAATGATGTTAAATTGCGCGATGTATTCTACTACCCATACAAGCTGCTCATTAAGTTGCTCTCGATATGTAGGCATCTCTTCAGAAAGTTGGGATAGTGAATTCCCCACTAGTCCAGCTAACGATAAAACAATACTAACGAAGATTATTACAACCAAAAGCACCGCTAGCGGTTTGGGTATTTTGTAACGCTCCATTCGACAGACCAATGGATTACAAATAATGGCGATAAAGGTCGATAATAAAAACGGCACTAAAATAACAGAAGCAGACTTCAAACCTGCTAACACAACAAATAAAGCCGCGGTAATTAATAAGCCCTTTAGCACGCCAGAGGTTGGTTGAGATATTCCCATAGTCACTTTTTCTTATACTTTTGTGTTTGCAATATAACTGATTAAGGTGAAAAAGTATCGCTAATGAATTAAAAAAAGCGATACTTTTTATAGCATTAAAGCAGAGCTACATTGTTCGTCTGATCAACGTAACACTGGTAAGATTTAGCAGTCGCCAACAACTTAACATGCCAATAGTACCAACAAAAGCAGCACCAGATAAAATACCCACCAGCCAATAGCTAAAGTGGAACGTGGGTGTCATCTCAAAAGTTTGTGTTTGTAAAATAAACACACCGATCTCCATACCGACACTTGCCATGAAACCAGCAATAGCACCCAACGCAACAAATTCAAATAAGATACTATTACGCAATAATGAACCTTTTGCACCTAAGGTTCTTAATATGGCTAATTCACGCTCTCGCTCTTCCATACTTGCTTGCACTTGTGCAACCAGTACCAAGCTACCCGCGAGCACCACAAGCACTAAAATCAACTCTATCGCAATGGTTACTTGCTCAATCATCTCATTGAGTTGTTTCATAATTGCGTCAAAATCGATCATTGAAATAGTTGGGTATTGAGCAATTAAATTATAAAAGGCATCCTTTTTCTCTGGCGCTACTTTCCAGGCGGAAATTGATGTTGAAGGAAAGTCTGCAAAAACAGCTTGGTTAAATACCATGATGAAATTCAATTGGCGTGTTTTCCAGTCGACTTCTCGAATGCTGGTCACAGACACTGTAAAAGTGCGGCCGCCAAGATCAAACGACAACTCGTCACCCAATTTAATTGCTAACCGTTCTGCAACGCCAGATTCAATTGACACTTGTGGAGTTATATCTTCAGCTTGCCACCAGCTACCTTCGATGATCTTATTTTGATAAGGCACATCATCTCGCCAGGTTAGTCCGAGTTCACGTCCCATACCTCGCCGACCTGCGCTTTCCTGTTCGCCTTCGGTGCTCTCTTCGCTTTGCTTAACCTCTTGCTCTTCATCTTCTCGTTTAACTCTAATCGTTTGTTCACCATTGATAGCGGTTAATCGCCCGCGATAAACAGGATAAAAGCCTCGATGAGGAATATCGTACTTTTCAGTAAATGCTTGAAGTGGTGCTATTTGTTCTTCAGTAATATTGACTAAATACTGATTCGGCGTATCTGCTGGAAATTGTGATTGCCATTCATCGATAATCGATGTTTTCATCACCGTGATTAATAACAACAATTTAATCGCTATAGTAAAACTAACAAGTTGCACACTATTTTCATTGGCACGACGTTTTAAATTCGCTAACGCTAAATGCCATGACTTACCCGCTTTTGTACCCACACTTCGGCCAGCATTCATCACTAATCGACCAATCGTTAATAAAAGTGCTGATACCAATAAGCCCCCCGCTAATAACGATATACTCATGACAATATCGCCACTAAACATGAGCAGCAACGCAAACAAGGCGATTAACGGAATAAGCTGATGACTACCAAATTTTGGTAATTTTGTCACTGAAAAACCACGAATAACCGATAAAGGCGAGGTTTGAATAAGATCTTTTATCGGGTGAATAGCAAAAGCAACTGCACAAATTAAGCCGGTTACAATCGCTGTTAAAAATGGTACAAACGTTAAAGGGGTATTATCTAAAGATAAGTAGCTTTCTATTGCATTAGCCCCTAACAGCAGCAAAATATAACCAAGTAACAAACCAACAACAATGCTGATCACACTTAATAATGTCCAGTGTAAACAATATAGGTTTCTCACATGAGACATGGTTGCGCCAAGCGCCCGAAATACAGCGACTACTGATTGATGACGTTGACCATAACGGCGACTCGCTACCGCAACAGCTACCGCCGCAAGTACGATACCCAACATACTTGCTAAAGATAGAAAGCGCTCAGCACTATCTAAGGTTGTTGACAAGCGATTTTGCGCCCGTTTAGCGTCATACCAGCGCTGTGTATCATTTACCTGCGGCTTTACCCACTCTTCATAATCTTCAATATTGTCTTGTTCACCTGCAAATAAATAACCATGATAGATACGACTACCGGGTTGTATAAGCTCTGTTGCTGGTAAGTCATCAACATGCATGATAATACTAGGGCCTGCCACTAAAAAGCGATATGAACGATCGGGCACATTCACTAACACGCCAGCAATGGTAAGTGGCGCAACACCTATTTCTACCGTATCACCTATTTTAACGCCTAAACGACTTAATAAGCTTCTTTCTACCCAAAGTTCACCACGTTTCGGGCCACCTACAATTTCTTCCTCGCCGTTAATGGAACGTTTAATGGATAACTCACCTCTTAAAGGGTAATTTTCGCTCACCGCATCAAGCTCACTGAGTATCATATTATCGCCATAAAAAACCATGGAATCGGTATACACTTTTTTGGCAACAGCTAAATTCAATGATTTAGCCTTTTCAATAAATTTATCATCTAAAGGCCTATTTCCGCTAAACACGCGATCAGCAGCAATGGTATTGGTGCTGTTTGCGACAATCGCGTGTTTTATTTGCCCAGAAAAACCGGTTAATGAAAACACCGTAGCAACGGCTAACACGATAGCTAAAAAGATTATCGTTAGCTCACCACGTCTTAATTCATGATCTAATAAACGCAGCGACTGTTTGATCCAAATAGTATTATTTTTTGTCATTATTAACCCATGTTCGCTACGTTAACTGCCGATCTATCTACAAAATCACTATCCGTTTGCGCATCTGTTAAAACACCACTATCCATTTCTACTTGCCGTTGGCAACGTGCGGCTAGCTTAGGATCATGTGTCACAAGCACCAGCGTAGTACCGGTTTTTTCATTTAATGCAAAAAGTAAATCAGTAACAGTAAGTCCTGTTTTTGTATCAAGGTTACCAGTAGGTTCATCAGCAAATAAAATATCAGGCTCAGTGATAAAAGCACGAGCAATAGCAACGCGTTGCTGTTCGCCACCTGAGAGTTGGCTAGGATAATGTTCCATTCTATCGCCTAATCCTACTTGTTCTAATAACGCTTTACCTTTCTCGGCGGCATTTTCTGTATTAGCAAGTTCAGCAGGTAACATCACATTTTCAAGAGCAGTTAAACTATTAACGAGTAGAAATTGCTGGAAAATAAAACCAACATGCTGTGCCCTTACCTGGCTACGTTGTTCTTCATTAAGCTGGTGTAACGGGTGGTTTTTAAGATACACTTCTCCTGAGCTTGGTAAATCTAACCCCGCTAAAATTGATAACAACGTTGTTTTACCTGAACCAGATGAACCAACAATTGCGAGTGTTTCACCTGCATTAACCGTTAATTCGGTTGGCTGTAAAAGTGATAATGATTTATCTTCTAACTGAACCGATTTGGTCAGCGCATTAACTTTGAGAATTGTTTCGGAATTTACCTGCATGAAAAACTACCTACTTTTTATTTACTTAATACTATTTTCTTTAATCATTGGATCAAAAGCTCAAGCATTTAACACTATTTTACTCTTAGGTGATAGTGTCAGTGCAAGTTACAGGATGCAACAACATCAAGGTTGGGTGCATTTACTGAATCAAAAGCTAGCGACACAAAACGCACCGTACACAATTCTTAATGCTAGCATAAGCGGTGAAACAACAAGTGGCGGTTTATCTCGCCTTCCGGGCATTTTAGCGGAAAATAACATTGATCACCTAATTATTGAATTAGGTGGCAATGATGGCTTACGGGGTTACAAACCTGAAGCGATAAAAAATAATTTGTTACAAATGGTTAAAATAGCACAAGAGAAAAACATTCCCGTTACTTTGATGCAAATTAAGATCACGCCTAACTATGGACCACGTTATAACAAAATGTTTGAAGCCGTATTTAAAGAAGTGGCAGCAGAAACCAACGCAACATTATTACCTTTTTTTATGGAACAAGTCGCGCTAAATCCAGAGTTGATGATGCAAGACGGTATACACCCTAATGTAAAAGCACAACCGATCATTGCTGATTATGTTGCTGAACAACTTAAAAACCTTATGAAATAAACGAGTAATATTGAATGGAATTTATCTGGATTTTATTTGCCTTTCTTTGCGGTTTCGCTGCAAAAGTTATTACCTTACCACCCTCTATTGGTTATTTATTAGCGGGGTTTATTTTACATTTCCTCGGTTATCAAGCGGATGACTTAGTGTTAACACTCGCGAATATCGGCATTACATTAATGCTTTTTACCATTGGTTTAAAATTAAACATAAAAGACTTAATCAAAGCAGAAGTTTGGGCGGGCGGTTTATCCCATACGTTAGTGTGGATGGTCGTTGGTATTGCCAGCTTTAAACTACTTGCCTTACTTTCTGTTACCTTCTTCGCTGATGCAGATTACCAAATAGCAGCTTTGGTTGTTTTCGCGCTTTCTTTTAGTAGCACTGTTTGTGTGGTTAAATTACTTGAAGATCACGGTGAAATGAAAACTCGTCACGGCAAGTTAGCCGTTGGTATATTAGTAATGCAAGATATTGTTGCCGTTGGCTTTCTTGTTGCTGCTACCGGTAAAATACCCACAGTTTGGGCCCTATTACTAATACTTTTAATTCCGATGAAGCCATTAATAAACCGTGTAATTTCTAAGGTTGGGCATGGTGAATTACTTCCCCTTACCGGTTTTTTCTTAGCTTTTGGTGCCTATGAGCTCTTTGAACTTGTAAAAATTAAAGGTGATTTAGGTGCTCTTCTTGCTGGTATGTATTTAGCGAGCCATGTAAAAGCGACAGAGATCACAAAGTCATTAATGAGTTTTAAAGATATCTTCTTAATTGGTTTCTTTTTGTCGATTGGCTTTACTGCATTACCCACCTGGGAAATGTTAGCTATTGCAGGCGTTCTGACTTTAATGCTGCCTTTAAAGTTTGCGTTATTCTTTTTCTTATTTATCAAACTTAAACTACGCGCGCGCACTGCATTCTTATCTTCATTAGCATTAGGTAACTTTAGTGAGTTCGGGTTAATCGTTGCTTCGTTAAGTACCAGCGCTGGCTGGCTACCAAAAGAATGGCTAGTGATCCTTGCATTAGCGGTGTCGATTTCATTTGTTATTACCAATGTACTTTACAATTTTGCCCATGAGTTTTATGCAAATCATAAAACAAGTATTTGTCGCTACCAACAACCAGAAAAGTTACCTGAAGATAGCTTTATTCAACCATGTGATGCGCCTATTGTTATCATTGGTATGGGCCGTGTTGGCATGGGTGCTTACCGAGCCTTAAATACTCAGCACCCTAATCAAGCATGGGGATTGGACACCGATAAAACTAAAATTGACTTACTGGCTGAAAATGGCGTTCAGGTCTTCCAGGGAGATGCGGAAGATGCAGACTTTTGGGAAAATATGGACTTAGCTAAGATCAAACTTGTATTGCTTGCACTACCTTCTGTACAAGACATCATGAATATAACTGTACAGTTAAAGCATGCGAACTATCAGGGAAAAATTGCCGCTATTGCACGGTATGATGATGAACGTAGCGCATTAGAAGAATTCGGTGTAGATAAAGTCTTTAACTTTTACAGTGAAGCTGGCGTTGGTTTTGCTGAAGAAAGTATCAGCCTGTTTAATACCTCTAACGAGCTTTCAACATAGACAATAAGTGGTTAAGGAAGTTAATATTAATTAACTTCCAAGGACAAAAAAACCAGCATAAGCTGGTTTTTTTGTACTTCTAAGAAGTGGCATCCCTAAGGGGATTCGAACCCCTGTTACCGCCGTGAAAGGGCGGTGTCCTAGGCCTCTAGACGATAGGGACACTAAAACTGCTAATGCGTTTCAGCGCAAAGGTTGACAGCCTTTATCGCTTGTTAAATACAATGATGATTTTCATCAGCATGATTTAACGGTATTCGTTCAATCTTTCGATTAAGGTATAAAGTAAGACCTAGATTACTTTACCCTTCACTATGCCCTGTTACAGTCATAGTTAAATGTGGCATCCCTAAGGGGATTCGAACCCCT
>NZ_MKQD01000046.1 GCF_001913705.1 Thalassotalea sp. PP2-459 | reverse complement strand
GTTCTCCTGAATAACCATTCTCTGCAATCAACGCCGTGCCTCTAAAGCGTTTAATTCTCGCTGAATGACCGAATATTTATGCGAATTGGTATAATTAGGTTTTGTCGACCTATATCAGATAGCCAAAGGCTATTTGATCTTTGCCAAGCAAATAGGAAACGAAACTTCGGCTCTATCGTCTTTAATCAATTTGAATTGGTATTTAATAACTGGTATCAACAACGAATACACACCCAACTTCTCGCTTCTTCAAGGCCTATTAATCGTTAAATCAGTTTATATTTCTAGCATCACACTTGGCATGAAAAAATTACTTACTGATAGGGTGATAGTTACAATCATCAGTTCTTTAACTTAAATGTGTTTTATATTTATTTAATTTAAAAACAGTGGTTTAAGTTTATATTCTGTTTTAGGAATGCTATTTGCTTATCTAGTTATATTTAGTCGGGATAAGGCAATATATGAAAAGTAAAAAGCCAAAAATCGCAGTCACTGGGCCAAATTCGGGTGGATTAATGGCTTGGCTCTTTACCGCATTAAACGTCAAACTTGCTGGTGGAGTCCCTGTTAGGGTGACCCCAAATTCGTTTGATGGGGATTTAGCATTCGATGGTTATATTATCGGCGGAGGCTCAGATATTCATCCAAAAAATAGAGAAATAGAGAATGTGCCTCATTATCCTCGAACCCTAACCACACAAATAAAAGAGGCTATGTTATACCCAATGGAGTTTATTGCGGGTTTTGGTGGGGTGAAATACGATAAACAACGCGATGAAATGGAAAAGCAATTTATTAAAAATGCATTACTAAATGATATTCCAATTCTAGGTATCTGTAGAGGACACCAATTACTAAACGCACATTGTGGCGGGACCTTGTATGCTTCCACCTTAGACGTACTAAAAGAAAAAGTACGTGCTCGTTCTGTGTTTCCAAGAAAAGAGGTGTTTTTTACCAGAAAGAACTCTCTTATTCGTGATATAGCTGGTAAGTCGCCTGTATCTGTTAATGCAATACATTCTCAAGCAATTGCAAAACCAGGTAATAACCTACGCGTAACGGGTATTGAAAAGTCAGGTATTGCTCAAGTACTTGAAGCAAAAGATAACAGTCCTGTGTTAGGTGTTCAGTGGCACCCTGAATACTTACCTTATTTGCAAACCCATCGTGCCATTTTTGCTTGGTTAGTTAATGAGGCGTCATCATGAAACATAAAAAAAATATCTTTAGAGTGCTCGCGGTAATAATTGCAATAGGCGTACTTGTAGCGATTTACTTCTTCACGCCCATAAATGATTATTTAACAGTCGATAAAGTTAAAGAATTAACCAATGATGTGCCGCAAGATTGGACAACCGCATTAATATTCTTATTAGTCTTTGCTGTAGGGGGGGCATTGTTAATTCCCATTCCACTGATGGCATTTTCAATCAGTTTAGTGTTTGATCTTTGGTTTGCTGTTCCTATTGCTATTGTTGGCTTTACCCTTGCGAGTTTGTCAGGTTATTTCATTGGCCGGTTTATCGGTGTCAATGCATTAGGTTCGTTCTTAGAGAAGCCCTTAAATGCTATTGAAGCTAAGCTTGACCATAAAGGCGGATGGGCTGTTTTTGCACTTCGGTTAGCGCCAACACCGCCTTTTACCGTCACAAGTATTATTAGTGGCACATTAAAAATTAACGCGACCCAATACTTGGTAGGTTCAACTCTTGGTATAGCTCCTTTAGGCCTTAGTGCTGTTGTTTTTGGTAAAGGTGCATTAGAAATAATGAAAAATCCGTCTAGTTTGGCAATAACTTTCATTATTGCGGCAACCATTATTTATATCTTTTACCGTGCATTACAAAAAAAACAGGCGTCAAAAAAAGAGAGCGCATAAGAAATAAAGGAGGCCACCGTGTTAAAAAAATCAAATATAGCGGTATATTGTTTAATTGTTTTGTGCTTGATTTTTGCGTTGCGTGTTGTTGCGCCTGATATTATTAAGTACTCGATAAATCAAAAGCTAGCTAATACTAAAGGGATCAAAGGGCATATAGATGATATTGATTTAGCTTTATTTAGAGGGGCTTATCAAATTCAAGGATTAGAACTTTATTTACAGCCTAATATAAAAACAACACCAACGATATCTGCCGACGAAATTGATATATCTATGCTTTGGTCAGCTCTTTTCAAAGGTGTTGTTGTAGCCAAGGTACATATCAATTCAACGACATTTTCCTTTGTCGACGAACCAAAAGAACAGAACAAAATTGATCCCAAGGCGAAACAGCCTGATACTTGGTTAACCTTGATTAACTTTGCCAGTCCTATCAATATAGATGAAATACGCATTAGCGAAACTAAAATTCGGCTATTAAACGAGATTGAAGGGCAACAACAAGCGCATTATGTAAGTAATATTTCTGGGATAGTCACTAATATTACTAATAGTAGTGAATTATCTGGCAGTTCAGTTGCAAATTTTCACCTTACTGGTGATTTAATGGGGCAAGCGCAAGTTCAGTTAAAAGGGTTTATTAACCCTGAAACAGTAGATCCAACATTTGATATTAACTTTAGTATGAAAAAGTTACCTGTTGATAAGATTGCTGGCTTAATTGAAGTTTATACGCCGATAGATATCGAGCAAGGAACTGTCGATGCTGCTATAGAATTATATACATTAAATGGTAAAGTGAATGGCTACATGAAAGCGGGTATTTATAATCCAAATATATTCACATGGAGAGAAGATATCGTGAAAGATAATGATGGTTTATTCACGGGTATTTATGAGGGGATCATTGACGGTCTTGCCGCTATATTTGAAAGTGATGAAAAAGGCTTGGTTGCTTTTAAAGTTCCCATTGAAGGAACAATAAATGATACAGAAATTTCTAAATGGGATGCTTTTACCTCACTTTTATATCATGCATTTATTAATGAATATGATTTAAAAGTTGAAAATACGGTACCAGAATCAAAGTAATAATAAAAAGTTAGCTGTTTTCCGGTGTTCTGTATTAGCGAGCACCAGTAAAATTAGCTGATATCAATATGAGAATAAATTAATGACTAAATTATTACCCTTATTTCTGCTAACAACTTCTCTGTTATGCTCTGCTTGTTCGAGTTCACCGAATTCAGCACCAACACCTGAGCCAGCAGCAGAAACTAAAGTAGAAAAGTTATCTGATAGTAATGTAACCACCATTAATACCTCTAATGGCCAAATTGAAATTGAACCGACTATCGTAGCTACCGATGATTCTACCCTTAACGGAGACCAACCATTTGATGATTCAGTTAACTATTATGATCCTATTGAATCATTCAATCGTAGTATTTTTCAATTAAATCACTTTACCTATACTTACTTATTTATTCCTGTGGCAAAAGGTTATAACTTTGTTTTACCAGATCCCGTAAAACAATCTGTTGCTAATGTTTTTGATAACATACGTGAACCTTTAAACTTAGTGAATAACGTTTTTAGTGGTGAGTTTGGCCATGCAGGTAATAACTTTGCTCGATTTTTGATTAACTCAACGGTTGGCTTAGTCGGGTTGTTTGATCCT
This sequence comes from Thalassotalea sp. PP2-459, assembly GCF_001913705.1. Lineage (GTDB taxonomy): Bacteria > Pseudomonadota > Gammaproteobacteria > Enterobacterales > Alteromonadaceae > Thalassotalea_C > Thalassotalea_C hakodatensis. The sequence goes on along the minus strand of NZ_MKQD01000046.1, from coordinate 69,406 downwards.
GCCGATGCCTGGTTTGATATAAAAGCACAACCGCGTAATGTTGCACAATTACTGCGCCATCATAACGTATCGAGTGGGGCTTATTTAGTGTTACCGTTTTTGGGACAATCTGATCTACGAAACACGGCTTCTATCATTACAGAAGGCTTGGTGCATCCAACTAAGTACGTGCTATCAAGCCCTGATGATACAAATGCTCGAATTATTGGTGGATTCACCGATTTTTCTGAAAGAGCAGAACTCTACCAAACGTTATATGAACAAGCTGATGATCCATACGTGTATTTTAGAAACCAATATATTCAGGCAAGAAATCGTGACGAAATAGATGCCAGACAAGAAACCATAACCACTGAAACTACTGTTGAACTTAAAACGAATCAAGTAACAAAAGAGAATGAGAATAATAATGAGTAATAAAAGTGCGACGATCATCGAAAAAATAGGCGAGATCATTTTAAAACAACGCATATTAATACTTATTGTTTTCACTACGCTGTTTGTTATTTTAGGAAGTAATGCACTAAAGTTTAAAATTGATGCCTCTGCAGATACCTTGCTAACGAAAAACAATGCGTTGTATATAAAAACGCAACTCGCAAACCAGAAGTTCTCGCCAGATGAGTTTATTCTTGTTGCTTATCAGCCGAATAGTGGCGACGTTTTTACTGAGAAAACAATAGAAGGTATGAGTAAACTTTCTGATAGCTTTGCTCGAATAGAGAGGGTATCAAAAGTTCAATCAATGTTGTCTGTGCCGTTGATTCAAAGTAAATCACAATTACTTTCGAATAGTAATGTCAGTGATCTCACTTACGAAAAACAGCAATATTCACCAGAAGAACTTCGCACGCTGCTAACCGATCATCCCATCTATACAGATCTACTCGTTAATCAAAAGCAAGATGCTGCTGCAATTCAAATAGTCTTTAAAAAAAATGAAGAATTGCAGACATTAAACGATGAAATTCTTAGTATTAATAAACATTTACTGACACGAGAACTCACAGAAGAAGAAAATCAAAAACTTGAATCCTTAAAACGCCAAGCAGATATCATTGAAGGTGAAATAGGGCAACAACGTCAACAAGAACTTATTCAAATTGAACAGATCGTTGAACAAGCACAACTTGATGGTTCCGTTTATATTGGCGGAAGTTATATTGTTGGTATTCGCTTAATTGAAATAGTTAAGCAAGATTTACTCTACTTTGGCTCAGGTATTGGTGTATTAATCGTCTTGCTTTTAATGCTGCTTTTTAGAAGTATTAAATGGGTTCTCTTTCCCATGTTTGCTTGTGCGTCAAGTATATTGTTGACCATGGGCTTACTGGCACTTCTAAATCTTCCAGCGACGGTTATTTCTGCTAATTTTGTCGCTTTACAACTTATTTTAACACTTGCGATCATGCTTCATTTGATCACCTGTTATCGCGAAGTGAGTAGGAAAGACCCTGAATTAACACAACATCAAAGGCTAGTTAATACCCTCAAAGAAAAGTTAGCGCCTTGTTTTTTTGCCGCATTAACCACGTCTGTTGGCTTTGGTTCTCTGATCTTTAGTGGCATTCAACCTATTATTGACTTTGGCATTATGATGCTGATTTCAAATATTGTAACACTGAGTGTTGCCTTGTTATTGTTCCCGGTTTTGTTGAGTTATTTTTCAGCAAGTAAAGAGTCTAAAGAATATGCCTGGTTGTCCAATTTTCTCGCTAAATTAGGGAATAAAATAAAATCAGCACCTCGCTTTTTTATTATTATACCTTTAGTTTTTATGGGAATACTCGCTGTAGGTATTAGTCAGTTAAATGTTGAAAACAGTTTTATTGATTACTTCCACCCCGACACTAAAGTGTATCAAGAGTTAAGTTTTATTGATCAGCAGTTTGGAGGGTCAACGCCTCTTGATATCGTAATATCGTATGATGAGGCAACGAATAAATCTGATTTATTTATGACTGCAAAGCAAGTTAATACTTTACACCTAGGCCACGCAGTTGTTAATGCTTTTGATGCGACAGGTAATGTTACCTCACTGATAAGTTTTACTAAATTAGCAAAACAATTAAATGATGGAGCACCGATCACGGAATATGAATTAGACGTGATTTATTCAATGGTTGATAAAGAGACAATTGATAGTTTGGTCGGTGCTTACATTGATACTGATTCAAACACGATGCGCATTTCAACACGTATTCAAGATACTTTACCTGGGCTTAATCGCGCTGAATTTTTAGATAAATTAACAAAAGATTTAAACGCAGCAGGCTTATCAGAAGACCAAGTAGAGTTAACAAACTTATTTGTCTTATATCAAGATATTCTATCGAGACTTTTTGATTCTCAAATTACCACATTAGGTATTGTATACGGAGTTTTAGCGTTAGTCTTGTTCGCCATTTTTCGTTCGATAAAAATTGCGTTAATAGCGTTAGTTCCCAATATCATTAATACGTTAGGTATTTTAGGTATTATTGGTTGGCTTGGGATCCCGTTAGATTTAATGACTATTACCATTGCGACAATTGCGATGGGAATTGCGATTGATGATACGATACATTTTGTTGATGCCTATAAAAGCAAGTTGGATGGAAAACCTATGCAACATGCATTTTCACATACAGGCTTAGCGATTGTGTACACCTCTACCTTAATCGCAACCGGCTTTAGTATGTTTGTATTTTCAGATTTCGTACCGAGTGTGTATTTTGGCCTGTTAACAGCTTGTGCCATGATGTTAGCAGTGATTACAGATTTAACGGTGTTGCCTGGTTTATTGAAAAAATATATACACCCAGCAAAGCCAACACCCAATAGTAATCAATAAAACGTATAATATTCATAGTTTTACTAAGCCCTGAAGATATTTAGGGCTTTAAAGATATTGGTTTTATTTTTACATGAGTTCAATACCGCTCACATAAAAGTTTATGTCAGCTTATTTAACACATGGTATAATTGAATTTTTCATTTTTCTTATTAAAACAATGAGTTGTCAATGTGGCTTAAATTTTGCTTTTCTATAGATAAGTAAATTTTCAAAGGTAGTAATGATGAAAAAGTTTATTGGTTTAGTATTAAGTTGTTTAATCTGTGTTCAAGCGAATGCAACACTGTTAACAGGTGAAGTAGCAGAAGATGCATTTGTAACGGTTGCTGGGTTTGATTTAGCTTGGGCTTCTCCTTGCTCTGACGGTGTTTTAGAATATTCTTGCGGCGCTATGGATATCACTGAACAGGCAGGTTATGGTTGGAACATAATGACGTCTAACCTATTTAATACTTTAGGTATTAGTGCTGATACCTTTGTTGTTGATTATTCGTCAAGTAATACACAAACTTATAACGGCAAGAATTATGCAAAAGCAGCGGGGTGGTTTTCTAACAGCTATTCTCACATTGATGTTCAAAACGGCTTAGATGGTTTTTGGTCATTTCTTGATGTTGCAGATGGCGGGTCTTATTATGAGACGATAGTGTATCGTGTAGCAGACAGCGCTGTGCAAGTTCCTGAACCGTCAACAATTGCAATACTTGGTTTGGCACTTGTAGGTTTAGGTTTCTCTCGCAGAAAATAGCAAGCAGCTAACAAATTAATATTACAAAAGCCCTGAATCAACGCAGGGCTTTTGCGTTTAAGGGGCATCTAAAAAAACTCTCTCGCCTTTTGTAATCTATCTACTATGGTATATATCACTGTCTTTCCTTAAATTCGTATACTGTTATTCAAATTACTCGATAATGAATTAATCATATTTTTCTGGCTTATTCGTTTATTCTTCAATATTTTAATTAAACATCCCGTAACTTTTTTGAACGTTATTCGTGAAATATGATTATTGGCGCACCAAAACGGAACATTATTATTTGAAGTTATGGTTATGTTTAAAGATTATGGTCAATAGCGATTTGGTTTAATGCTAATAATTTGTTTTGTTCATATCGGTAAGTATTCCTGTTATATTCGCACTGCGACTGTGCAATGCAATGATTTTTCATAGAGATAACAGAATGAAAATAGAGAAAGCACACCCTCATCATTATGCAGAATTGCTAAATGTTTGGGAAAACTCAGTCCGAGCTACGCATGATTTTATTTCAGAAGAAGATATAGCGTTTTTTAAGCCTATTATTATCGAGCAGGCTTTTCCTGCGGTGTCGCTTCATTACGCTAAAAATATTGACAATATCATTATTGGTTTTGTGGGAATACATGAAAACAAAATTGAAATGCTATTTGTCATAGAAGCCGCTCAAGGAAAAGGCATAGGTAAATTATTGTTGCAATATGCAATTGATAACTATGCGGTTAACTGTGTAGATGTTAACGAACAAAATCCAAACGCTGTTGGTTTTTATCAGCACTTTGGTTTTCAGGTAACTTCTCGTTCGCCACTTGATGACTTAGGCAAACCATTTCCTATTCTACATTTATCACGTTAAGTTCGAATTTATATACATTCTGTAAGAAGAAACGCCCAACGCTAATAACGATGGGCGTTTCCGTTTTTTAATTACATATTATTTATCTTGTATTAAAGGTTTTAGCCATGAGAATATATTTTTCGCGTATGAAAACGAAAGGGCAATGCCCGCCAAGAAAGCCTTTCAAAAAAATTGTTTGGTCTTGGGTGGGGTCGTTTTTGGGTATATTTCTTATCGCCTATGTTGGTGAGGTTTTACATTACGATGAAAAAAGCTTAATGATGCTAATTGGCTCTTTTGGTGCTTCTGCTGTACTCATTTATGGCGCTCCGTTAGCTGAGTTTTCACAACCAAGAAATTTAATTGGTGGTCACGTAATTTCAGCTTTTGTTGGTGTAAGTGTCAGTTTAGTTTTTTCAGAAAATATTATGATAGCGAGTGCATTAGCTGTATCACTTGCAATTATGTTTATGCACCTAACTAGAACTTTGCACCCGCCAGGAGGTGCTTCGGCATTAATTGCTACGATTGGTGGCGAACAAATTTATGCACTAGGTTATTGGTTTATTGTCACTCCTGTTTTATTAGGGAGTATTTTATTGCTAGTAGTTGCCTTATTTGTTAATAACATGTCAACAAATCCAAATCGACATTACCCTGTTTATTGGATATAAACGTAAAGAGTAAAAACGAATATTGTGATCAATATGGTGTTTTGATTTAAATCAATTACTCTATCTTCAAGTGCTAAAGAAGAACAATTTGCCAACGTGAGGTGATTTATTAATTCTGCAATTGTACTGTTAGGCGCGCCCAATGATAATACCGGCAAGTTGTCAGTCATTGCGAAAAGCCGTTGCGATAAAGTGCTTGATGTCTTTCAACAGAATATGACTTGCCATATCCTTTGTACAGGTGGATTTGGAGAGCACTTTAATACCACAACTAAACCACATGCTCATTATTGCCAGCAATATTTACAAAGTAAGGGCGTTGCTAGAAGTGTGTTTTATAAGCCGGCCTTAAGCCGCTACACATTAGAAGATGCATTACTGGCAAAGCCTATTTTAGAACAACATAAGATAGATCACATTATTTTAGTGACTTCAGACTTTCACCTTGAACGTGCATTATTGGTTTTTTCTCATGTTCTGCCGAATAGGGTATTGAGCTATCATGCGGCAAAATCACCAATGAGTAGAAACGAACGTGATGCGTTAGTCGCGCATGAAAAAACTGCCATTATTAGAGAGCGCGACAACCTAAAAAACATAGAGAATTATTTATAAAAATCAATATTATAATATATTTTACCTTTCGAAAATCACTGCCACAGTGATACACTAAAAAGTAATTTATCCGTAGTTGTAGGGAATATCATGCGTAAAATATTCGAATTCAATGTAAAAGGGCACAAAGTTAAAGTTATCAACCATTGGTTCGGTGGAATGAAACTGTATGTTGATGGAAATATTAAAGACACAGATAGTAGTTTGTTTGCTTTTGGCAAAACAGCGTTGTTGTCTACAGGTTTAGATGATCACGGTGTGTTAGAAATATTGCCTATTTCTAGAATGTTGTCAGTAGAAATAGATGCAGTGTTAAACAACAACAAAAAATTACAACATGTATATAGCTCTCATCGACGATTAAGCTTGCAACAACAACGTTTAGCTAAATGATCTTTTGTCACCGACAATACATATTCGCAGTAAATGTGTATTGTCTAGAAAGGGTAATGCGTAAAAATATCATCAATTAATCTATTTAGGTTGTTCTTGTCATTATTTATTTTTGCAAAGGTGCGCAAGCCTGCTATTTGAATTTGTACATGGTTTGCGAGCTCTTCTGCACTTTTATGTTGTTCAACTTCTCCCTTTTGTTGGGCTTCTTCGATAATCACGACGAATTGTTGTAAAATTTCGGCTAAATGCGCTTTTGTCACATTAAGTAAGTCTTGATTATCATCGGTTAGTTCGCCAATTGTTTTAGATAACATGCAAATACCATTAGGTGCATTATCTTGTGAATCTATAACCAAGTTTTTAACAAATGCTCGAAGTGCTTCAAGCGGTGAACTATGCTGTTCTTTATAATGAGCTAGTTGAGCAATACCTAAATCTGTGTAATTTCTTAATGTTTCTTTAAATAAACCATCTTTACTACCAAAAGCGGCATAAATGCTACCAGGACGCATGTCAATTTCGTCTTGTAAATTTCGCATTGACGTTGCATGAAAGCCTTTTTTCCAATACAGGTTGGTAGCTTTGTTGATAACTTCCTGACGATCAAACTTTGCTATATTTGCCATAATTTTCTCATACTCTTTAAGCAAGTATTGAACAATCGTTCAATTGTATGGCTTTATGGCAACTAGGTAAAGAGGGTAATTGTTGGTTTCTATCTGATCCATTACTAATAATTATTTATTTTAAATTATATTATATATAAAAAACAAAAACATAAGATAAAAGTTACGTATATATTGAGCAATCGTTCAAAATGTACTTGAACGTTCGTTCATGACGTTCTATAGTCTACCCATGCATTAGCGAATAAATGAACAGTTACATTCTATTAGATACTAATAATGCAACTGTTTATCGAAAAAACATTATTAACGATACAACTTAGGAGAAACAGAAATGAGTGACTTTACTTTACATACGTTAGAAACCGCACCTGAGAAAAGCATAGAAATGCTTCAAGATGCTAAAAAACAAATGGGGAGTATTCCAGGGCTGTATGCTGTAATGGCTGAATCCCCTGAAACCTATAAAGGCTATAATGCATTACATTCTTTATTCACTGAAACGTCTTTTAACGCTGAAGAGCTTACGGTTGTTTGGCAAACCATTAATGTAGAGCACGAGTGCCATTACTGTGTGCCTGCACATAGTGCAATTGCTAACTCTATGAAGGTTGATTCTGCTATCACAGAGGCTCTGCGTAATGAAACTGAATTACCTTCAGCTAAATTACAAGCACTTCATGATTTCACTTTAGCCATGGTGCGTGAACGTGGCGAAGTGTCAGCCGAAACGCTTAATGCCTTTTACCAAGCTGGCTATGGTCAAAAACAAGTGTTAGAAGTTATTCTTGGCTTATCACAAAAAGTGATCAGCAATTATGTGAACCATGTTGCAAAAACACCGGTTGATGCTATGTTCAAAGACTTTACGTGGACAAAAAAGAAGTAAACTAACGCCATTTCTAAATTCATTAGCAGGAGCATTAGCAATGAGTGATCAATACCAACCGCCGAAAGTGTGGAGTCAAGATGCTGAAAGCGGTGGAAAGTGGGCGAGTATCAATCGGCCAGTATCAGGTGCTACTTATGAAAAAACATTACCTGTAGGAGAGCATGCTTTACAACTTTACTCTATGGCTACACCTAATGGGCAAAAAGTCACCATAATGTTAGAGGAGTTATTAGCACAAGGCAAGGGCGCAGATTATGACGCGCATTATATTGATATAGGCGAAGGAGAACAGTTCTCGTCTGGTTTTGTTGACATCAACCCTAATAGTAAAATTCCTGCGCTACTGGATCGCGAAAACAATAAACAAGTAAAGGTATTCGAATCAGCTTCTATCTTAGTTTATCTTGCTGAAAAATTTAACGCGTTATTACCGAATAATGGCATTGAGCGAACAACAGTGATGAATTGGTTATTTTGGTTACAGGGTGCTGCGCCCTATTTAGGTGGAGGGTTTGGCCACTTTTATGCTTATGCGCCTGAAAAATTTGAATACCCAATCAATCGTTTTACCATGGAAATTAAACGACAGTTAGATGTATTAGATAAACAACTTGAAAACAAAGCTTTTATAGTCGGTGATACGCTTTCCATTGCTGATATTGCCATTTGGCCATGGTATGGCAACTTAGTGTTGGGTAATCTTTATGATGCAGAACAATTTTTACAAGTAAAAGACTATACCCACGTACGGCGCTGGGCCAAAGAATTACTATCACTGCCTTCATTTCAACGCGGTCAAATTGTAAACCGTAGCTGGGGAGAAGAGTGGCAGCAGCTAAAAAATAGACACAGTGCGCAAGACATCGATAAGGTGTTAGCGCTAAAGCATGAATAATACTCAGCCTATTTTCCACAAGGATTTATATGACCGCAAAGATTAACATTGACATCATTTCAGACGTAGTTTGTCCTTGGTGTATTGTGGGTTACAAGCATTTAGCAGCTGCAATTGCCGAGTTAAACATACAAGATAAGGTAGAAATACAGTGGCAACCGTTCGAACTTAATCCTGATATGCCTCCTGAAGGTGAAGAGCTAAGCGCCCATATGGCAAGAAAATATGGTTCATCAAAGGCAGAAAGTGAGCAAGCCAGAAGAAACATAACCCAAGCAGCGGCTGAATATGGATTTCATTTCAATTATGTTGAAGGTATGAAAATTGTGAACACTTTTAATGTTCACTTACTGCTTGATTATGCGCATTCCCTTGGTTTACAAACAGCGCTAAAAATGCGTTTGTTCAGCGCTTATTTTAGCGAAAATAAAGATATATCAAATATAGCGGTTCTTACTAAGGAAGCTGAAGAAGTAGGCATAACCTTTGAACAATCAACCACAGCTTTTGAAGATAATGAAATTAAGCAGCGTGTTAAAGCCCTTGAATCACAATGGCAATCAATGGGAGTATCTGGAGTGCCTACCGTTATTTTTAATCGTACATCGGCTTTAACTGGGGCACAGCCTCAAGAGACCTACAAACAAGCATTGTTATCACTGATGAAACAGTAGTCATAAGTGTATGAAAGAGGCTAATAGCAAAAATTATTAACGTTTTTCATGAGTTTTCTTACACTTTTCTACTACTTTTTATTTAAATAAGGGTTTATCTTTGATTAGAGTCTGTTGATCTTTCGGGTTTAGTTCAAACAAAATTTAATCTCGAAAGGTCAACAGCCCTACTTATTTTCTAAAAAATGCAATGGTGCTTTATGAAATTCTTGTGGACGTTTATATTGATTTGCTGTGTTGGGTGTAGCCAGAAACAGCTTTACCACGTAGGGCAGCAGCATCAAAAAAACGATTGTATAAAACGTGCTATGTCCGAATCTGAATACCGTGAATGCTTACGTGCTGAGCAAGTAAGCCATAAAGAATATAAAAAAATAAGACAACAAGTGATCGAAGATAAATAACCAATGTATCACTTGTTTTCTACTTTCCAAATATTGGTACTTTGTTATGATCCCCGATCACCAAATTAGCAACGTTGTTATTTATAAGGGTTGCTTAGGCCATTGTTGTTTACTGATATACCGATGGTAAAAAAACCAACTGCACCATAACACACCAGAAATTCCAAGGGCGGCAATAATAGCGGGCTTAGGGTTTGATATCGAACTTACAGAACCTGCATACGACGCAATTGTTGCATAGGGAGCCGTGCTTAGTACCCAAGCGAGAAAGAACCGATGAAAGGGCATCTGTGCAATGCCGGCTAAACAAGCTGATACTTCCGGTAATATTGGCATGGCCCGAGAGAGTAAAATAAAGATAAACCCATGTTGCTTAAAAGTTGAACTGGCTTTATCACGTTCTGTTTTGGCTTTTATTATTGTTTGTAGCACGAATTCACCATAGCGTGAACTTAACCAATAGCCAACAAATCCAGCTAAAGTCATACCCATTAAACTAGCGATTAGGGCAACATGAAAGCCAAGAAAATACCCCGCTAATAAAATAATGGTTAATGTAGGTACAGCGATAAACAAATCAGCGAATAGTAGCGCTACTACGATACTAAACACATACCCTTGATGGCTACTTTTAGCAATGATTAACCAGTGTTTAATTTGTTCGATAGACAATATTCCTGTTGATTTAATGAACAAAAACGTTAATGCAAAACATGTTGCCATTATTAGCATCACTTTTAATAATGCGAGCATATCTAGGCTCCTATGGGTAAATTATCGAAATTGAAATATTGCTTGGCGCTTGATGCAGGCTCATCTTAGATTTCTTATATACAGGTGGCCCTGTAAACCCTACTTTTTGTTTATTTGAGAACCCTAAACCTTCTTTTGGATAAATACCTGTCCAATTTTTCGTTACTTTTCCATCTTGGTTTTCATCATGTAATACTTTAATGGCAAATTCTTTTTCTTTGATGTTAAAAGTAAAAAGTTGCGTTTTATCAGTGACTAATTGAGTTTGACTCATCAGCGCTTGTTGATGCTGCTTAGGAAATCCTTCCTTTGCAAAAATCATCACGATGATGTTTCCTTGCCGCACTACGTCAATATTTAACACCTCAATGGTTACTTCTTTTGCTTTAACTAACATAGGCGTTACCGTAAATATTATTGTTAAAAGTAATCGTTTAATATTCATAAAGTCGTCCTCAATATTTTTTCATCATATTTTTAGCGAATGATGGTGCAATGCGTAGTAATAGTTTTAGGAGCTTTACTTTTCCTAAAGCATGTTCAATTGTGTTTGTTTCAAGCCCTTTTAATATCTGATCAGCGGCTTTTTCGGAAGATAGTTTATTTACGCCTCTTCCAGCTGTCATTGGTGTATCGACTAACGGTAAAAATACTTGTTGTACGTATATATTTGTCTTTGCTAATTGATAGCGTAATGATTGTGAAAAGTTGTTTAATGCGGCCTTAGTAGCGCAGTAAACCGCAGAGCTAGTTTTCGGTGCTAAGGCAAGCCCTGAATTTACATTTAATATGATAGACTTTTCTTGATGTAATAGAGTGGGTAATAACTGATGTGTTAACAGACAAACACTGGTTAAATTAACATTAACTTCATCAATAATGTGCTGGGTTAGAAAAGTATCATCAATGAATAGCTGACAATACTGGACAGCGGCATTGTTAATAAGTAAGTCGATATATTGGTATTCATTGACAATTTTTTCAGCAACAACCTTGGTTTCATTTGGTTTGGATAAATCGGCTTTTAGTGTAGTAATACCTGAAAATTGTTCTCGCAAGGCATTAAGTTTAGTTTGATCCCTGGCGATAACAATTAATTCATTATCAGAAAAAAGTTGTTTAACGAGCTGATAACCAATACCTGAAGTTCCACCTGTTATCACAATGCGTCTGTTTTTAAGTTCCATCGTTTAATCTCAATATATGTTAATCTGTAGCAAATTTTATCGTCGTAATATTCACAACACATTAACCGAGGTTAACAGTGACAACATTTTTTCAATATGTGCAAACGGAAGGAGAGCGGGTTAGCAAAGAAAAGGGGCAATATGTTTTTAATCAAGGCGATCAAGAAGATGCCATATATTTTGTGCAGTCAGGTTTATTAAAAGCATTTTACACCTCAGAACAAGGCAAAGAATCTATAAAGTCGTTTTTATCTGCCAATGATGTTATTGGTAGCTTAACTGCACTTTATTTGCGTCAATCAAGCTCTTTTAGTCTAATCAGTTTAGCACCCACCGTATTAATTAAACTGTCATTTAACGCCATTTTAATGCAGGCGAAACATGATATTATTTTTGCTAATGAGTTAAATGACCTGTTACTTACACTTGCCTTAAAAAAAGAAACACGAGAATATGAATTGTTATGTTTAACAGCAGAACAACGCTATGCAAAGCTTATTGAATCGACACCCACATTATTACAAAACGTTACACAAAGTGATTTGGCAAGCTATTTAGGCGTTACTCCTGTAGGTTTAAGTCGAATAAAAAAACGGTTATTTACGCGTTAACCTCATAAGGAAAATAGCGATGAAAATACAAAAAACAATTGCGTCGGTGATATTGGTTATGTTGTTCTCACTAATAGGTCATAGCCAAGCGGCACAACAAATATCAACAATCGACTTTATTAAAATTAACAACCCCTATAGCAAAGAAACACTTTATTTTTATGAAAATAACTGGCAAGTGCTACGTGAAAAAGCTATGAATAAAGGCTTTATTGATTCCTTCATGTTAATTAAGGTACCTGCAACGCCTCAAGCACCTTTTCATCTGATGCTAATTACGACTTATCGGAATAACGAACAGTTTGAATCACGAGAAAAAAATTTTAGTCAATTAATGTCGGGCTCTACAGGCCCTATGTTGTTAAACAATGTGCCTCCTGAACAGTTTAGAACCATGATTTTTAATAAAACAAGTTCTGTAGTTGTCACTTCTGAGAAATAAATATGCAATTAATAAATTATCTAAATGAATGCTTTTATACAAAACACACCTTATTACAGCTAAGCCATATCTCTGCTAATAAGTTAGCGTATCTGCAACAGCAAAAGGTGATGCCAACAGCATCCTATCGTTTAACCATTCAAACGAGTTGCCAATCATTTTTAGCTGACCATTCTGAAGAAAGTGTTCAAGAGTATTATGCGAAAGGTTACGTAAAGTGGTTGGGTGTTGTTGAAGCGTTAATTGAACCGGCAGATATTTATCAATATTTTAATAAAAATTACCGACTTACCATTCAACAGTTAAAGCAACAAGGTTTTGTTTGTCATGACGAAAAACTACATGCCAATATAGATGAACATATTACCCAAGAATGGCAGCATTTTTTAAATGGAACTTATGGTCTATGTACCGCTTCTGGATTAGTACAAGATATTGCTCGAAAAGAATTTGCTATTACGTCTATTAATGAGTTAATTGCTGAAAATGAAACACACCCTGATTTAGTGCGCTTAGAAAAGGCGGTTAATTTATTAGATAGTGCAAGCGCATTGTTTGCTCCACACGAAAGAATTAACAGTTCACGTAATCGTTTAGTCGATCAAATACGGAAAAAATATCAATTAACCTCTCCACAAATAACGTAAGGCAAAAGAATGGATATTACGCTACTTGCGAATAATGATGATTATGATCACGTGCTCGAAGTGATGTTACAGCTACGACCACAATACAATAAAAAAACATTAGCGGAACAAATCAAGAAACAGCAGCAAACAGGTTATAATATTGTGTACGTTAAAGATAACGGCAAAGTTTTGGCCGTTGCAGGGTTTGTTATTGGCGAAAAGCTTGCATGGGGTAAATATTTATACGTCGATGATTTAGTAACAAATGAAGCATTTCGTTCAGCTGGGGTTGGCCATGATATTTTAACTTGGTTAGAAGAATTTGCTAAAGAGCAGGGGTGTAGCCAATTACACCTAGATTCTGGCGTTCAACGGTATTCTGCACACAAGTTTTATCTACGAGAAGGGTTTGTAATAGCAAGCCATCATTTTTCTAAAACAGAGTTGGTATAATTTCATACTGATTCTTTAGTCATCATGTTCAAAATAAAGGGAATGGAAGGTCAATGTCGGATAATAAAAGTGCATTGCATACTGAATGGCAGCTATTACAAAATCAATGTGATAGTTATGAAAAATATGCATTACTCATCAAGCTTGTATGTGTTTTTATGCTGTTTAATGCATTTGTTTTTAATGGAATTTCAATGTATTTAGTGTTGTTTATTTTATTAATGTGGGGGCAAGAAGCGATTTGGAAAACCTTTCAATCACGGATTGAACAACGCATTATTATTCTTGAACAGGCGATAATGGATGCAACATCTTCAATTCATCCATTTCAATTTCAACGTGAATTTATAGCCAATCGACCAAGTCAATTAACACTGATAAAAACATATCTACAACAGTCTATTAGGCCTACTGTAGCGTATACTTACCTTGGTTTGTTATTGATAGTTTTTATACGTTGTTATCTGTGGTAATGGTAACCATCAGTAATTTTTAGCTATAAAAAAAGCCGGCAAACCGGCTTTTTTCGAATTAACGATTTATTAGCTGTTTAAGGCTGTTACTGGCTCAACAAATTCAAAACCTAAGTTTTCAGCAACTTCTTTGACAGTCACTTTACCATCAATAACATTCAAGCCGTTTAATAAGTGCTTGTCATCATTTAACGCTTGCTTATAGCCTTTATTGGCTAGTTGAATGATGTACGGTAATGTTGCATTATTTAATGCAAATGTCGAAGTTCTTGGCACTGCACCCGGCATATTAGCAACACAATAATGCACTACATCATCAACAATGAAGGTTGGATCAGCATGAGTTGTAGGTTTTGAAGTTTCAATACAACCGCCTTGATCTATAGCAACGTCAACAATAGCAGAACCAGGTTTCATGTTTTTTATGTGTTCTTTGGTCACAAGCTTAGGTGCAGCTGCACCTGGAATTAACACTCCACCAATGACTAAGTCTGCTTCAAGTACATGCTTTTCTAAGGCATCGGCCGTAGAATAAATAGCTTTGATACGGTTGCCGAATTGATCATCAAGTTTACGTAAAACATTAACGTTACGATCCAACACAACAACATCAGCGCCCATACCTACAGCCATTTTCGCTGCATTAGCACCAACCATACCGCCGCCAATGATAGCAACCTTAGCTGGCTCAACACCCGGTACGCCACCTAATAACATGCCTTGGCCTGCGTTTGATTTTTCAAGGGCTTGTGCGCCAGCTTGAATTGACATACGACCAGCAACTTCTGACATTGGTGCTAACAAAGGTAAGCCACCTTGATTATCGGTTACTGTTTCATAAGCAATACAGATTGCTTTACTTTTTACTAAATCTTGAGTTTGAGGTAAATCAGGTGCTAGGTGAAGGTAAGTAAATAGAATTTGACCTTCGCGTAACATTGCACGCTCAATTGCTTGTGGTTCTTTAACTTTTACAATCATCTCAGCTTGTGCAAAAACATCACTAGCAGTAGGTAAGATAGTTGCGCCAATGTCTGTGTAATCTTGGTCGGTAAAACCAATTCCACTTCCCGCTTGGGTTTCTACCACGACTTGATGCCCATGAGCGATCAGCTCTCTTGCACTAGCCGGAACCATACCAACACGATACTCATGGTTTTTTATTTCTTTTGGTACACCAATAATCATATTTATTTGCTCTTAGTTTGCTCTATTGAAATATGGTGCTAGTATAGTTGCGAATCTTTAGAATAACCTGTCGTTATTTGAGTATTTTAAGAATTTATCACTATATAAATAGAATTTAATAGAGAAATATAAAGAAATGGCTGACAATGAGAAAAAACTTGATCGTATCGACAAAAACATTCTATCTGAATTACAGAGAGATGGTCGGCTTTCTAATGTAGAACTGTCTAAAAGGGTTGGCCTTAGTCCTACACCATGTTTGGAAAGGGTTAAGCGATTAGAGTCTGACAATTATATTATCGGCTACCAAGCAACACTTAACCCACAAAAGTTAGAAGCAGCCTTATTAGTGTTTGTCGAAATTACCCTGACACGAACCAGTCCTGATGTATTTGATGATTTCTCTAAGGCAGTGCAAGAAATTGATGTGATTCAAGAATGTCATTTAGTCTCTGGTGATTTTGATTTTTTGTTAAAAACACGTGTGTCAGATATGGCAGCTTATCGAGAATTACTTGGCGATACACTATTAAAACTTCCATTTGTCAGTGAAAGTAGAACTTATGTTGTCATGGAAGAAGTAAAATTGACGAATATCCTACCAATTAAGCGATAAACCATTTATCTAGCTCGTTTAGTTTGGTATTTTAGCGGTTATAAAAAGAAGTTTTGTAAAAAGGAAAGTAGATTGTCAGATCAAGTAGCGCCAAACAGTAAACTAAATGGTATTCAACGACTGTTAGAAGCAGGGTTGTTGGTGTCGTGTGTTTTTGCCATGTTTATGATGATCGCGTTATACAGTTTTGACCCAGCAGACCCTGGTTGGTCGCAAACAGGGTATCAGAATGATATACGTAATTTAGGCGGTGCAGTAGGGGCTTTTCTATCTGATTTATTTTTAAATTTGTTTGGCGCCGTTGCTTATATTTTGCCTTTTGTCATTGCATTAACTGGATGGCTAACGTTTCAAAAATATTATAAATTGATGCAGATTGACTATCTAACCTTAGGGCTTAAATTTATTGGCTTCATCATGTTTTTTATTGGTATAACTGCCATCGCAAGCATGAATTTTGATGATGTATTTTACTTTTCTGCCGGTGGCATCATTGGTGATGTAATAAGCCAAGGGGTTTTACCTTATTTATCTTTTGTTGGTAGTACGTTACTGTTTTTAATGTGTTTAGCCACGGGATTTGTATTATTAACTGGCTTATCTCTGATACGTTTAATTGATTTGTTAGGTGAGCACACAATTAATGGGGTAATTGCATTAGCTGATTTGCCCGCATGGATAAAAGACAAGTTCAGTGCTTCTATGCAAGAAACGCCTACTTCTGGTGTAAGTTATTCAGATAACAATTCTGTTGTATTAACCACAGACCAACCTCTTGAAGAATACGACAATGAGCCAGAAGAAGAATCTCAGCCTTTCGCTAATCTAGACAGCATTACAGCAAGTAACACAGAACAGCCTTTTGCTGAAAGTAAAGACGACATACCATTTCGTGATAATGAACCTTATGTGTCAATTGATGACTTAATGGGTGAACCACTCGCGATTAATGTACAAGAGCACGTTAGTGCGGAAGAAATAACCGCTGCATTAGAACCAGTAGATCAAATACATGTTGAAGAACCTACTAGCTCCACTGATCAAGTAGACGAACACTCGAACAAAGTAAAAGATGTTGGTTTACCACCCTTATCGTTGTTAGATAAACCTAATAAGAAACAACACCCAATATCGCAAGATGAACTTGATCAAGTCAGTCGTTTAGTAGAAGAGAAGCTTTTAGAGTTTGGCGTTAAAGCTGATGTAGTTGACGTATTACCAGGTCCTGTGATCACGCGTTTTGAATTAGATTTAGCCCCAGGGGTTAAAGTAAGCAAAATAACGAACCTTTCCAAAGATATTGCTCGTTCATTATCAGCTAAATCAGTACGGGTAGTTGAAGTTATCGAAGGTAAGTCAGTTATTGGTATTGAGTTACCAAATAAATATCGTGAAACAGTGTTTTTTGCAGATGTATTACATTGTGATGCGTTTAAGAAATCTAAATCTAACCTAGCGATGGGGATCGGAAGCGATATTTCAGGAAACCCTGTAGTGGCTGATCTCGCTAAAATGCCACACTTATTAGTTGCTGGTACAACAGGTTCAGGTAAGTCAGTTGCCGTTAATACAATGATTGTTAGTATCTTGTATAAGTCACCACCACAAGATGTACGTATGATCATGATTGATCCAAAACAAGTAGAGTTGTCAGTGTATGACGGAATACCTCATTTACTCTCTGAGGTCGTAACTGACATGAAAGAAGCCGCTAACGCCTTGCGTTGGTGTGTTGGTGAAATGGAGCGTCGTTATCAATTAATGTCTAAGTTAGGCGTAAGAAACCTTAAAGGCTTCAATGATAAAGTAAGTAAAGCAATAGAAGCTGGCGAGCCAATGATTGACCCATTATGGCAACCGACCGATGCATTTACACAAACTCCACCGACATTAGAAAAACTGCCTTCTATTGTTATCATTGTTGATGAATTTGCTGACATGATGATGATTGTGGGTAAAAAGGTAGAAGAGTTAATTGCACGTATTGCGCAAAAGGCAAGGGCTGCGGGTATTCATTTAATTTTAGCTACTCAGCGTCCTTCAGCAGATGTAATAACAGGATTAATTAAAGCGAATATACCTACGCGTATGGCGCTAAGGGTTCAATCAAGAATTGAATCACGTATTATTTTAGATCAGCAAGGTGCTGAACAATTACTTGGTATGGGTGATATGTTTTATTTACCCCCTGGTGAAGCAATTCCTATGCGTGTTCATGGTGCCTTTGTTGATGACCATGAAGTACACGCTGTTGTGTCTGACTGGAAATCACGCGCAGAGCCAGACTACATAGAAGATATTCTATCAGGTCAAGGTGAGCAAGATGTGTTATTACCGAGTGAACAAGCCGAAGCGAGTGAAGACGCAGAGCTTGATGCATTATATGATGAAGCATTAGCGTTTGTCACCGAAACCCGACGCGTGTCGATTTCTAGTATTCAACGAAAATTTAGAATTGGTTATAACCGAGCGGCTCGTATTGTTGAAGATATGGAAGCGCAAGGCGTAGTGAGTATGCCAGGCCAAAATGGTGCGCGTGAAGTATTAGCACCACCTCCAATTAAGGATTAATTTTATGAAGTATCAATCATTAATCAACCTAGTGCTTGCTGGTAGCTTATTCTCTACTGGCAGTACTTATGTTGTGGCAGAACAAACAGTTGTCATAAAAAATACCCGCAGTGAAATGTCAGATAAACAATTACTAAAAACACGTCTAGCGAAGCTAGAGCATTTTTCAGCAGCTTTTGCTCAACAAGTTAGTGATGGTGCAGGTACCGAACTGCAACGTACAACAGGTAAACTTGCAGTACAAAAACCTAATTTAGTGTATTGGCATACGAAGCAACCCGAAGAATCGTTGATTGTCTCTGACGGTGAATCATTGTGGCTATTTGATCCTTTTATTGAGCAAGCCACCGCTTATAGTTTACAAGATTCTATTGCCAACACACCCATTTTGTTACTGACCAGTGATGATGACCAACTATGGGCTCAATATCAGGTAATTAAGCAGTCTGATATGCATTTTACGCTATCTTCTATTGACGATAATGCCCAAGTACAATCTCTTTCGATCACCTTTGAACCAACATCCGTCAATATTAAACAATTCACGATTACTGACGCCACGGGGCAAGTAAGTGATATAGTTCTGTCAGAGGTGGATAGTCAGAGTAAAATAGACGCGGAACTCTTTCAATTTAAAGTGCCTGAAGGTGTGTATTTAGATGACCAACGCTAATGGCGAGTTAGCGCTCGGCTTTGACGATAAAATACATGAATTTCAGCCGCTAGCAGCACAGCTTCGTCCTCGTACTTTGGATGAATATGTCGGCCAGCAACATATTCTCGCTCCGGGAATGCCACTTCATCAGGCTATTGGCCAGGGTAAGTGTCATTCTTTAATTTTTTGGGGGCCGCCAGGGACAGGTAAAACGACCTTAGCTGAAATTATTGCAACTCATGCAAATGCAGATATCGCTAGAGTTTCTGCGGTCACGAGTGGGATAAAAGAAATTAGACAAGCTATTGATGATGCAAAAGCGAGAGCCATTCATCAGCATAAACGTACTATTTTATTTGTTGATGAAGTTCATCGATTTAATAAAAGCCAGCAAGACGCCTTTTTACCCTTCATTGAAGACGGTACTATTATTTTTATTGGCGCTACAACAGAAAACCCAGCCTTTGAACTCAATAAAGCCATTTTATCACGGGCGCGCGTATACAACTTAAAAAAACTGTCTGAGCAGGAACTTTCATTAGTGTTATCACGTGCGTTAGCACATATTTTACAAACAAAAACATTGTCAGTCTCATTACCCGAAAAATCAGCAAAACAACTTGTACTATTAGCAGATGGTGATGCGCGAAGGTTATTAAACTTGCTTGAAAACTGTATTGACCTAGCTGAGCCAAATAAAAATACAATTGAGATCACTCTAGCTACCATAAAACAAGTTGCTGGTAATAAAATTGCGTTATATGACAAAGGTGGTGATGCCTTTTATGATTTGATCAGTGCATTTCATAAATCGGTACGAGGATCAGACCCTGATGCAGCCTTGTATTGGTATGCTCGTATTCTAACTGGCGGTGGTGATGCGTTATATGTGGCAAGAAGATTACTGGCGATAGCAAGTGAAGATATTGGAAACGCCGATCCAAGAGCAATGCAGTTAGCAATTAATGCCTGGGATACCTTTCAACGAGTGGGTCCAGCTGAAGGTGAACGAGCAATCGCTCAAGCTACCGTATATATGGCTTTAGCACCAAAAAGCAATGCAGTATATTCCGCGTTTAAACAAGCATTATCGTTGGCTAAAGAAACCAGCTCATTAGATGTTCCTTTACACTTAAAAAATTCAACCAGTAGCATTACCAAAGAGCTTGGTCACGGGCAAGAATATCGCTACGCGCATAATGAGCCGAACGCATTTGCTGCCGGAGAGAATTATTTTCCACCTGAAATTTGCCATACGAGTTTTTATCAACCTACTGATCGTGGTTTAGAAAAGCAATTAAAAGATAAGTTAGCATTTTTACAACAATTAAACCGGCAGTCAGATGACCAGCGCTATTAATCAAGTCACCTTATACGCATTAGTTGCATTAGGTGGTGCCGCTGGTGCAAGTTTCCGATTTTTTCTTTCGCAATTAATCTTTAATTGGTTAGGAAAGGGATTCCCTTTTGCCACGTTGGCGGTTAATATTTCCGGTTCGTTGATCATGGGCACTTTATACGGTTTAATAGAACAAGGTGTCATCGAAGTGAGCGTTTATCGCACACTTATCGGAATTGGTTTTTTAGGAGCCTTCACAACATTTTCAACATTTTCGCTCGATACCTTGCTCTTAATGCAACAAGGCGAAATAATGAAAGCCATAATCAATGTACTACTTAATGTCAGCTTATGTATATTAGCAGCTGGTTTAGGTATGTATTTAGTTACTCTTTTACACAAATAAACTTTAGACGTGAATGAACAATGCTTGATGCAAAATATTTAAGAACAGACGTAGCGGCAACAGCAGCTATATTAGCAAAACGTGGTTTTACTTTAGATACCGCTTTATTAACGCAGTTAGAAGAACAACGTAAAGCGATACAAGTCAAAACACAAGAATTACAAAGTCAACGCAATACCCGTTCTAAGTCCATTGGCCAAGCAAAAGCTCGCGGCGAAGACATTCAGCCTTTATTAGCAGAGGTTGGTAAACTTGGCGATGAACTAGAAGCGGCGAAACAAGAGCAAGAAAAGGTATTGGCGCAAATTAATGACATTGCTTCTGCGATCCCTAATTTAACTGATGAATCAGTACCTATGGGTGAAAGTGAAGACGATAATATTGAGGTTCGCAAATGGGGAACCCCTAAGACGTTCGAATTTGATGTTAAAGATCATGTTGATTTAGCAACTGCACTTGATAAAGGCTTAGATTTTGAAAGTGGTGCAAAGCTTGCCGGTACACGTTTCGCTGTCATGCGTGGCGGTATTGCAAAGTTACACCGTGCATTAGCACAATTTATGTTAGACGTGCATACTGAAGAACATGGCTACGAAGAAATGTATGTACCTTACTTAGTTAATCATGACTCATTATATGGAACAGGGCAGTTACCTAAATTTGGTGAAGACTTATTCCATACTGATTTAGCATCAAGACAATTTTCATTGATCCCAACAGCTGAAGTACCACTTACTAATTTAGTTCGTGATGAAATAGTCGACGAAAATACCTTGCCGATTAAAATGTGTGCCCATACACCTTGTTTTCGAAGTGAAGCGGGATCATCAGGTCGCGATATTCGTGGTTTGATCCGTCAACATCAATTCGATAAAGTTGAAATGGTGCAACTTGTAAAACCTTCTGAGTCTATGAAAGCGTTAGACGAATTAACCGGCCATGCTGAAAAGATACTGGAAAAACTAGGTTTACCTTTTCGCACAGTCGTTTTATGTACAGGAGACATTGGTTTTAGTGCGACGAAAACCTTTGACATTGAAGTGTGGTTACCGGCTCAAAATACGTATCGTGAAATTTCTTCATGTTCAAATATGGGAGATTTTCAAGCGAGAAGAATGCAAGCACGTTTTCGTAATAGTGAAACCAATAAGCCTGAATTGTTGCATTCATTAAATGGCTCTGGGTTAGCGGTTGGACGTACACTGGTAGCGGTACTTGAAAACTATCAACAAGCTGACGGCAGCATTGAAATACCAGAAGTGCTGCGCCCATACATGAAAGGCGCAACCAAAATCGGCTAAGAGATACTTTATAAAAGGGGTCAGGTACAATTTATTAAATGTACCTGACCCCTTTTTTGCTTTTAAAGAAATTATGTTACAGCATACAAGGTCTACTTAAGCCTAACACATATTTGGTTGGAGTTTTTTTTGAAAAGTATAGCCATACAAATTATTGTATTTTTTATTATTTTTCAGTTTTTGTCGTTTATCAAGCAAATTGATATGCTTTCTACTGATACCTCGATGGCATCGGAGCAATTTGTACTTGAAACAACAATAGGGCAAACAGTTTCGTTAACTCCCACCAAAAAAACAGTACTTTATTTCTTTGCTCCTTGGTGCAGTGTTTGCCACGCAAGTATTGGCAACCTTCAAGCCGTTTATGAAAAAAATCCACATATCGATGTTATTGCAATTGGTTTAGACTTCATCGAACAAGAGGAAGTTGATCGTTTTGTCAGTCGTCATCAACTAACGTTCCCCGTTGCATACGGAAATGAATCTATTAAAAAAGCATACAAAGTGCTCGGATATCCAAGTTATTACATTATAGATGAACAAAATACTGTTATTTCTAAATCAATGGGATATTCAACGGAAATAGGTCTTTATATTAGATCACTTTAGTTCTTCTGATCTTACGCTTGATTGTGTACACTTAGGGTTTCATAAAATCAAAAAAGCTAAATCGAACGATGCACATTTCTTCACATTTCGATAGCGGAAACATTGACGTTATTGATGCCACCAATATTAAAGATATTAAGTTGGCAATAAAAAAAGATAATCATTCTGAGTTTTATCAATGGTTTCATTTCAACGTTCATAATAATGAACATACCGAACATATTTTTCATATTACCAATGCAGGCCAAGCAGCTTATGTTGAAGGCTGGCAAGATTACCAAGCCGTAGCCTCCTATGACCGAGAGCATTGGTTCCGTGTACCAACCCAATTTGATGGGCAAAATTTAACCATCACCTTTACTCCAGAATTTGATAGCACATATTTTGCGTATTTTGCTCCATATAGTTATGACCGACACCAGTCATTAATACATAACGCACAATTGAGCGACGCCTGTCAGTTACAGTTACTTGGTCATACGCTTGATGGCCGAGATATTAGTGTTTTAAAAGTAGGGCAAGAAGCAGAAGGTAAGCCAGTTATCTGGTTAACCGCTCGCCAACATCCTGGCGAAACCATGGCTGAATGGTTCATGGAAGGCTTTATAGAACGACTGCTCGACATTGATGATGGTGTAGCTGTTAGTCTATTAAATACCGCTGTTTTTTATCTTGTACCAAATATGAATCCAGATGGTTCAGTTAGAGGACATTTAAGAACGAACGCTGCAGGGGTAAACTTAAATCGTGAATGGGACAACCCAACGATGGAAAATAGCCCAGAAGTATACCTAGTCCGTGAAAAAATGCTGGCTACCGGCGTTGATATGCACTTAGATATACATGGTGACGAAGCCCTACCTTATAACTTCGTTGCAGGTGGTGAAGGCATTCCGTCATACGATGAGCGATTAGCAAAATTAGAAAATTCCTTTAAAGATATCTTGCTTGCTATTACACCTGAGTTTCAAGATGATAAAGGTTACGAAAAAGATGAACCTGGAAAAGCGAACTTAAGCTTAGGATCTAATTGGGTGGGTGAGCAATTCAATTGTTTAGCATACACACTAGAAATGCCTTTTAAAGATAATATATTGCTACCAGATACAGAAATGGGCTGGTCAGATAACCGTAGTAGAATATTGGGTAAAGATGTATTAACGGCTATCTATCATCTTGTTGATGATTTAAGATAATAAAAATTTAATAATTATAATAATTTCAGGAGTTTGCAGTGGAACAATTTGTTAATACGCTTAACAGTTACATTTGGAGTTCTTACCTTATCTATTTATGTTTAGGTGCGGGTATTTTCTTTTCAGTGTTAACACGTTTTGCACAGATACGCCATTTTAGAGAAATGTGGCGCTTATTAATGTCAGGGAAAAGTTCAGAAAAAGGGATCTCGTCTTTCCAGGCACTGGCAGTATCCTTATCTGGTCGCGTGGGAACGGGTAATATTGCCGGTGTTGCAGCGGCTATAGGTTTTGGCGGGCCAGGTGCTGTATTTTGGATGTGGGTTGTTGCCTTCTTAGGCGCTGCGACTGCATATGTTGAGTCAACTAGCGCGCAAATTTTCAAAGAAGAAGAAAACGGCGTTTATCGTGGTGGTCCAGCTTATTACTTTGAAAAAGCGATGGGGCAAAAATGGTACGCTTGGATATTTGCGTTAGCGACAATTGTTGCATGTGGCTTATTGCTCCCTGTTGTGCAATCGAATGGTATCGGTGATTCACTCGTTAATGTATTTGGCGAAGGTGGCACGGTTAACTCATTCATGGGGGAATTACCATTAACGAAAGTATATGCCGCGGTATTTATTGTATTAATGCTTGGTTTCATTATTTTTGGTGGTGTTAAGCGTATCGCAAGTTTCACACAGATTGTAGTGCCGTTCATGGCATTAGCCTACATATTAATTGCATGTTCAATTATTGCGTTAAATATTGATATGTTACCTGGCATTTTTATGAGTATTATTTCTGATGCTTTTACACCAATGGCCGGCTTTGGTGCTGCAATTGGTTGGGGGGTAAAACGTGGTGTTTACTCAAATGAAGCAGGTCAAGGTACAGGGCCTCATGCTGCAGCTGCAGCTGAAGTTGATCACCCAGCACAGCAAGGCTTAGTACAAGCATTTTCAGTTTATATAGATACATTGTTTGTTTGTTCTGCAACGGCCTTTATGATCTTAATTACTCAACAATACAATGTTATGCCGGAAGGTAGCAGTGTGTTTATCGTACAAAATGTTTCAGCAGATGTTGTGATTAATGGCCCAGGCTTTACTCAGCTTGCAGTTGATAGCGTGCTTCAAGGTATTGGTAAACCATTTATAGCATTAGCATTGTTTTTCTTTGCATTTACTACGGTACTTGCTTATTACTTTATTGCTGAGAATAACGTTTCATATATCAACCGAACCGTTAAAATGCCTGCGCTGCGTTTTCTATTAAAGGTCGTTATTATGTGCGCTGTATTTTATGGTACCGTCGCTGAACCAAATGCTGCTTGGGGAATGGGTGATATTGGTGTAGGCTTGATGGCATGGCTTAATATTGTTGGTATAATCATTATTTTCTTTATGTCTAAACCTGCGATAAAGGCATTAAGAGATTACGAAAGACAGCAAAAAGAGGGTGTAGAAAAATATACCTTTGATCCAAAAGCACTTGACATCAAAAATGCTGAATTTTGGGAAAATAGAAAGTAATTGTTTATTCGCTTAAAATTAGTAAGATAATTAAAAATAAAAAACGCCTTTCGGGCGTTTTTTTGTAGAATACCTTAGATTAAATATAGGGAGTAGAAAATGGCTGTAATCAACTGCCCACAGTGTAATAAAAAAATTTCTGATAAAGCAAAAGTTTGTCCTCATTGCGCTTTAGAGCTAGAAGACTTTGATCAAGAAAAATTTGCTACTATGCAAAAGGTAAATTTTATCAAAAAATCCCAGCGGATAATGACATACTCGTTCATCGCAATGTTACTGTTTTGTGGTGGTTTTTTATATTATTACTCGCAAAATGTTCAATTGGGTACTACTGAGTTTTACATCTCTGTTGGCGCCGTTATCATCGGCTTTTTTATGTACATCGCGACACGTATACAACTAATTTTATTAAAAAGAAGAAGAAAGTAATCATGGATATTTTGACGGCTATAGAGAGTATGCCATTTGAAATGTACGAACGACTCAGATATGCCGCAGAAACAGGTAAGTGGCCTGAAGGTAGTATTGTAGACGATGCTCAACGAGAATCTGCATTACAACTTTCAATGGCATATCAAGCAAAGCATCTTAATTCTGATGAAATGTTATCTGTTGGGGCTGATGGTCAAATTATCAATAAAACAAAGCGCCAATTAAAAGAAGAGTTTACTGGGTATTCACCACAAGAAATTCAATCTTGTGATAAAAGCGAGTTAGAAATTGCTAGGTTTAAAACACAATGATATTTGATCGGTTTTTCAAAGCGAATTGGCAACATAAAAATGCTAATGTACGCATACAAGCAATAGAAAATGAATTAAGTGTTGATAACGACACGGAACATGACATTCTAAATACACTTATTCAGCAAGACCCAAGTGACCTAGTCAGACGAACAGCTTTACTTAAAATAGATAATATTTTTGTGTATCTAGCTGCTGCACATGATAATGATATGGCATCGATACGTAAGTTTTCTCAAGCACAACTTGAGAAACAACTTATGGGGTCGTCTTCAAACGCGTTATCTATCGAATGCAAACATCAACTTATTAATGATGTTCGTATGAATAAAGGCATCTTGGAGCATTGGTTAAAAACTGAATCTGATCCAGAGATGATCAATACACTTTTTAAACGTATAGATAAGCCACAATTACTTACCTCTGTGTTTAAACATCATCAGCAGCCTAAAATACAACAAGCGTTACTTGATGATAAATTAACCATTGAACAACTAGAAAAACTGGTTAAGTATTCTTGTACCGAAGGTATTGAGCAACAGATTGCTTTACGTATATCAACACTAAAAGCTCAGCAAGAGCTCCCCAATAAACTCGAAAAGTCTTGCCAATTATTGTTATCAAAATATTTAGCCCTTAAAGATGAAAAAGAATATCAACTACTTCTTGATAAACAACATGACTACGATGGTCAATGGTTAACTTTAAGAGCACAGTTTGATTGTTTATCTTCAGCGAAACAAGAAGTATTGGCTGCTAAATACCAAGAAATCAGCCAACAAGTAATACATGCACAACGTGCGAATGCAGAAGCATTTGAGCAGCAGAAAATAATCAAACAACAAGAGTTAAATCGCATTGCAGAGCACAAAGCGTTTTCAGAAGCAGTTCAAACATTAAAAAATCAGCTTCATGATGTTATTTTAAATGAAAACACTGAACAAGTTGAAGAAATTACACAGCAAACAGCGTTGTTAATTACTGAATTAAAAAGCAGTCAATTATCGACTAATCAACAAAAAACCTTGCAACAAAATTTACAAGTGATTAGCCAAAGGTTAGACAGAATTTCAGACATTATTGAAGCCAACGCACAGGCAACACAGCTAATAGCATCGTTCTCACAAAAGGCAGTGCCTGAATCTATTATGCAATACGATGCGCTTGTGCCGCAATATTATGATTGGTTATCTAACTGGAAAAAGTGTTATCAACAGGCATCTGATTATCTACCTGATTATGTCACAGAAGCTTATCAAGAAATTAATACTAAATGGCAACAAGCAATTGCGCCGTTTAAAAAACAACGTGAATCTGACTTTAGACATACACAACGAAAACTGAACGATACAAAGCACTTGATCCACATAGGTAAATACAATGCTGCTTTTGGTGTTTTTAAAGGTGCCAAAACGATGTTCGAAAAGTTACAGGAGAAGCAACAAGCTCGTTTATCGAAATTATATTTAAACGTTGAAGAGCAATTAGCCGAGCTAAATGATTGGGAACATTATGTTTCAACCCCTAAAAAGCAAGCATTATTATCAGACGTTGAACAACTGGCAAAACAACCTTTAGATAATCCAAAAGCACAAGCTGATAAAGTGAAAATGTTTCGCCAACAATGGAATAGTTTAGGGCATGCTGATGACACACTAGAACAAGCATTAAATACAAAATTTAACGAATATTGTGAGCTTGCATTCGCGCCATGCCGTACATATTTTGCTGAGCAAGAAGCGATAAGAGAAAGAAACTACGCTGCACGACTAAGTTTCATTGAACAAGCTAAGCAATTAGTCAGTGCAACAGATTTAAATGCTGAAATAGATAAAGCCGTTGCAAGCTCATTACGCACATTAATGCAAAAATGGCGTCAAGCTGGTGAAGTAGAACGTGCAAAATATAAGCAATTAAACCGTGAATTTAACCGTGTTGTTTCGCCTTTAAATCAAGCATTAAATTCACAATATCAGAATAATGAACATGCCAAATTAACATTGATTGCTAAAGCCAAAGAGTTGCAAAACTTAGCGGATACAAATCTAGCGGCTAATGAAGCAAAATCTTTACAGAATTCATGGAAAAAAATTGGCTTTAGTGGTCACGATGCAGAAAATAAATTATGGCAACAGTTTAGGCAAGTAAACGATGAAATATTTGCACGCAAATTTGCTGACAGTGCCCAAGCTGATGAGCAAGCTAAACAACAAGTTAATCAGGTTAAAGAGCAAGTTGAAGCTATCGTTCAACACTGTAGTAACGAAATTACATCTATAACCGCCGGTATAAAACAACTTACATTGTTGGCTGAAGAATCTAAGCAACAAAATATTGCTAAAAAAGTCAGTACTTCAATAGAGAGTGCTATTACTCAGTTAACACAGCAACGTGAAAAAATTAAAGAGCACCAACAACAGGAACATTGGCAAGTAATATTTGATTTGCTAACGGCTATTGCCAAAGGTGAAGAAATGCCTAACAACACTTTTGAGACATTGACTAATAGTTGGAAAAAGAAAATAACAACTTGCGTGACTGCAACTGAACGCGACAATGCACAGCGTTTAGAAAAAACGTTTGCTATTGAAGTGCTGGCTGATCTCGATTCAGCAGAAGCTGATGCGAGTCAAAAATTACAAGCTCAAGTCGCGCTTATGCAAGCAAAAATGACATTAAAAAATATGACTGACATTGAGCTGTTATTTAGCCAATGGTTGTCACTTGGAAAACTAATTGAAGAAGATGTTCCACTATTAACTCGTATCAAGCCAGCTTTTTTAAATAACAGCGCATTCAATATTGAATAAATAACTTGCCTTCCCATTGAACTCTTATTTTCCTGCTATAGTTATAAGAGTTTAAAGGGGAGATAGCATGAAATTGTTTTTACTCTTTTTCATCGGGCTGATTCATTTTAGTTGTTTTGCCATTAATGTTACTTTCGTAAACCCTTCAGTACCTGGCACACCATTTTGGGATAGAGTGACTGCCGTAGCAAAAGCTGCGGCAGAAGACCTTTCTATTAACCTTACAATTGTTTACGGTAAAGATAACCGCATCTATAATTTTAAAGCCATCGAACAAGTAATTGCGGCAGATAACAAACCAGATTATCTTATTTTCATGCCCTATGATGGCAATGCCGTTAATACATTTGAGCGCCTCGAACATGCTAAAATTCCATTTGTGACCATCGAACGAACCTTAAAAAAACATGAACAAACAATGATCGGCTTTCCCCAGCAAAAATTTTCTTATTGGCTTGGAGAAGTGTTTCACGACAATGTGTTTGCAGGGCGATTACTCGCTGATGAGCTGATAAAAGCAGCAAAGAAATAGCAGCAAAACAAAAACATTGTCGCAATAGGTTTAGCGGGAAGTTTTAGTGGTGAGTCGAACGAACGCACACAAGGATTAGAATTAGCAATTGCAGAAACTGACTTTGTATCTTTAGTGCAAGTTGTACCTGCTATTTGGAGTAGGGAACGAAGTAGAAATATTATCTTTCAACTCAATGCTAGATTTGGTCATATAGATATCGCATGGGCTGCTTCTGATGGTATGGCATTGGGGGTTTTAGATTCAATTGATAGTGGTTACAAAGGCTTAAATACTAACATGATTATTGGTGGGGTAGACTGGACAGAAGAAGGTTTGAAAGAAATTGAAAATGGGCGTATTGCGGCTAGCGTTGGAGGTCATTTCATGCAAACAGCCTGGGCGCTTATTAAGCTTTACGATCACCATAATGGCAAATCTTTTTTTAAACCAGGCGACCTCGGCAAAACCTACGATCTCGAAGCAATAACACGTGATAATATTGAACAATACAAAGTATTAACTAACAAGGTAGACTGGCGGCAGGTAGATTTTTCTCTGTTTTCGTTAGTCAATAATGAAAAGACAAGTTATGACTTCTCTTTTCATCATGTTTTAACTTCATTGCACCAGTAGTTTCACGTATTAGTATGGTTACTATTTTATTAATATGGGTGAATTAATCACTTAATTCACCACGTAGGTTTTTAATGAATAAACCTTTAATTTGCTCGTTCGTTAATGATTGACTTAACAAGTAATGTAATTTTGTTAGAGTTGCTTCTAATGTCATGTCTTGTCCACTGATAACTCCGCATCGACTTAAAGCTGATCCCGTTGCATATCCTTCCATGTTCACTCTACCTTTAATACATTGACTACAATTAACCACAATAATGCCTCGTTCATTGGCATCAGAAAGTAGGGCTAGTAAGCGCTCATCTTGTGGAGCATTACCTACGCCATAACTTCGAACAATAAGTGCTCTTACTGGTTGTTGTATCACATTGGCGATTAACTCATGACTGATACCCGGGTATAAATGTACAACACCGATAGGCTGAGGAGTGATCCTTGTCATCTTTACTGTATCTGTAGATCCAGAGGCAATGCTACCGGCGACAATTTTTATGTTTATCCCAGCCTCTAGTAAAGGAGGCATATTAGGGGAATCAAAAGCATTAAAGCCATCAGCGTAAGCTTTTATAGCGCGGTTTCCTCTAAACAACCGGTTATTGAAAAACAAGCCGACTTCATTAATCGGGTAGTTTGCTGCAATGTAAAGGGCATTCAAAAGATTCACTTGTCCATCTGAACGTAATTGACTGAACGGAATTTGTGAACCAGTGACAATAACGGGCTTTGATAAATTTTCAAACATGAAAGATAAAGCGGAGCTAGTATAGGCCATAGTGTCAGTACCGTGTAAGACAACAAAACCATCATATTCTTGATATTTCTCTGCAATATCATCAGCTATACGTTGCCAATCACTTGGTGTCATATTCGATGAATCGATTAAAGGATGGTATTCTTTTAAAGTGAATTCTGGCATTTCCTCACGATAAAATTCAGGCATATTTTGAATAGACTCTATTAAATGCCCTTTAGCGGGTATATAACCTTGTTCACTTGTCTTCATACCAATGGTGCCGCCAGTATAGGCGATATAAATTTTTTTCTTCATAATGTTGAGTGCGTCTATGGTTAGTGCCCCCGTGAAAGAATAAATATCGGAGGCATTAATTATAGTAAAGTAAATTTATTGGCTAATTTAGCTCACATGCTATGCATTTAGCATAAATACCTTGTGGATCGTTTAACGTTGAAACAGCCATTAGTTCTTGCTTCACATGGTTTAATAATATTTGTAGCTGATCAGGTGTTTGCTTGGTTTGTGTAGGTAAAAAAGCACGTGTTTCAGTAAAAATATTTTGCCAAAAAAGTTCCTCTGTTGACCTTACTTTTTCAATTAACATTGTTTCGTAATTCGTTAAATTTGCAAGTTCAGCAGCAAGTGAAATAGCATCGTCTAAATCACCAAGGGCATCAACTAAGCCTAATTGTTGTGCTTGTATACCTGACCATACACGTCCTTGTGCTATTTTATCAACTTCTTGTAAAGACATATTTCTATGTTTAGCGACTAAGGCAATAAAATCTTGATAACCTCGTTCAATACCGAGTTGAAAAACTTGAGCTACTTTATCATTAAGAGGACGAGCAATGCTAAAGCCTGCTAAATCAGTTGTGCCAACACCATCTGTGAAAATGCCTAGTTTTTCTAATGACTTTTCAAAGGTCATAAAAAAGCCAAAAATGCCAATAGAGCCGGTAATAGTAGTAGGGGATGCAACAATGGCATCAGCAGGCGCTGATATCCAGTAGCCACCAGATGCAGCATAAGCTCCCATCGAAGCTACAACGGTTTTACCTGCTTGTTTAAGTAGATCTATTTCATGGCGTATTATATCAGAGGCAAATGCACTGCCTCCTGGGCTATCAACCCTGAGTACAACAGCTTTAACGTGATGATTTAATCGCGCTTGTTTCAAATATTTTGCTAACGTATCACCACCAATAGTGCCAGGAGGTTGTTCACCGTCTAAAATGGTCCCTTTAGCCACAATAACAGCGACTTTTTCTGTATTACCTTGTCCAATCGGTACCATTGATGTTGTTGCTCGAAGATATTGATTTAAGCCTATTTGATTGAAATTTCCGCGTGAGTTTCCGCCAACCATAGTTAGTAGAGCTTCATTTATTTCATCGTGAGTTTTTAGTTGATCTACCCAGTGATTATTTAGTGCGTATTGCGCAATTTTACCATCGGCTTTTTCGAGTTTATCAAGCAAAATATCAATAGATTCATCAAAGTTATCAATGCTAAATTCTCGTTGAGCTGCTACGTCTGTTTTATATTGAGACCATAACTGCGATAACCACAGACGATTGGCTTCTTTTGCTTCTTGTGACATATCATCACGAATAAAAGGCTCCACTGCAGATTTATAGGTACCAACACGAAATACATGCTGTGAAATTGCTAATTTATCAAAGGCTGATTTAACATATGTTTGATAGCGACCGTAACCATCAAGTAGTAACCACCCATTAGGGTTCATCCAAATTTCATCAGCGTAACTGGCTAAGTAATATTGATCTTGAGTGAACTGATCACCAACAGCAATTACCTTTTTACCTGTGGTTTTAAAGTCTTGTATATATTTAGCAATCATTCTTGCTTTTGTAATGTTTGCACTAGACATTTTAGCTAATTTTAAGACGATCATTTGAATACGATCATCCTCTTTCGCGGTAGAGATTGCATCTAATACATCTTGTAATAATACCTCTGGTCGATCATTAGGTTGATCGGTAGCCTCAGCTAAAAAGGCATCTAGTGGATCAATTTCAACTTTTTGTTCAACAACATCGCCTTCTATATTTAACACTAATGCAGCTTTACTAGGCACGATAACTTCAGCCTCATCATTGGTGAAAATAATGACAACAATAAATAATACTAAAAAGAAGACAACATTAACGATAATTTTTCGGGAAACGTTTAGTAACTGAAATAAGCTTTTGCTGATCCTAACAATAGCGCTAGGGTGTTTATCACTCATAAATATTTAATCTTAAATAATGCAATACATGTTTATATGCTATAAGAATATCTATCGTTTAAGTAGTGCAAATTGTAAATAATGTTGAATAAAGCGCCGTTTTTCATGTTTTTCTTTTAATATGAATATAAGAGGATAAGGCATGAAAGGGTTTAGTATAAAAAACGTTCTATATAATATTAAAGATTTGTGTGAGAAATTATGAATATTATTGCGCTCTATCAAAAAAGTATTAGTAAGTTATATTGGTTTAATGGCATACCAGCGCTGTTATTGAGGCTGTTTTTAGCACCGATTATGATTATTGCAGGTTTTAGTAAGTTAAACTTGTCTGATCCTGATGTTACAGGGTTTGAAATTTTATTAGCAAGTGACAATGTCGTTAATTGGTTCAGCAACGCAGAATGGGGATTAGGGCTACCATATGCTGAGTTGTTAGCCAACCTTGCCGCATGGACCGAGTTTTTAGGTGGATGGATGCTACTTATCGGATTATTCACTCGGCTTATTACTCTTCCACTAATGTTTACAATGGTTGTTGCGGCAACCACGGTACACCTTGAACATGGTTGGTTTGCCGTTGCACCCAGTAATTCTGCGGTAAGTACAGCGAATGTGCTTGACTGGCTAGGTATTGATGCCGCTCAAAGAAGTTTAGAAAACAGCGACCAAGTATATGTACGACTTAATAAAATGCGCGAAATTTTAGCAGAAAATGGCAATACAGATTGGTTATTTGAAAAAGGCAATATTGGCGTAATGAATAATGGCATAGAACTGGCGGCTACGTATTTTATTATGTTGCTTGCGTTGCTATTTATTGGCGGTGGACGATTTACTAGTGCCGACTATTACCTTTATACTTACTGGCTCAAACCTAAATTACAGTTGAACAATACTTTATGAATGCAATTGAGCTGCTACTAAACCGTCAATCTGATCCATCACTGACAATGCCGACACCAAACAATGATGAATTACATACTATTTTAACGGCAGGCATGAGAATACCTGATCATGGAGCGTTAAAACCGTTCACTATTTCTGTGTATACCGACGAAGGCCTTAGTAAACTTAGTCATGCATTTGTAAAGGCAATGACATTAAAAAAAGCAGAGCAAGCTAAGATAGATAAAGTAGCTAAAATGCCTTTTCGTGCCCCGATGGTTGTTGTGGTTAGTACTGATTACCAACCTCATGAAAAGGTACCTGAAAAAGAGCAGTTGATCACCGCTGGTTGTGTCGTTCATGCAATGCAAATGGCAGCATTTTCACTCGGATATGGTGCAATGTGGCGTACAGGAGATTTAGCGTTCAACAACGATGTTAAATCGTCACTCAATATTACATTACATAATGATATTGCAGGCTTTCTTTATATCGGTACAAAAGCCAAAGACATGCCAGTAAAACCTGAACGGTATTTTGAAGATCGGGTTCGAATAATTAATGGGTAGAATACTGTTAGGTGATATGTTTGAAAGATAAACTCATGGTGACCTTCTTAATGACCCCTTAATATTTTATTTGAGACTAAAAAAAGCCACTTGTTTAACAAGTGGCTTTTCAATAGAACAATAACTAACTTAATAAGACGCGTTGTTAGGCGTACGTGGGAAAGGGATTACATCTCTTACGTTTTGCATGCCGGTTGCATAAGCAACTAAACGCTCAAACCCTAAACCAAAACCTGAATGAGGTACTGTACCATAACGGCGTAAATCTCTGTACCAACTGTAATCCGCTGGATCTAAATCCATTTCGCCCATACGTTTATCTAGTACATCTAAACGTTCTTCACGTTGACTACCACCGATAATTTCACCGATACCTGGTGCTAAAATATCCATTGCTGCAACGGTTTTTCCGTCGTCATTTAAACGCATATAAAATGATTTAATATCTTTTGGATAATTTTGAAGTACTACCGGGCCACCCACATGTTCTTCTGCAAGATAGCGCTCATGCTCTGAATTTAAATCAACACCCCATGAAACTGGGTTTTCAAAGGTTTTACCGCAGTTTTGTAGAATATCAATTGCGTCAGTGTAATCCATACGAACAAAGTCTTTATTGATCACAGCATTTAAACGATCTATCACGGTTTTATCAACGCGTTGTTGGAAGAAAGCCATATCATCAGCACGTTCTTCAAGTAATGCTTTAAACACGTACTTTAACATTTCTTCCGCTAAAGTAGCTGCATCTGCTAAATCAGCAAAAGCAATTTCTGGTTCAACCATCCAAAATTCCGCTAAATGTCGGCTAGTATTGGAATTTTCAGCACGAAAAGTTGGACCGAAGGTATACACTTTTGATAACGCGCAACAGTATGTTTCAACGTTTAACTGACCAGAAACAGTTAGAAAGGTTTCTTTACCGAAGAAGTCTTCAGCGTAATCAATATCACCTTTATCTGTTCTAGGTAGGTTTTCCATATCAAGCGTGCTAACACGGAACATTTCGCCAGCACCTTCACAATCACTACCAGTAATAAGTGGTGTGCTGATCCACATATAGCCTTTTTCATGTAGAAAGCGATGAATCGCTTGTGCTAATGAGTTTCTTACACGGGTAACGGCACCGCCAATATTCGTACGAGGACGTAAGTGCGCATGCTCACGTAAAAATTCAATAGAATGACGTTTAGCAGCCATTGGGTAGGTATCTGGATCGTCCACTAAACCTAGCACTTCTACTTGAGTTGCTTGAATTTCAAATGATTGACCTTCTCCCGGAGATTCCACTAAAGTTCCTGTTACTTTAACAGCCGCACCTGCGGTTAATTTTAAAACTTCATCTTGATAATTATCTAAATTATTTGGCGCTATAGCCTGAATAGCATCGAAACATGAACCATCATGGATGGCTAAAAATGAAATTCCTGCTTTAGAATCACGTCTGGTACGGATCCAACCATGCACAGAAATCTCTTTATCAACAGGAAATTTACCTGCTAACACATCAGAAATAGCGATAACTGACATTTATCAAACCTCTTTTATGAGTAAAAAACTTGTTCTTAATTTAAGGGCTGATATGTTACCGTGATCATTAGGTTTCACAAGTAAAAACTTGCACTACGGCACGATTTTATCGCTATAGCATATGGTTTTAAGGAAATAATAAGCCAATGAGTCGTTTTTTAGGCCAAGAACGAAGAGTTCATTCAGATGTTTGGTTAAAAACCATTCAGATATTAACCTTAGTTGCATGGGCTGTTTTTATTGTTGCCCTTATCGTTTCTTATTACGCTGCCCCTGATAATGAATTTGGCGTTTTACGCTATCATGGGATATCAGTCAGAAAGTTTTGGTTAACGCCGTTAACGGGTTATTTATATATTTTATTATGGATAAGCGCCTTACTAAGTTATTTCGCGCTTATCATCCATAAGTTTCGTAGTAGAAGAAAATCCGATAACACAAGATTTAATATTTTTTTATTGTTTATCGTATCAATTGCTTGGACAGTGTATATCGTCTTCCAACTTAGTCGTTAAAGAACTTATCATGAGGTAGTGCCGATGCTATCGCATTGATTAGCGTTTCTATTTGTTCTTGAGTAATAATAAGTGGCGGCATCATATAAATCAGCTTGCCAAAAGGGCGGATCCAAACACCTTGCTCTACAAAATGTTGTTGTATTGTTGCTACATTAACACTTTGGTGTGTTTCTACTACTGCTATTGAACCTAAAACTCGTACATTTTTGACTCGTTTATTTTCACCTAGAGGCTTAATCGCTTGGTTAAACCAAGACTCAATTTGTTTAACTTGCGCCTGCCAGTTATTTTGCAATAGAAGATCAATGCTAGCATTGGCGACGCTGCATGCCAGTGGATTTCCCATAAAAGTTGGCCCATGCATAAAACAGCTTGCTTCACCATTACTAATTGTTTCCGCGATGTTAGTGGTGCAAAGTGTTGCTGCTAACGATAAATAACCACCGGTTAAGGTTTTTCCTAAACACATAATATCAGGTGAAATATCAGCCCACTCACAAGCAAATAGTTTACCGGTGCGCCCCAAGCCAGTCGCAATTTCGTCAGCAATAAACAGTACTTGGTATTTATCACATAATTGTCGAACTTTTTTGAGGTAATTGGGGTGATAAAAGCGCATGCCTCCCGTACCTTGTACAATAGGCTCAATAATAAATGCCGCTAATTCATGATGATGGTTAGCAAACAGAAATTCGAGTTGTTCAGTCTCTTTATCATCCCATGAATCGTTTAACATAATGGTAGGAGCAGGAGCAAAGATATTTTTCATCAATACTTTATCAAAAATTTGATGCATACCTGTAACAGGATCACACACAGACATAGCAGCAAATGTATCACCATGATAGCCATTACGTACCGTCATCAATTTATGCTTGTTTGCTTGTTTCTTACTTTGCCAATACTGAAGCGACATTTTTATTGCTACTTCTACCGCAACAGAGCCACTATCAGAAATAAACACTTTTTCTAGACCATCAGGTGTCAGCGATACCAACTTTTCTACTAGAGTAATAGCGGGTTCATGCGTAAAACCACCAAACATAACATGGGCTACTTTATCTAATTGCTCGGTTATCGCTTTATTTAGCTCTGGTCGGTTATAGCCATGTAAAACAGACCACCATGATGACATGCCATCTATTAATGTTTCAC
Source organism: Thalassotalea sp. PP2-459 (assembly GCF_001913705.1). GTDB lineage: Bacteria > Pseudomonadota > Gammaproteobacteria > Enterobacterales > Alteromonadaceae > Thalassotalea_C > Thalassotalea_C hakodatensis. The sequence continues at coordinate 31,500 of NZ_MKQD01000046.1, read as the reverse complement.
CAGATTTTAGTTGAATATTTACACCCTCAGCACGTTCTACTACGTATGAAGGTAGTGGGTTGCTCATCGAAGTATAAGGATGCCATACATGTTTTTTATCAAAAGTAACAAGATCAGTATAATTATTAATCATTAGTAAACGTAATGTGCAGGAATTTGTTGACAAGTTCTTGGTGGTGCATAGACTACCCGTATTCAATTATCGTTGCAAACACTCAACAGCAGGCAATTTTTCATGATAAAAGCGAATTCGGCACTTAATTTCGAATTAGGGCAACTTAGGCATAACTGGTCAAACGCTGAAGTAAATGCGTTATTTGATCTGCCTTTTAACGATCTAATGTTCTACGCACAAAGTATTCATCGACAACATTTTAATCCAAACGAAGTACAAGTGAGTACCTTGTTGTCTATTAAAACAGGTGCATGCCCAGAAGATTGTAAATACTGTTCGCAAAGTGCCCGTTACAAAACGGACATTGAAAAAGAAAAATTAATGGAAGTTGAAAAAGTACTGGAAGCTGCTGAAAAAGCAAAAGAGCAAGGGTCAACGCGTTTCTGTATGGGCGCGGCATGGCGAAACCCTAAAGAACGTGATATGCCCTATGTCGTTGAAATGGTAAAAGGTGTTAAGAAGTTAGGTATGGAGACCTGTATGACTTTAGGCATGCTTTCTTCAGATCAAGCCAGTGAATTACAAGAAGCAGGGTTAGATTATTACAATCACAACCTTGATACTTCACCAGAACACTATAATCAAATAATCACCACTCGAAGTTATCAAGACAGGCTTGATACATTGAGTAATGTTCGTTCTGCCGGAATGAAGGTGTGTAGTGGCGGTATTGTTGGATTAGGTGAAAAAGCAACGGATCGTGCATCGTTATTAGCACAACTTGCTAATTTATCGCCGCAACCAGAAAGTGTTCCCATTAACATGTTAGTAAAAATTGATGGCACACCGCTTTCTGATGTTGAAGATCTTGATAATTTTGATTTTATTCGTTGTATTGCGGTTGCACGTATTATGATGCCAAATAGCCATGTACGTTTATCTGCTGGCCGTGATGCCATGAATGAACAAATGCAATCACTATGCTTTTTAGCAGGGGCTAATTCAATTTTCTATGGTTGTAAATTGCTAACAGCTGGTAACCCTGAATCTAATGCTGATATTGCGCTATTTAATAAACTTGGTATCAACACTGAAACAGTCGCAAATAATGTTGATGAAGAAGTGGAAGCACAAGTATTACAAGCGCAAGTCGCTGAACAAGAGAGTGACAGTTTATTTTATAACGCAGCGAAATAGCGTAAATGGCATTCGATTTTATTGATCAGCACTTAGCGACAAGAAAGGAACAGCACCTTTACCGTCAACGAGTGTTGATTGAACAGCAAAATGCGCGACATTTGGTGCATAACGGCAAACAATATCTTAACTTTTCATCGAATGATTACTTGGGGTTAAATCATCACCCTAAAATCAATGCGGCATTAAATGAAGGTGCTGAAAAATATGGTGTATGCTCCAGTGGCTCTAGCTTATTAACCGGATTCAATTATGCCCATCAATACCTCGAAAATGTAATTTGTCAGTGGCAAAACAAAGATAAATGTTTGTTGTTTAATAGTGGTTTTTCGGCCAACTTTGCCTCGTTGAATGCATTTGCCCAGCCTAGTGCTGCTATTTGGTTAGATAAACTGTCTCATGCTTCATTACTTGATGGCGCTTTTTCACAACAAGCGAAAGTTAAGCGCTTTTTACATAATGATTATCAGCAACTGAGTAACGTAATAAACACCTCTTCTTACCGTGATCACCTTATTGTATCAGAAGGGATTTTTAGCATGGATGGTGATGGTGCTGATATTAACGCGTTAGCAAAAGTTGCTCAACAACATCAAGCTAAATTGTATATTGATGATGCGCACAGTATCGGTATTACCGGTAATGAAGGGCAAGGCAGTAGCAGCGTAAGTAATGATATAGATATTATTATGGCAACGTTTGGTAAGGCTTTAGCAACAAGTGGGGCATTTATCGCTTGTGATAATTATACATACGAGTATTTAGTTAATGTTTCTCGCCATTATATCTATTCGACAGCGATGTCTCCGGCTATTGCATGGGCAACGGCAAAAAGTATCGAGTTAGTGATCAGTGAATCATGGCGTAGGGAAAAGATAGCGCATTTAAGTCAGCTACTTAAGCAATCGTTAAATACGCAGATAACATTGTTGCCAACGGCATCTTCAATTCATGCATTAGTGCTGGGTAGTGAACAATTAGCAATGCAAAGCGCTGAAACATTAAAACAATACGGAATATGGCTAAGTGCGATTCGTCCACCAACGGTTCCAAAGGGCAGCTCTAGGTTACGCGTTACCATAACCTCATCCCATAAAGAACAAGATATCAAATACTTAGCAGAATGCGTAAATAAGGTTATAGGAAAAAATGATCGATAAAAGTAAACGCGATAATATAGCTAAATCATTTGGTCAGGCAAGCCAGTCTTACGATATTTCTGCAAGATTACAGCGTTTTAGTGGTAAAAATTTAATGCCTTGGTTACCCAAAAGGCATGATATTACGGTGCTTGATTTAGGCTGCGGTACTGGATTTTTTACCGATATTTTAGCGGCAAAGTATCAACATGTTATTGGCGTGGATATTTCTGCAAAGATGCTGTCATACGCACACAATAACCGAAATAAAATGATCACATGGTTAGAAGGTGACGCTTATCATTTGCCTATTGCAGATCAATCTATTGATCTTGTGTATTCAAATTTAATGATCCAATGGTGCGATCCGCTAGAATTAGTACTTAAAGAAGTATTACGGGTGTTAAAGCCTGGTGGATTATTTGTGTTTTCCACCTTATTAGATGGCACATTACACGAGTTAAAGTCATCTTGGAAAGCTGTCGACAATGATCGCCATGTTATTGATTTTAAATCATTACAAGAGCTTAAAAATTGTTTTGATATACCGAATGCTAAATTATTGGAATTTCATGATAAACCTGTAGTGCTTGAATACGAAAACGTACTTCATTTAGCTAGAGAGTTAAAAGGGCTAGGCGCTAATCATGTGCCTGAAAAATCGAATCGTGGTTTAGCTGGTAAAGAAAAGTGGCAAAAGATGATGACTGCTTACGCGCAGTTTGTAGAACAAGACAATATTTTCCCCGCAACTTATCACGTATTTTCCGGCCTAATGGTCAAATTAAAGGCGTAAAATGAAAAATTATTTTATCACAGCAACAGATACTGATGCCGGGAAAACCCATATTGGCTGTGCAATAGTCAATAAGCTGGTGAAACAAGGCAAGAAAGTACAAGTTTTTAAGCCAATATCCGCAGGCTGTGAATTCGTTGATGGCAAATTAATTAATGCAGATGCTGCAAACTTGTTGGCTTATAGCAATTGTGAGCAAACCATAGAGCAAGTGAACCCAATAGCATTTGCAGAGCCCATTGCACCGCACATCGCAGCTCAGAATAATCAAGTCGCAATTTCATTAGAGGAGATCACCCAGGCACATAAAAAAATGTGTCAGACTAATGCAGAAGTGACAATAACAGAAGGTGCTGGTGGCTGGCGGTTACCACTTGGTAATGGTAAGTTTTTATCCGAATTTGTACAGCAAACTGATCAACAGGTCATTCTTGTGGTAAATATGAAACTTGGCTGTTTAAACCACGCGATATTGACATATGAAGCAATAAAGAACGATGGTTTAGTCTGTGTAGGCTGGGTAGCCAATGTACAACAAGATATGGCATATCTTAATGAAAATCTTAATGAGCTTTTTTCATATTTTTCAATGCCTTTACTTGGTGTTGTTGATAATAAACCTAATATTGAAAGTGTTGCTGAATTACTTGATCTTTCAACAATTTAATATACGTTATGCGGCAATGTTACACACAACACACATTGCCGTACGCCTTTATTAACCTGTCGTTATTTTTAAATATCTAAATTATCAGGTGCAGTTAATACAGCACGTTTAATGCCTCCTTTAAATAAGTACATAGGTTCGTCAATGTTATCAGCCGTAAGATATTGATAAGTTTCTCCATTTATCTGTAACGCAGAACCTTCTACAAGCCCAATTACTAATGTTTCTGGCTCGACTATCATAAATTCCGCTAACCTTTGTTCTCGTGTTTCGCCATTAAAGCCCGGCGGTTTATATTCACTATAATGTGGATTAAGTTGGCAATTCACTAGCGCTAATGCCTCGAAGCTAAAGGGTTGTTCAATGGGCATATCATTGGTTGTTTTTATGCTTAACCCTGAAATATTGGCTCCAGCGCTCCAGCCAATATATTTCACCCCAAGTGCGTTTACTGCTGTTTTTATCCCCTCAATAAGTTCACTTTCATACAGTTTCTTAAGCAGTGAGAAAGTATTACCGCCGCCAACAATGATAGCATCAGCACTTTTAATCGCTTCTTTTTGATCAGTAAACGTATGCAAACCTGTCACTGATTTATTAATCGGACGTAGGGCAAGGTTTACCTTCTCTGTGTATTCATCGTAACTCATACCAATACCAGCATAAGGAATAAAAATGATGTTACTGGATTGCGTTAGGTGTTGTTCTATACATTGCAATGCATGACTCAAATAGGGCGTATTTCCAACCTTTGAACTACTGAGTAATAATAAATCTCTGTTTTTCATCAATCTCTCTTTTATTCATCTATTTGTTGGTAAGTTCGGTCATGCAAGCTGTTGCAATAAATCCCGAGCGTGTTTTGTACTGCTCTGATTTACTGACCCGATCATCAATTTGTTTAATCAGTAATTCTGGCAATGTGACATTTATTTTATGACTTTTACCTAAGTAAGGCACGATATCAACATCAATTACCGCCCACACAATATTTGCCATTGGGGATGTAGATATAAAATTTTCAATATCACTCGCAGTAGGAATTTTTTCACCATACTCAGCCAAAATAGCTAAATGATCAGCGATTGCGTGATCTGCTTGTTTAAGCGTGTCGCTAATTGATTTCCCCTCTACTGTACAACCTTGTATATCAGGAATGGTTAATAACCAGTTATTTTCATCAGTTCTGTACTGAATTTTTACGGGATAATTCATCACTTAATCCTTTTAAAAAAGAAAATTAATGATAACCCTGACAACTCTTAATTGTCAACGCTCTGATGACCCTGATAACTCTTGAAAATAAATATACGGAACTCCAATAACTCCGTTAGTATGGATAGATATGACTCCAATAACTCTTTTGGGGGAGGTGTGAGTATTTACATACGTTTTAACTTTATATATATGGAGAGAAAAATATCCGTAAGGGAGAAACCATCATTGTTGATAAATAAGAACATTCAATAGTTATTAGAGTTATTAATAAGTACTGTGACGATAATTTTTTAAGATATTAAATTGCAAAAAATAAAGGGCTTTCGTTAACAACAGGAATAACATAACCGCTTATCCCTCAATAACTACCGCTAGTCATTAAAGTGTAAAAACTTCTAAATGCTGTGTGATTTTTATACGAAATGCATGGTCTTATATTATAGTTAACTTAGCGAGATGACTTTTTTGTATTAAGTAACGGCATAAATACCAAGGTCAATAACGCTTGCTTTAATCTGCTAAGAGTATTTGGAGGATTTATGTTTTCTATTAAGATAAACGTATTGATCGGTAGTTTATTGGTGTGCTTAATTGGTTGCAGCAATTTCCAAACAGTTAGAAAGCCGGCTCCTAATAATTACCAGCAATTACTTAATGACGAGGCATTCCCAGGATATAAAAAGCATAATATTGAATCGCTCGATGAAGTGTTTGCATTAGATGCGCAAATGGAAGATTTCGTCGAAAAAAGATTAATTCCAGAAAAAAATTATTTACGAAAAGCGAGAAAACTCTTAAAACATATTTTCTCAAAAGAAGATATCAACCTTGCCTATCAAAATAACGCTAACTTAACGGCTTCTCAAGCCTATCATAGTCAAACTGCTAACTGTATGTCACTGACAATAATGGCATATGCATTAGCAACTGAAGCGGGGTTAAATGTTAAATTTCAAAGTATCAAAGTGCCAGAGTACTGGGTACGAAATGGTGAGCATAATATGCTAACTGGTCATGTTAATTTATCAGTTAGTGAGAAGCGTGCTTCTAACGTGGCTGTTGTTTACGGTGATGAATTAATGCAAATTGATTTTGACCCCGAAGTATATCGCCGTTCTTTTCCTAAAAAAACAATCACCAAGCAAGACATGTTAGCAATGTTTTACAACAATAAAGGCGCTGGTGCCTTAGTTCAACAAAATTATGATAAAGCATATGCTTATTTTAAGAGTGCGATTATTGCAAACCCTACATTTTCTTCTTCTTGGGGTAATTTAGGTGTTTTATATAAGCTAACTAAACAATACGATTTAGCAAAAAAAAGCTATAACACCGCAATTGCTTTAGATAATGATAACTTAACTGCATATAAAAACTTAACAATCGTATTATCACACCAAGGAGAAAATAAAAGAGTCGAAGCTATTAAGCAAATGCTTCACGAAAAACGGCATAAAAATCCATTTTATCATGCAATGTTAGCCGATGAAGCGTTATATCGCGGAGAGTATCAATTAGCAAAAAGATTGTTTAAAAAAGCAATACGGTTGGAAAAAAAAGGGCATGAGTTTTACTTCGGCCTTGCAAGAGTATATTTTGCTCTAAAAGAAACGGATAAAGCTGAAAATGCGATTAAAAAAGCGATTTCTTATAATCGATATCCGTCAACAGAAAATCAATATATTGCGAAGCTAAATGTGATAACACAACATAATGAATAACCTTCACAAAATGCTAGGGGAAATAATACCAATAAAATGTTGACCAATTAGTTAAATAACTTTCTATTTTTGTTTATAATATTCACATTAAAAATAGTTAAGAGAGCACACATGCAAAAACGCTTTATTTCAGCACAAGAGCTTTTAGAAGACTCTTTTCGTGTTGCCCATCAAGTCTTTGAAGATGGATTTAAGCCCGATTATATCGTTGGTATTTGGCGTGGTGGGGCACCAATTGGTATCGCAGTACAAGAATATTTTGATTATAAAAATGTAGAAACAGATCATATTGCAGTTCGTACTTCGTCTTATTATGGTATTAATCAGCAAAGTAAAGAAATAAAAGTGCATGGTTTGCATTACATAATAGAAAATGCCAATACTGATGATAGTTTACTTATTGTTGATGACGTTTTTGATTCAGGTAGAAGCATAGATGCGTTAATTAAACAGCTAAAGCTGCAAATGCGCAATAACATGCCTACAGATGTTAGAGTTGCTTGTCCTTGGTTTAAACCTGAAAATAATAAAGTAGGTTTTGAACCCAACTACTTTGTTCACGAATCATCTGAATGGTTGGTATTTCCGCATGAAATTTCTGGTTTAACATCTGAAGAAATCATTGAAGGAAAATCAGACCTTCGTAATATTAAGTCATTATTTTCATAATAAATTCATTAGAGCGCGTTGAATTATTTGTGTTATACATATCATACGCTCTAATCACTTATACTAATGAAGCATAGTGATAACACTGTGCTTTTTTATTACTTTATGTTTAAACTTACCTTTTTATTATTTGTCGTATCTTTTTCATCGTTTGCACATTGCGTAAATAACAAAAACCCCGTTATTCTCATTTCACTCGATGGTTTTGCGGGTAAATACTTAACAACATATCAACCCCCTTATTTACTTTCGATGGCAAAGAAAGGGGTATTTACCGATGCATTAATTCCCGTTTACCCTTCAAAAACATTTCCAAATCATCTTACGATGGTGACAGGTAAGCCGCCAGCTGAACATGGTATTGTACATAATAGCTTTTATCACCGAGGTTTTAATACAAACTATACGTTAGGAAGCGGAAAACACAACAGTGCCTGGTTAACGGCGAAACCAATATGGACAATCGCTGAACAGCAAGGTATTAAAACAGCCGTGTATTTTTGGCCTGAGTCAGAAACGAAAGTAGACAATATATTGCCTTCGTATGTTAAAGCGTATCAACATAATACCCCTAACGAAGTACGTTTAGCTCAACTTGTCTCTTGGCTGCAGTTACCAGAACCAGAGCGTCCACAGTTACTGATTAGTTATATTTCAACCATTGATGACATTGGCCACTCACATGGAACAAAGGCTGAACAAACTAAAAATGCAATTCGTAAGGTAGATAAGCTACTTGAAGACTTTGTAAATAAAGTACAGCAAAGTACATCGTTAACACCTAATATAATCATTGTATCAGATCACGGCATGATCGATGTAAAGCATGGTAAAAAGCTTAACGTTGATAACTTACTTACCCCACCAACCGGCACTGTAGTCGTGAATGGTCAAACACAACTATATATTTATAACGATAACCAAGTCGCACTAACAAGGCTACGAAATCGATTAACTAAACATAAAAATCAACAGTATTTTCGTACCTATTTAGCTACAGATTTTCCTAAGCATTGGCAGTTAAGCCTAAGAACACACACAACCCCTGATATGATTATTGAAGCAATTCCACCTGCTATATTTGTAAAAGAAGGAAAACATACACCTTTTGCTACTCACGGGTACGACCCTATAAAAAACGAAGATTTAAATGCGATGATGATTGCTTTGGGGCCGAAATTTAAGCAAGGACACCAAATAGATAAGTTAGAAAATAAACATGTTTTTCATTTAGTTGCTTCATTGTTATCTTTACAAAATATCGAACATTCAGAGGTGATACGAGCATTTTTTAAACGCACCCCTTAAATTAGTGTTACGTACATTTTATTCGATTGTTAATATTATCTTTTTAAGGTTAGAATAGGTGATGTAATTTTAATCTGATAATAGTATATATAAATAGATGTATAGTACCTATATTGCTCGACAAGCGATCTTAGATCGAAATTCTAATACCATCGGTTATGAACTTTTGTTTAGAGATAGCCCTGACAATAAATTTCCAGAAATTGATCAAGACGTTGCAAGTTCTAAGCTTATTATTCAAAACCATTTACAAGGCGACATAAAAGCGATTGCACTTGGAAAATTGGCATTTATCAACTTTACAGAGAAGTGTTTAATTAACAAATATCCGTTGATGTTTGACAAAAACTCAATTGTAATTGAACTAGTAGGGCATACATCACCAACTGATAGACTGTTAAAGATCGTTAAATATTATTGTGAGAAAGGTTATAAAATTGCACTCACGGAATATGATTTAGATGATCGCTGGGATGCCTTATTTCCCTATTTATCGATGATAAAAGTCGACATCGAAAAGCATAATCCAAAGTGCTTACAACCGATTGTGAAACGATTAAAAAATTACGATATAAAGCTTACTGCTGAAAAAGTAGAAACTAAATTTCAATTACAATCGTTAACCGAAGTAGGCTTTAACTTTTATCAAGGCTATTTTTATCACGAACCTGAAATTATAGAAGGGCAAACCCTAGCCCCAATAAAAGCGCAAATGCTGCACTTGATCAGCGAAACGTTCAATACCCCACTAGATTACGGAAAAATTGCAAAAATTATCAGCCATGATGTAAACCTTAGTGTGGGTTTATTAAAAATGGTAAATAATGTCGCAACAAGTACCCGTGTTGAAATTACTTCATTAAAACAAGCAACGGCATATTTAGGTGAAGAGAAACTTAAACAATTTGTTACGATACTTGCGCTGTCAAAATTGACGACAGATAAAACCGATGAAGCATCAAAACAAGCGTTAATTACCGCTAAGTTAATGACATCTCTTGCTAAAGAAAGTGCCTTTAAAGAAATAAGTGATTTTGCATTCATCACAGGCTTATTAAGTGCAATAGAAGTTATTTTAAGTATGCCAATGGATGAAATTGTCAAAACAATGCCATTAGCAGACCCTATTACCAAAGCGTTAGTTGATCATGACGGCTTACTCGGTGAGCTATTAGTGTTAACAACAAACTATATTACAGGCAATGGTGAAAACATATCAGACTTGATAAAGGCATATGGATTAGAAGCTGATTTTATCCATAATAAATTTGTGGAGGCAAGCCTTTGGTGTGAAGAGTTAGGTGTAATTTAATGCGGCTAATGCTGCTTATGATATAACTTAGTAAGCAGCGCACTTAAATTAGCATATAAGTTCTTTTTAGATACGGCATAGTCAGCACCATAACAGTTAGCAGCATCTAAAATTGACTCATTTGGATTTTCAGGAGCCTCGCAGCCAGAAACTGCAATAACATTACCTTTCGTGGTGGGCTTAATTTTTTCTATAAACTCAAAACCATCTAATAAAGGCATTTCAATATCTGTGATCACCAACTGATAATTATTTTTATGAAAAGCATCGAGTGCAAGTAAACTATCAGTGTAAGTATCAATATTTTGGCTAAAGGGTAAAGACGTTTTAACAATATCTTCCAGTAACATAATATCGATAGATGAATCGTCAACGACTAATACGTTAAACATTATCATATCCCTTAATTGATAAACTCCTCTCTTTAAAAATAGTCAACGTGTACCTGTTAAGTCAATATTTATATTATTTAATTTTACAAATATACCATCATGGTTTGATAGCAGAAACTTAATCTTATCAACATAAATTAAACACTGCTTTTTCTAATAATTTGTTAAGGCCTATTGAACTTTGTCATTTAATTATTTTACTTGATGCTTTATTAGATAAATTACTCTAAAATCATGCCGCAACTCTTTCCGCTAATTATTGTAATAAAAAACAAGCAAGGACTTTATTTTGACTAAGTTACTCTTTGTATTTTTCAGTATTTTATTCTCTTTTCCTAGTTATGCATCGGGTGCTGGCACCGTTGATTTAACAGGTTCGGTTTTTGGCATTACTGCCATAGTGATATTTTCAATTGCTTATTTATTAGTCATTGGAGAAGAGTTTATTCATTTAAGGAAATCTAAACCTGTCTTGGTTGCTGCTGGTATTATCTGGTTAATGATTGGTTATATTTATACGCAACACGGTATCGCCAAACAAGCGGAAGAAGCATTCAATCATAATTTACTAGAGTACGCGCAACTTTTATTATTCTTATTAGTTGCAATGACCTACATCAATGCCATGGAAGAACGTGGTATTTTTGAAAGTTTACGTATCTGGATGGTATCAAAAGGGCTCAGTTTACGAAGCTTGTTTTGGACCACAGGCATATTAGCATTCGCCATTTCTTCATTCGCTAATAATCTTACCACGGCCATGTTGATGTGCGCTATTGTATTAAAAGTCGCCCCGAACAACCTAAAGTTTATTAATATTGCGTGTATTAATATTGTGGTAGCTTCAAATGCGGGTGGGGTGTTTAGCCCCTTTGGTGATATTACAACGTTAATGATTTGGCAAGCAGGTTTATTACAGTTTCAACAATTCTTTGTTTTATTAATACCTTCTTTGGTCAATTTTCTTATTCCTGCATTGATTATGAGCTTTTTCATTTCTAATCATAAATCTACGCCAATATTTGATAATGAGTTTCAATTAAAACGTGGCGCTAAGCGGATAGTGGCGCTCTTCGTATTGACCATTATCACAGCGGTTTTATGCCATAGCTTAATTCAGATGCCACCCGTTTTAGGTATGATGTTAGGGTTAGGGTACTTAAAATTTCTTGGCTTTTATTTACGAAAAAGTTTACCTCGCTCTTTAGATAAAAAACGCACTAAAGCACAAATAAATAAAGATGAAAAGGCACTAAAACGTTTAGGAAATATTGTGCCATTTGATATTTTCGATAAAGTAGCAAGAGCTGAATGGGACACCTTATTATTCTTTTATGGTGTTGTGATGTGTGTTGGAGGCCTAGGTTTTATGGGCTATTTATCTTTAGTCTCCGAACTACTATACACAAATTGGAGCCCGACGTACGCAAATATAGCCGTAGGCGTTTTATCTGCCATTGTTGATAACATTCCCGTAGTTTTTGCCGTATTAAGTATGCAACCGGTAATGGACATACAGCAATGGTTATTAGTGACAATGACCGCAGGAGTGGGTGGAAGTTTATTATCTGTTGGTTCAGCGTCAGGTGTTGCGTTAATGGGGCAAACAAAAGGAAAATATTCATTTGTTGGTCATTTAAAATGGAGTTGGGCAATTGCATTAGGTTATGTTGCCAGTATCTACGTACACTTCTTAATTAACGGTTAGCACTAAAATAGGTAACAGGAATGTAAACCTGTTACCTTTTCTTTATATCTCTTCATGCCTCGACCTAACCCGCGGCTAAGCTGAACAAAAATTTAAAACACAGAGAGCAACTCGCTCTTGCTCAATAACTTTCAAGTTAGTGATTGATTAACAATAATACAGGTGAGGGTAGCTACGTATAATCCAACACCAAAAACCATATGATTTATCAAACTTCGTATGCGTGCAATATTTGGCTTAGGGGCTTTTGATGCCACAAAGCCAAGCCCCATACAAGGCTGCATGATACAAAAGGGGAAAACGACAGTGACCATTCCAAAGATAACACTCGACAAAAACGAAACTGAAGTGAGAGTAACGCTTTCATTAACTATCAATAAAAAAGCACCGGCAAATATTACACCAATTATATAATGTGTCACCCACCCAATAAGTAGCTCATTATTAACCGCTTTACTCTGTGATATATTTTGATGATAAAACTTCCCGTCACTCATTAATCCTACCCATCTACCGACCATGCGCCAGTTAAGAGGTGGCATGTTAAATAGCTTCTCTATAAATAAAGACCATAAATCAAGCACTACGGTTGCTCCAATACCAATAAGCACGCTGTTAATTATCCATTCAATCATTTGTTAACCTCTTTGCGATATATTGTTTAATATTAATCAGCCAAATAAATAAGCATTTGCCTGTTTATTTTCATCTGATAAACTACCATGCCACTTCAAGTTAACTTTAAGTCAAGAGGAGATAATGAGTATTTTAGATATTGGAGAAGTTGTTAGGTTGTCAGGAATACCGGCATCAACATTAAGGTATTATGAAGAAAAAGGTTTAATTAACCCCATAGGAAGACATGGTCTTAGGCGACAATACGATCCCGCAGTGTTAACCCAGCTATCTTTTATTTCCTTAGGTAGACTCGCAGGGTTATCACTCAATGAAATCAATAATATGTTTGAACCTAAAGGAAAAATTGTAGTAGATAGAAGAAAACTACAACAAAAAGCAGATGAAATTGATCAAAAAATAATACAACTAACATCAATGAGAGATGGCTTACGACATGCCGCAGTTTGCCCTGAAGAAAACCATTTCGAATGCGAAAGGTTTAATAAGTTACTACGTACTTCAACTAGACGATTAAAAACCAATACTGTATAACTTTACTTCTCCTGATATTTTTCTCAATTATTACAAACAAGGATTGTGATGTACCGAGGCCAGTTAACTAAGTGGGACAATGCCAAAGGCTTTGGCTTTATAAACTCTGCTCAATTAAACCAAGATACTTTCATACATATCTCTGCACTCAAACATATGAGTAGAAAGCCTAAGCAAGGTGACTTCATTCATTTTGATGTTGAGCAACATAAAGGGAAGGCTCGAGCGACTAATGCTCGTATTGAAGGCGTAAAAGCTAATTCACCCTTTAAAGCTTCAAAAACGTATAAAACTCGTTCAGGCAATAAAGTTATCTATGCTGCTGTCATTATCGCAATCGCTGCATTTATCATTCAGCGCCTTGATTTAGGGCAAAGTAATCAAACACCGCAATCACAATTTAAAGCAACGCCAATACCAGCAAACATTGCTCCAACCCAGCACTTTACCTGTGATGGACGACAGCATTGTAGTCAAATGACATCTAGAGAAGAAGCTGAGTTCTTTACCAGACATTGTCCTAATACAAAGATGGATGGTGATAATGACGGAATACCTTGTGAAAATGATTCAAGGTTTTAATCAATGATATTTGATCTTGAATTTATTAAGCCTACATAAAGTAAATTAAACTTCAATCAAGCTTCCAAAAGAAAGCCTTCAGAAATGTTGTGATTTATTACTTATTAAAATCACGATTTTAAAAGATTATCTATTATTTAAACGATAAATCGTGTTACATTAGCTTTATAGCCTGTGTTGAGTGCAAATTTATTCATTGTGCTTTGTGATTACTTATCATTTATATCTAGGTATTTTTCACTACAGTCCAATAAAAACGCATGCTCTCAGCATAAATATATTGTTTTATACGTTACGCTACGTGAAATTTAGCTGTTATGATAGCCAATAACACTTATTTTTTTACGTACAATCACCATTGTATTTAATAGGTTTATACTTCAAAACCTATTTTGGTGATCGGGTTCGTTAATGTTGTTTATATTCAATCACATTATTTTATTTACATAAAATAAGTTTGTTAATAACGCATCACGTTTGTAGGTTTTAAATGTTTGCAAATAAATCCGCATCAGAAGTTTATCTGATGTCACTACAATCAGAACAAAGCCGTGTGACTATGGCATCATTGTTAAATGTTGTTGCTTTTAAATTACAAAAAAAGAAATCGCATCAACATGTTGATTGGTCTTTTTTACATTATGAGCATATTCTTTATTTTCTTTCTGAGCTTTCATCACAAGGAAAATCTCCAGCAACAATAAACGTGTATTTATCTGCACTTAAAGGTGTTGCTAAAGAAGCCTGGCGGAAAAAAGAAATAGATGTAGAAACCTATCAACACATCAAAGAAATCAGACGTGTTCGTGGCTCTCGTAGTGTTAAAGGACGCGCATTATCGTTAGATGAACTTAATCAGTTGATTGATTACTGCATGATGCAAGATGGTGTAATCGCTATGCGCGACGCTGCGGTTGTGGCGCTAGTTTACGGTGCTGGATTACGTCGCCATGAAGCGGCAAATCTATTACTCAGTGATTTAAACTTAACAGAAGCTACCTTGCGGGTATTAGGTAAAGGAAATAAAGAACGTGTTAATGCCTTACATAACCGTATTTTAGAAATTTTAGATGTGTGGTTATTAGAACGTGGTACTGAGCCAGGTCCTTTATTTCTTAGAGCGCGCAAAGGAAATAAACTCATTAATGCGCCGATATCCGGACAAACTATTTACGACATTATTATCAGACGTTATCAAGAAGCTGGTTTAAAACGTTTAACACCGCATGATCTACGCCGAACGTATGCTACGAAATTACTTGAAAATGGTGAAGACGTGTTCGTTGTACAAGATTTAATGGGCCATTCTTCTGTTGAAACCACTAAAAACTATGATAAACGGGCAGATATTGCGAAAAATAAAGCGGCGAAAGCCCTACCTTTTTGATGCTTGCAAGCTTGTCCATTGTTGGTTGATTTCAAACAACTCGCCTGATTGTTGTAAACTCTCAATTGCATCATTAAATCGAGCTAAATCATCTTCATTCATCGTAGATTTACTTAACATCAAATAAATTTCATCTTGATATATTTCTACTGGGTGTTCTTCAAACTCATTGAATAGCTTATATTTTTCAACAAAGGCTCGCATGGTCACAGGATCAACTAGAAAACCATCTAAATGCCCTTTTAATGTTTGTTTTACGTTTTCTTCTAAGTCAATTACTTCACTAATATGTGCTCTGAACTCAGCTTGTAAGATCAATTTTTTATACAATTTACCGTAATAATAACCACCTTCAACACCGATCATGTAATTACTTTTTGATAAATCAGCTAAAGAGTTAAGAATAATGTTTTGCCGGGTTCCTTTTCTTACATACAGCTTCACTTGTTCTTTTCTATAAGGCTTGGTGAAGTATGCGTATTCAGTTCTGTCTTTCGATAGTGAAGCGCCCATGGCAATGTCCATTTTACCCATTTTTATATATTGTAAATGGCGCTTCCATGGTAATTCAGTATAGGCAATATTGTATCCAGCTTTTTTAACAATTTTATTAAATATTTCAATATCTAAGCCAACTAACTCATGTTGATTATTATGATATTGATACGGATACCAAAGCTCCCAACCAACCGCAAGGATTGATTTGGTGTTTGCAGATGCATTTGATAAGCATAAAAGAGTTGCTGTTATAGCAATAAAAATTTTAATATTCACAACAACACTTCCCTATATTAGATTGAATTATTCAAATGCTTTTAGTGCTAAAGCGGGGTCAAGTTTGACATGTTTCCAATTAATACGCCAATCAAGGTGCGGCCCTGTGGCACGCCCTGTGGCACCAATAGCCGCCACTTTATCACCTTTGTTAACCGTATCCCCTTCTTTTACAAAACTATCACTTAAATGTAAAAAGGTTGAAGTAACGCCGTGCCCGTGATCGATGATCATCGTGCCACCTGAATAGAACATATCAGGAACATATAAGGTCACAATGCCTGACGCAGGTGCTATCACAGGTGTTCCAGTTGGTCCAGCGTAATCTAAACCATAATGTGGCCTACCAGGTTTACCATTATAAAAACGTTGGCTACCATAAACACCTGTGATTGTACCAGTTGCCGGTGCAATAAAGCCTTGGGTAAAGTCTAACCGGTGGCTGGTTTTATTGCGAGCCAAGTAAACTTGTTCAGCGTCTTTTTTTGCCCGTTTAACGTTGTTCGGATCGGGATTCATTATTTTTTTTGCGATCCCTTCAACCCGTTGAATATTATATTGCTGCTTTTTAGGTGTTAACGTTTTTGTGTAAACTGTTCCATCTGGCTTTTCTACCACAAGTTTTTTAGTTTTTGCTTCATCACGTGAAAAACCGAAAACAAAATCACCATTGTCAGACAATAAAAGTGGTTCACCATTTAAGCTGACTTTACTGTTAGGTATGGTTTTGCCAATAATCAAACCGCCCTGCTTAATAACGCCTTTAAGTGTTACTTCCTGAGCTGAAGCAGAAATAGTTATCGATGTTGATAGCAGAAACCCTGCTGCTAAGCTTACATATTTACTGTAATTAAGCATGTGCAATGGCTCCTTTACCAACACCTTCATACGCAATTACGGTAAAATTATCTTGAGGCTGTTGTAATTTTAATTGACGAGCAATGTAATCAGCTAATAATTCCACGGTAGAGTCACAATCAACAACTTCAAGAACCTTTGTTTCAACGGCAATGTCAAATCGACCTTGTGGCGCTTGATAAGCAAAGTAATGATGACTGTCTAATAATTTTGAATGTGCATTTTCAGACAATTGAATATGTTGTTTTGATACCCGATCATCTTCTGAGGCAATATAAATGTCTTGCCAACGATGACACCAAAAATGCTCTAAGTCAGTAGAACGATTGTCGTTGTGAAACAATTCAATTTTTGAACGGTGACCATGCGCAATTCGCTGACAATTACCATCATGTAATTTAAGGCCATGAGTATAATGATAAAAATCACTGTCTATTTTTTCTGGTCGTAACGTTAACTCTAAGCCAGCCACATTATTAGGTAATTGCGCTAAAATAATAGTGGTAAGATAATCAGTGACAGAGGAAATAGTGATTTCACTTGCCGGCAACTTTGCAAAAGCGCATGCAGGTGATTGCAAGTAATATTGTGCACGGCTCGCAGCTAAATCTACAAATTCATGTTCCTTATGAAAGGTAGATTCTGACACTTGTACCGATGAACATTGCTCTGGGATCAACAATTTATGATCGACTGCATCATCAATAATCGCTTTGATCTGCTTTTTAACTACTGCAAAATCAAGCACCATTTTCATATCGTTTAACGAACCATCAAGCAGCACATCAACAATCCAACTCTCTCCTACTATTCCTCGTTCTGAGCAACAATAGGAAAAATCAATAACGGTTAAATCTTTGACAAATAATTGCATTACTTACCTATTTATCTAAAACACGCCAATGAATATCTTCACCGGCTCTGATTGGAACAACTATATCGTCACCAAGTGCCATCGTTTCAGGAACTGACCAAGCTGACTTTTCAAGCGTAATGGTGTCTGAATTTACAGGCAAATTATAAAAACGTGGGCCATTTAAACTCGCAAACCCTTCTAATTTATCTAAGGCGCTTTCCTGTTCGAACACTTCAGCGTATAACTCGATAGCCGCATGAGCGGTATAAGAACCAGCACAACCGCAGGCTGATTCTTTAGCATCTTTAGGATGGGGGGCAGAATCAGTTCCTAAGAAAAATTTATTGCTACCACTTGTTGCTGCAGCAATTAATGCTTGCTGATGAATATTGCGTTTAAGAATAGGTAAACAGAAATAATGCGGCCTGATACCGCCAACCAACATATGATTGCGGTTATATAGTAAATGATGGGCTGTAATGGTAGCTGCAACATTTTCACTTGCACTATTTACAAAGTCTACCGCATTCTTAGTAGTAATGTGTTCAAGTACTACTTTTAAGTTAGGATGCTTAGCCACTAATGGTTTCAAAATAGTGTCAATAAAAACGGCTTCCCGGTCAAAAATATCAATATCTACGCTGGTTACTTCGCCATGAATTAATAATGGCATATCAAGCGATTCCAGCTCTGCAATAACGCTGGCAATGTTATCAACATTGGTTACACCTGAAGATGAGTTTGTTGTAGCCCCTGCCGGATAAAGCTTTGCAGCATACACAATGCCACTTTCTTTAGCTGCTTTGATATCTTGCGCTGTTGTATTATCAGTAAGATATAACACCATTAACGGTTTAAATGTTGATGACGGATTGTTCGCCATAATACGTTGGTAATAAGCCTCGGCCATCTCTTTATTAGTGATTGGTGGTACTAAGTTTGGCATCACAATAGCACGGCCAAAGTAGCGGCTAATATCAGCTACAGTAGTACTTAAAAACTCACCATCACGTAAATGCACATGCCAATCGTCAGGTCGAGTAATCGTTAATGTATTCATGAATATCCTTTACTTGTGTTCTATATATTGCCAACGCGTTTATTCGAAAGGTTGGCTAGTTTGCGCCGCTCTATCTTCATCTTGCAACAGCTTAAGTAACTGTTCTTTTAAATTAGGCGGTATTTTATAAATGGTTAAACTATCGTTAGCAGCATTATACACAACATCTTGCCCAAAATGACTGCGCTCGAAACTGATACTGATGCCTGCACCGTATCCTGAATATTTAGTCACTTTATTTACAATAGCTTGCTCATGCGGAAATGACTCTTCTAATGGATAGTCATTTTCTTGGCAAAAAGAGTAAAAGTCTTGCTCAGCACCTTCTTTAGATATCATATTACCAAGCTCTTTAATAGAAACATCTTGAGCAGAAGCTTTTTGATCTTTGCAATACGATAAAAGTTCCTTGCGAGTATCTTGTTTTTCATTTGCATCTAGTTGATTCACCGATACAAAATCTTCCACCGCTTTTACTAACGTTTGTGTTTGCTCTTTCGCATCTAAACCTTCTTGACAGCATAAAAAATCAAGAAAAAAATCAGAAATCTTTCGACCTGCTCGGCCTTTAATAAACGAAATATAACGATTACCCTCAGCGTTTTGCTGAAAATCAAATAAATCAATGCGTGCAGCAAGCTGTAGTTTAGAAGTATCTAAATGTTTATTGGCCGAGATGGTAAGGTCACCATCAACAGAATAATGCTCTGATACGGGAATAACTGCTACTAACAAATATCTGCCGCCCATATATTCATAATAGCAAAAAACCAAGTAGCCATTTTCTTCTATGTCGTACTTTTCTAGTTCAAGCTTCAATAGTGCTGTTGATTTTTTACTGAAATCATTGAAAGGTTCTGACTCATCAAGATAATCAGTGATCAATTCAATAAAGTTTTTGTGATCAGAAGGTGTTGGCTCATTAGAGAAATGGCCATATGCTTTACTGCCCTTTCCGTTGTATATGTTATGTAATGAATCAACGAAATTTTCAATGCGAGGTGTGATCTCAACCTGATCGGGGCCGAACGTTACCTGAACATCACTGTTTTCGCCAGTTCTAGTAATATAATGAAGTGCTATGTTAGAAATTATTAAACTCATAAGTATTGTCAGTATGATATTGAGTAAGCTTTTGATAAACTTAACGCAATTATTAAAGATTTTTAAATATTATTATGCCTATTGTATCTAAGTATTCGAACGAACGTGTAGAAAAAATTATTCAAGACCTACAAAATGTATTAGTTGACGAAAAAGTAACCGCTGATCTCGCCTTAATGTGTTTGGGTAATGTTGTTACCAGCATCATTGAGCATGATATAAAAGAAGCTCAACAGCAAGCGATGGTTGATAATTTTACTAACGCGTTAAAAAAATCGATTAACAAATAAATACACCTTAACAATAAACACGAATAAGAGTAACAAAGTTTAATGGTTTCAAATAAATCATCAACATACAGTAAACGGTTAATGCCTCTAGTTAGTTGGAGTCATTGGTTTACTTTTTTCAATATTCTGGCGGCAATTTTACTATCAACGTTTTATTTGTTTACCGAATCAATACCTGAAACGCTATTAGGTAAAGTGTATTTAATCACAACTTGGTTAAGCCACATGGGATTTTTAACCTTCATTGGTTTTGTATTGTTGATATTCCCATTAACGTTAATTATTCCTAAAACACGCTTCATTCGGGCTACTGCATCAATTGTGTTTACCTTTGGGCTTTTATTATTATTACTTGATGCCTTTATTTATGCACGACTAGGTTATCATTTAAACGCTTCGTCTAGCGACCAAATAATCTCATTAATTCAAACACAAATCAGCCAAAATAGCCGTGCTTTTTGGTTTATTAGCTTATTATTATTTTTTGCTATTTTTACCTTTGAATTAGTGGTGAGTAACTATGCCTGGAAACACTTAAGACAATTACAAAAAAATACATACGCAAAATTTGTTGTGTTTGGTTTAGTAGCGTCTTTCTTTTTTAGCCATATCACTCATATCTGGGCAGATGCAAACCTTGAATATGACGTGTTAAGACAAGACACGGTACTACCATTATCGTACCCTGCTACGGCAAAAACGTTACTCACTAAATACGGAATGTTTGATAAAAACGATTATATGGCAAGACGTACTAGTCCGTTATCATTTGGCAAACAAACACCTAAATACCCTATTATAACGCAGGCTTGTGAAACTGAATTCTCCCCTAGAAACAGCGCTATTTTAGTATTGACGAATAGCGATATATCTCAACGTCAAATTGCACAATTTTCTCGAAGAGCTAGTGAAAATGCCTTACCGCTCGTTAAACACATAGATAACGCGTTACCAAAAAACTCTTGGTTTAATTTGCTTTATAGCCTACCTACCATTTATAAAAAACCGATTATTGCAGAACAAAAGCCACCGGTGCTTTTCCAAGTTTTAGCGGCTAAAAATCTTACCACTAACCTTACCGTATTCTCTAGTAAAGAAGATGAAAGTCTATTGGAATATCAAGGACTTTTTGATCATGTAAATTATTTTGAAAATATTTCAAACTTTGTTGTCGGAAAAAAGCTATCTTCCAATAAACAAGCACTACATATTTATTACTTTGCAGAAAATGATCAGTATCAGTTTGAATTATTTGTTGATGCTTTATTACTTGCACAACGAAGTAAACAAGAAAAAGATACTATTTGGATCAGTGGCATTGGTAATAACCGAATTGAAAATGGTTTAAATATTAAACCCGCGCTCTTTATTAACCCAAAAAGTGAAGCTAAAGCACCAAATCGTTTAACCAGTCATTTTGATTTAGTTCCAACCATATTAACTACTTGGCTGAACTGCCCTCTTAGAGGAATTAATCATAGTGTTGGTAAAGACAT
This sequence comes from Thalassotalea sp. PP2-459, assembly GCF_001913705.1. Classification (GTDB taxonomy): domain Bacteria; phylum Pseudomonadota; class Gammaproteobacteria; order Enterobacterales; family Alteromonadaceae; genus Thalassotalea_C; species Thalassotalea_C hakodatensis. Next base: position 9,681 of record NZ_MKQD01000046.1, on the reverse strand, counting down.
CACAACGTTATATCAAAGTCGTATTATTGCCAATACGGTTGATAATGGCATCATGGTATTTAGCAAAGATAAATCAGTTTTAGTTGATCAGAACGGTAATTTTCAAAGTTACTCTCGTCAACTTGAATCCCCCATTATGGTCAATAGAGACTTTCCGTTAATGATTGATGGTGTTCACTTTATCAAACAATACAGTCAAACATCAGATAAAAAAGATGGCTCGAGTGATTAATAAAAAACCAATTAGTTTGTAAAGCAATATTATTGATTGCATTAAAAATATAAAGCGCTATTATACTGCGCTATCGGGATATAGCGCAGTCTGGTAGCGCGTGCGTCTGGGGGACGTGAGGTCGCAGGTTCAAGTCCTGCTATCCCGACCATTTTCATCTGAAAAATATTATAATTTACACTCATTGCTTATCGTTTCAAACGGATTAATTATAATATTGCTTCTTTAGTTATCTATAACAACATCACGGCATTTTAATACTACGCTGCTGAAAAATTATAGCCAAAACAACTTCATTAACCCTAAATTAATCACGTAACCACCAATACAGAGAAACAAAAATAAACAAAAAGCTAGTAACAATGGCTTGATCCCCGCGTTACGTATCGCACTTATGTGGGTACGTAAACCTAAAGCGACCATCGCAATAGTTAATAAAATATTATCTAACCAAGCAATGCTTTGAGAAACTTCATAAGATATCCATGAAGTTGAATGAACACCACTTGCTAAAATAAAAAATAATGCAAACCAAGGAAACTCAATGTGAGATTCATGCCCATTTGTATTATTTTTGTTGAGCCAAATAGATAAAAAGAATAAAAACGGTCAATATAAAAATCTAGTTAAGCAATCAGCATTGGCTTTTACGGGAGCCTGGTTCAGGTACGCTAGAAATTTCAAAACAGCTATTGGAACAAAAAAATATTAAAGTTATAAATAGAATGCAACTAGGCAGCAATGAAGCCATTGCGAGAGCAGTTGCACAAGGTTTAGGCGTTGCCCTATTACCAAATGTTGTAACTGAAGAGTTAGTGCAGCTTGGTAAACTAAAACGTCTAGAACCGCTAAATAATGAGAAAACATCAAGATCTTTATACCAATTAAAATATAAAGAAAGACCTAGTTCCCATGCCGCTAATGCGTTTGAAGCAATCTTATTTACTGTTTGAACACATTAATTTGGGTTTGTGTTTTTTTGATTTGTAAGTATTTTAGCGATCCGACTATTTATAATTTCTGATAAATTCCAATTATACAACTTAGGATCCGTTGTACTATAGAATTGAATTACCACAGCATCTAGGTCTTTGTAATAATTAGCGAAACTTTGATATCCAGGCACCCAACCAGCATGTTCGAACTTATAAATGCTAGAGTATATTTCCTGCTCTTTCCCTGAAAAAACAGAGCCGTCGTTTAATGCTTTTACAAAAAGGCCAACATTTTCAGCTGTCGCGAGCATACCATGTTCGTCTTCCTTTAAATCAAAAGGGTGTCCGACATGATAACCACTCATTACCTGTTCAAGCGTAACTTCATCTAGGCCAGAATATGTATTCACTAAGTTAAGTGGCGTAAGAATTCGTGCTTTAATAAATTGAAAATTATCGTAACCCAAGACCTCATCCATTATTTTATTTATTAACAGATAATTAGTATTGCTATATTCATAACCATCCCCGGGTTTAAAATTAGCCGGTTTATTTAAAATTAATGCTAAGCTTTCTTCGTAAGTTTCGGTTGGAGTACCCCAGAAATTTTCTGTATCGGTAAAATTTGGTATTCCACTTCGATGTTCTACCATCATTTTTAGAGTGATACTTTCTGCATATTGAATTTGACCGACTAGTTCTGGTAAATAATCTGCAAGGCTTTTATTCAATGAAAGCTTTCCATCGTTAACTAACTTTGCTACTGCAACAGCATCGTAAAGTTTGCTAATGCTGGCAATTTTGAAAAGCGCTTTAGGTTTGGCAGCTACTTTAGCTTCTTTATTATGCCAACCTGCTGTATAAACCTGAGCTGGCTTACCTGTTTGGTTAATATATACAATCATGCCGTCAAAACCATGTTCTATGGCTTCATCTAATTGTTGTTGTATTGTATTAGGTAACGGTAGTAGCCATGCCTTTACTAATAGCCACGGCACAAAATATAATGAAAAAATAGACGTAATAATAAGCGAAAAACCGAATATTTTTTTTGCCTTTGGTTTTATCAAATTACACCTCAATATATTAATTATCAAACATTACGAATGATTTGAAATCGCTAACCCACTCCCTATTTGTTAGTATACTAAAAATTTACTAAACGACATCAACCAACTAAATTGAAAGAATAGATGAATAACTAACCTAGTTAGCAGTATACCTATTTACTAAGTTTTTGGATAATACGACGTAAAAGTTAAGTCATTATGACCTTTAATAAGAAGATGCACCTCGGCTGGTTTATCCCAATTTATTTTTTCAAATACAGCAATGAATTCATGTAGCTCCAAATAATCTACGGCAGCAACAAACATATCACAACTAATCGTTTTGTGGCCACCAGCACTATTTTCTACTGAATTAAGCCTTGTGCCTTGATATTTTTTAGATAAATATTCATTAATTGTATCTATACTACCGTAATCACTGTTCATCCAAGCCCCATCTTGTATGGCGGTAGTAAGGATAATATTCGTTATACAAGTCATAAGTTAATCAAACCTTTCAGAAAAATAACGTTAGTATCATATATGCAATACGCAAGATATTTAATAGCTATCCATCTAAAGAAGTGACCACTGCAATTTTGGCTGAGATGATTTCTTTATGCTGAGAAATAATGCACTTTAAAACTTGCCTACTTCCTTGGTATATAACACATGTTAAAGACAAGTAATATGTTGGCCAAAATAAGCGACACTAGGGCAAAAGCCAGCTGTTTTTTTGCCTCATTTAATTTTCATCGTATAGATAATATCCCACAAAATAATAATACTTCCAGTGTAGTGAGCGCCTAACTTTAGCTGCCACTTGTGTTTTTTGATTAATGTTCACTCAAAACAATTTATTGCGCGCGAGTGATTCTTGCTTGTGAGAAACTTGTGGACTTTGACACTTTATAATCATCATTTAAGTTAAAAAGGCTCCTTTTTCGCGGACTACCTTTTTACAATATAAATACAACAAAAAAATAAATACATAAGAACAAAGGCTTAACAGATAATTTACTTGTTTGTATTTTTATTGATTTGTTGTTTAACGTGAAGTTTTTTATTATTTAATCGTGCTTGATTAAGAAGTAAAAGCCGTTAATTAGCACAAAGTTAATAGACAGCCCAGCGCTATTTATATGCAGCCTCAAGTTTTGCCCTTTTTAATTAAAGACTATATTTATCAACAGGAACACATAATGCGCATCCAAGAAAAGCCAGACGACTCACTCAAGGCTCGTTCTAAATGCAGTGATGATAATACAGATAAACCCAGTATTTTAGGAGCTCTATATATAACCTTTTTAGTACTCATTGGAACACTGCTTATTCAGTTTATTTTTCTTATACCACTCTTAATTAATGGCATGTTAACCCTTGATATGTTTAATTTGTCACAACGTGAATATAGTGAAGCACTTGGCACTGCTGGCGAATCATTTGTTTTATTAGCCGAGTTAATCGCTATTATAATTTGTATAAAAATAGCTTTTTACATCCAAAACATCCCTTTCAGTTCCTTAGGCTTTAAACTAAATGGTTATAAAACTGATGCGATATTAGGCGCGTTGGCGGGAATTATTATTATAGCAACATGTTTCTTTTTATTAGTCAGCAAAGGTTATATCTCATATACAGTTCGGCCATTTAACCTTGTACCATGGTTAGCAAGTTGTTCACTTTTTTTAATAGTAGCAATGTTAGAAGAAATTTTATGCCGAGGGTTTATCCAAGGTCTTTTAATGAGGGCAACGACACCCTACTTAGCTTTATTTATTTCCTCAATGATTTTCATGGTACTCCATTTAGGTAATGATAATTGGACATTAATATCGCTAATTAACTTAGCACTAGCAGGTGTTACTTTTGGCCTTTATTATTTACACACCAGAAATTTATGGTTCCCCATTATGCTTCACTTTACTTGGAATTTTTTTCAAGGTACCGTTTTGGGCTTCGAAGTTAGCGGTCATAAAATGGAAAGTTGGCTAGTAATTGTTCGTAACGAAAACTCGTTAATTACCGGAGGAAACTTTGGTTTAGAAGGTTCGGTTCTAGTGACAGCCTTTGAAATACTATTAATTATATTGATCCAATTAACGTTCGCTGCAAGTAAAACTAAATCAAATGAACGAAAATTGATTAATTTAACATCCAGTGCTTAACGTTTCTCAGAACATGTAGTGTTTATCAATGAATTTATAAATGGTTATAAATACCAACGAAGAAGCAGAATAGATAGGACATCCAGTAGAATAGTTAAAAATCTAAAATCTTTAATCACAAACATTACAGTACCTAAAATTTTTTTGACAATTTATACAGTCGCTAATTTAAAAAGGCAGAGCCATATCGAGTTTGTTCAAATTGTGTAGCAAAGCGGAACCACCTAAGCTGTTAACAGTCCGGCTTAAATTTTTGTTAGCCGTATTTAACTCTGTAAAAGAAACCTGCGTAGATCGCGTTCTTGTCGCATAACATGTAAAATATAAACTTTGTCGCTATCCACTTTATAAAAAATACGACAAGGATTAATATTCACTTCACGATAATTTAAGTTCATCAATTCATGTGGTTTTTACCAGATTCAGGATGATTTTCTAATCTAGATATTTTATCAAATACTTTCTGAGTCAACTTTTTTTGCAGCAGAAAGATTACTTAAAGCAATATATTCAGCGATCTCGTTTAAATCATCTAGGGCTGAGGAAGTCCATATTACTTCAGCCATTTACTCATTTTCTCTTTTGCTTCTTGATTTGAGAAAGTTTCACCATTTTTAATTGCTTGCTCACCGCGTGCTACACCTTCAAGAATAGCCAATCTCTGTTGCATAAACTCATAATCTTCTACATCAACTAAGTAAGCAGATGGTTGACCATGTTCAGTTATCAGTACGGGTTCTTTTGATGTATGTAGGTCAGCGAGAATTTTAGTAGCTTGCCGTTTAAGTGTTGTTACAAGTTCAACTCTCATGATAAATCTTATATAAACATTCAAATAATGTATCACAATAGTATCACATTAACTCAAGGTTACAATCTTACTCCTTAGTGAACAGCAGATTTAATAAAGCACGGCGAACACAACGGGAAATACAATGATAATAAGGTGTAGCCGCCAAACATACTTGACGACTTCTGGCGATAGTCATTTCGCTTCCTTGCGATTGATTTACAATGACTCAAAGATTAGACAAACACTGGAATTTTACAAGTTAATTGTGGGTGTCTAGATTATTTTCTAAACTTAACAAACGATAAGTAAATGAGTTATTCACCCTAACGCCTAAATAACAGGCTTAAAATTGTTGGCTATAATACCGAGCGAAGCGAAACCGAGCAAACTGTTAGCAGTGATCTTCCCCCGCTACTATGAACCTTTATTTTTTAAAAACTAAAATCAGACTAAAAAATTGCAGGGTCAGTCACATCCCATATTTTAAGTTTAGTTAGGATTTTCGGTATTTCGTAAGTAAAAACATTTGCATCGAGTGAAGAGCTATTACACATACCAACAAAGGCTACTTGCTCCTTGGGTCTACGGATATAACTAGTGCTTGTACCCATCCATCCGCCATTGTGCAGCGTATAATTTGGCTCTATATATTGCCCATTAGCATAAAAAGTTATTCCGTTGTTTTCGAATGAGTGTTGACTATTTGGCGTATTAAATTGAGCCATCAATTTGTTAGGAGCATCACCTAATTTCGGGGTATAAAAGTGATTATCCCAAATCAACATATCTTCGAGTGTCGTTTAAAGACCACCGTCACCCACAACAAAAATATTTGTTTCATAACGTTTTAATCCAATATCTTTGAATGTTCTATACCCTTCGGCACGGTTAGGTACTATCTCTCGCATATCATCAGCGAAAAAAGTGTCGTGCATCCCAAGCGGTTCAAATATATATTTTGTAGTGTACTCCCGCATGGACATGCCACTGACTTTAGCGACTAACTCCGACAATAAAAAATAAGCGAAGTTACTATAAGCCTGTTGCGTATCAGGCTGATGCTCTAAAGGAAGCGATTTTATGACATCGTAGTATTCTTCTTTGGTCAGGTAGTCCTCATCACCAAGTCTGAACGGACCACCTGCGGTCGACAGTAGTGGTTTGGGTAAGAGCGATTGAAGTGTATCGTAATCTGCCATTCCTGAAACGTGACCTAACATTGAGTTAATAGTTACTTTTACACCATAGTCTTTCAATTCAGTAAGATGTTTCCGTATATCATCATCAAGGTTAATTTCCCCTTTTTCTGCTAATAGCAATACCGCAAACCCGGTGAATTGTTTGGATACAGATGCCATACGAAATACTGATATTGAACTGAGCGGAACCTGGTGTTCGATGTTTGCCAAACCGTAGCTTTTCTTGAATAAAAATTGTTGATTCTTAATAATACCTACAGAGCACCCCGGTCCATTAGTTGGAATAGACTCTTCTGCAATTCTATCAATTTCCTTTTCCAGCAGCGTTAGTTGGGTTTCGTTTCCCATAACGCTAAATGAAAGTAACAAAATAACCCCAGCGATTCCTTGAATACTTTTATACATTAATTTTCCCTTTTTTTATTATTAACTATTCTGATAGTTGTGTAGTTTCATCACTTTCCTTTACATCAAGCAGACAAATAAACTACGTAACACCTCGTAGGTTCACTTTTTTTGTTGAAAAAGTCAACAAAGTGATGAAATGAGCAAAATCGGATGATCACAATTATTGTTATTGGCACTGAAGACATATTTCGAAATTTTGATTACGGCAGCTTTAGCCTTACAGTGCCTTAAAATTAATAAATATCAGATTTTCTCTTGCTAACACTTACATTTAAAAGTGGCAAACCAAAATGCAATTGGATGGTTAGGCTTGATGCAATTGAGTGGCACTAATGGTAGATATTTTCCATCAAAACTCGACGCCTACGCCTAGGGCAACTAACGCTAAGCTAAGCGGAAAAATACAGTTAGGCTAAACTGCGCTAAGCGCGAGCCAACTGTAATTTTTCCGTTTGAGCGCCTTGTATGGATAATACACCCATCTTTTTTATTCTTTTTAAACATCTTTAGGTAAAGTGAGACCCAGGCTTAAGCAGCAACTTAAGCTTTCCTTGTCGTAGTTCGATTGAGTGATGGCTCCTCAGTTGAGAGACCGATAACAAGAACGAACGCGACAAAGGACTCCAAGCACCACACTCGAATAGTCTACTGGGTCTCGAACCCGCATTATGCAAGTAAGAGTTAGCTTATTATGAATACAAAAACAAAGCAAAACATAAACGTTGGTGTCGATACGGGTAAATATCAACTCGACATTTATATTCGTCCTCTCGATATATATTTCACAGTGAACAATGATGAAACAGGCATTAAAAAAGCCGTTTCTATTATCAAAAAACACAAACCAACGCGCATCATCATTGAAGCAACAGGACGCCTTGAAATGCCGTTCATTATGGCATGTGCCAAAGCAAACTTACCGTTTGTGATAGCCAACCCGGTTCATATTAAACGTTTTGCTGGTGCCATTGGTCAACGCGCTAAAACCGACAAACTCGATGCCCAATTAATTGCCCATTATGGTGAGGCGATTAAACCCAGGCTGTCACAGTTGAAACCAGATACCATGCAGGTTATGAGTGATTTAGTTGCGCGTAGAAATCAACTTCTTGTGATGCAAACCATGGAAAAGAACCGCTTACAAATACTCCCAAAGAACCTCGCCATGACAATAAAACCAATACTCACAGCATTTAAAAATCAAATAGATAAAATAGAAAAGAAAATCGTCGAAGTCATCGAGAGCTGTCCTGATTATCAAGCCAAAAACATGATTTTACAAAGCATGACTGGGATTGGAAAAATAGCCGCAGCATCTATCATCAGTAACTTACCAGAATTGGGCTATATCAACAGTAAACAAGCGGCAGCCTTAGTGGGAGTAGCACCAATGAATAGAGAAAGTGGGCGATATAAAGGCCAAAGAAAGATACAAGGAGGTCGTGCACAAGTTAGAACCGTATTGTACATGGCAATGATGTCAGCGATGCAATCAAACCCCGTTTTTAAAGCAACATATCAACGATTACTGGCCGTTGGTAAACCTAAAAGAGTTGCGATAATAGCGTGTATCAGAAAGATGATTGTGATTTTAAATTCGATGCTCAGAGACGGTGTAATGTGGGAAGCGCCAAAAGTGTAAAATTAACTATTGACGCCATAGTCTCTTGTTAGCTAGACATCAACCATACGAAGATGCCAAAAAATGGAAATATAAACAACCCAAACATAAAAAACGAAAAGAATAAGCTGGAGAACCATTGAGCTAATTTTGATTCAGCAACACCATTACGATTAGGCATAGCCAAAAATTTATTTATGAAAGTTCTATGTTGTTCAAAATTTACATCGAAGCAAGAAATCACCATTTGAAAAATGGCAGACCACATTAAAAGATAGCCAGAAGAAGCAAAAGCAAACATTAGCCAAATAGATTCAGATTCGTTTTTTAACAATACTACGCACACAGCCAAAACGGTTATGCTTACAAAAAATAAGGCATCGATTAACTTTTTATGGTGCCCTAATTTAGAGCCTAACTTTTCAAATAATACTGGAGTTGGCATATTGTCTAGCTAACGCCACGCTAAGCGGCAAAAAATTGTTGGCTAAAATAGTGAACGTAGTGAACAAAAGCCAACTATTTTTTGTCCGTTCTTGAGCGCCTTGTTAGCTTTCTACATATTCAAAAGTACAAATGTTTTCCAAATCTGAGGTTTTATAACCAGATTTACCAACGATCATTTTATTTGAATATTTAGCAACAAAGAACTTTCGGTCAATATAATCTTCCTTTCCGAAGTATATATCTTTAATGCCTACATAATGTATTAGATCAGCAAACCATACACCAAACTCTCGATAATCGAACTGTGGACTCACAGAATCAAGCCCTGCCTGTTTATGAAAGTCATATGTCTTTAAATCGTTTTTGGTATTTATAACGTCGGTGCTAAATACTTTATAAACTTCCCCAGGCTGACCACTCATCCATGTAAAATGCGAGTACACATATTCATTAACGCCATCATTATCTATGTCAAAGACAGCATAATTTACGTTGTTAAGCAAAGAGTAGTCATCGGATAACTTTCGCTGCCTCCACTCTGGCGTTCCCTTTTTCCAGCCAATAACTTTGCAGCTTCTCTAAAGCTTGAAGTGGCTTTCATTAGTCGAATTGAAAATAGCTTGGTACAAACTTTATTTTCTGAACCTTTCGATAGTTCGACATGTTTAGCAAGTGTATTACAAGAAAAAACCAGAGCTAGAACAAAAATTATTGATCGCATCATATACCTGAAAGCTAGACATAATGACTCCCCACGAAAGTGCTGATCTCCAATCATTCGTGGATTAGCTGATAGCCAGAGCCATAATTAGTTTGTTAAATACTAAAA
>NZ_MKQD01000045.1 GCF_001913705.1 Thalassotalea sp. PP2-459 | reverse complement strand
ATTCTGTATAGCGTGATTTTTTCATAGTCGTCTCCTGCATTAATCATTACAGAAAACTCTAATTATGTCTGTCTCAGTTTAAGGGAAGTGGACACCTAGCCAACATTTATACAAGCTTTTTACAATGTTTTTAAATTGCCACCTTTAGTTGTCCATTCTACCTTTGACTCTATCTTCTGAATATGGATTACCGTACTGATTTCTGATGATGAGAAACCAGTATTGCAATCAAGTGTATGAAGATTTTTCTGTCAGATTTCATATTAAATGTTTTTCAGGAAATAAAAGCGGCTGCCTTTAGTGAACGTTCGCGTAAGAAAGTAAAGTCTGCCTTATTAATCGCTCGTATTCATAGTGAGGTTGAGCGAATTAACAAACCAGTGTTATTTATTAGACAATGCTGGATTCATGGAGCGTAATATTATGCGAGAATTAAACGTAAATGAAATTGAACAAGTAGATGGTGGTTGTGCTAAATATTGTTGGGGCGAAGCAACAATGGAAGGGTTTGTTGGTGCAGTCTCTTCTGGTGCTCGCTTTGGTCTTGGTGGGGCTGCGCTAGGAGCTGCTGCATACGCTTTAAAAATTATGTGGTTTTAAATGAAAAATATTACTCTAGTAACTATCGTAAAAATATTATTACTATTATTTATATTGGTAATATCATACGCTTTGTATGATAAATACGTAGGATTTAAAAGTGGGATATTAGAATTTATCTCTTACTTTTTAATAACAGCGGTTGTACTAGAGTTATATAGGCGACTCAACAAGAAATAGTAGTCGCTTTACAACATAGCCCCGTCAAACTAAATAAGTTTTCGGGGCCATGAGTAAATTAAATACAAAGGCTTTATAATGTCAATAGAAATGAGTTTTGCATGGAGACTAAGGGTTTTAAAACAAAAGCGCTGCAAGAGGTGTGGGCTGTACTATGCAAAGTCATTAAAACAATGCAACCACTGCTCAGCTTTTAATGATGATCAGTTAGCTGCATTTAAAGAGCAACACCAACAAAAACAAGAAGGGAACAACATAATTGGAGTTTGTTTTTTCTTTATTGTGTTAATCATTACTTTACTCTTACTCTCAAGTTTCTTTTACTAGAAATTATGCTACTGCGTTTCCTAAGAAGCCCGTCAATATCATTAATGTTTCAATGTGCCTATAATAATAAAAAATTTCATATGATTATTCTTCATCTAAACTTTTTCAATCTACAGGTTAAGTATAATTAGCGGCGGCAGTTCTTCCAGTGGAATATCCGATAGAGCAAAAAAAGAAAAGGCATTTCAAGCTTGCATTGAGAAAGATTATGGAAAAGCATATAAATTAGCAAGTGATCTAAGCCCTCTTTCATATACCGCGCTTGCATTAGAAAGATTAGGCCCAACTATAAAGGAAATGCTGATTCAAAAAGGCTCCCGGAATTTATATGGAGCCCAAAAACAGTTTGAAACAGATCAAAACTGCGAGCGCTTTAAAGGTTTTTTGCGAACAAATGGTTTTATTGGCTTCTTTTCTATGGGGTTTTAAATGGGGGCAAATGCCTACTGTAGAGCTATAACGGGGTAATATCATGATTTTCAGGTTACCAAGTTTTTTTTGGGGTGTCTTTTTTATATATTCAGAGAGCATTGGCCTTAACTTTTTTAATGTGGAGCAAGGTTATACTTTTAGTCACATTGGAGCCATTGCCATAGGTATTTACCTCATACTTTATGCGCTGAATGTAAACTTTTTAAAGTGGTTTAAGTTGTCAAAATAACCTTTTAAACTAGCATTTTTTACTAAGCAAAGACTTAAAGCTTTGAACATTTCAAGCTGGTTTCACCAAAACTTTATTGTTGGCGATCACTGAGGAATTTTAATTTGCTACAAGTGAAGGGTCGAAAAGTGATGGATTAGGTTTTGCACTATGCAACTAAATTTTTGGTTTAGTGATGTTTCTATTATTCTACTTTGTCGCGATAAAGAAAGTCTTGGAAAGATCTTTTTAATCATCACTAATGCAAGCTTATCACTCTAATTGTTTAAATGGGAGATTATTAAAAATTATTGGGAACAGGTCTTCATCGTGCGTGTGAGAATAAGCTGAATTCTTAATGATAAAGGTGGCGAACCCCCTGTGCAATGAATATTATATAATAAATTACGATAACTTTTGCCTGCTACAAGCGTTTCTAACTGATTTGTATTCAAAGCGACAAGTTTAACTAATGCTCATTAAATAAATATCGATAAACGTTGATGAAAGCACTACACGCATTAAAATAGTGTGCTATTTTTAAATGGATTAACAATTATTTATAGGGCGTAACAAATGGGAACAGAGAATGCGTTGTACACCATCCTTGTTGAAAAAATTAAACAAAAATCACTTGTACTACCGACGCTGCCAGAAGTTGCATTAAGGGTAAGAGAAGCGGCAGATGATCCGCAAATTAACCTAGGAGATATGAGCGATATAATTGCACACGATCCTGCTCTGTCAATGGGCATGTTGAAAGTCGCAAACAGTGCCATATTAGGTCGAGGGGTAAAAGTCGAGACCGTCAATCAAGCTGTCACTCGTATTGGTTTGAGACAAATAAAAAGTGTTGCAACAGCTATGGCGTTAGAGCAGGTGTTTGTTTCTGAAAATGAAATTGTTTCTTTATACTTGAAAAAATCGTGGGCTAAAACGATCGAGGTCGCATCAGTTGCTATGGTTTTGATGACATTTTATCAACGCGATCATAAGCACAGCCCTTTGACATTAGACACTCTTACCTTAGCTGCGCTTATTCATAGCATTGGTGTGCTACCCATATTAACGGAAGCTGAGAATCACCCTGATGTGTTCGCCAATCCAACATTTTTGCAACAAGCAATTATTAAGCTTTCAAATAAAATAGGTGCTGAAATAACCATTGCGTGGGGGTTATCACAAGAATTTACCGATATTGTACTCAATTGGAGTGATTTAACGGTATTACCCGCAGAAGTACATTATTTAGATTTTATCCGTGCAGGCGCAATTTATAATGGCATTTTCAAAAATGAATCGACACAAGAGGTATTATTAAAAAGTTATGTTGCCAAAGGAATATTACCTGATATTGATTTTATGTCGTCAGATGAGTTTAAAGACATGTATCAGGATGTTAAGAATATGTTTAGTTAAAAAGACGATTTTCGCCTTTTTAACTAAACATTAATTAACAAATTAACTCTCTAGGTAATCTGTTGTTTTACAATTAAATTCATGCAGTAAATCGCCAATAAAACGGTTAATTTCTCCGGCCATTAATGCAAAATCTGCATCAAGGCGTGCTACTACGTCATCTTTGTCGATATCTTCATTTTGTTCATGTAACACATCAAAGAATTTTAAACGCTTTATAGCGAAATCATCACAGAGGATACAAGATAAAGCGTCATCCCAAACAAGCTCTAATTTAACAGCAAACTTTTCGGCATCTAAATGGCTTTTCATTTCATCGCTTGTTAAATCTTGGTTTTTAACACGCACTATCGCTCCATCATCACCTAACCCGTGTAGTTCTGCTTCTGTCCCTAATTCAAATGACTCTCCAAGATTGTTTTCAGTTAACCAATCTGTCATTAACTCATCCGGCGCTTTTTCAGGAGATACGCTGGTGACAGGTAAAGTGCCTAACACTTTACGAAGTAACGCTAAAAAGTCTTCCGCTTTAGCGCGACTACTTGAATTGATTACAATGATATTGTGCTCTGCATTGACATAGCCGTGAGTGTCTGTAACACGGGAAAAGGCTCTTGGTAGTAATTCAAAAATGATGTCTTCTTTAAATTGTTCTTTTTCTTTTTTTGTTGCACTGCGACCGTGCTCGTTTTCTAGCAAGGCCATTTTCTCTTCTAACATTTCTTTGATCACCGGGGCAGGTAAAATCTTTTCCTCTTTACGTGCACACAATAGGTGATTGCCATTGACCGAATGCACTACTGAGTCACCATGTTTTCCTAAGGCGTTAACCCAGCCAAAGTGTGACATTTCAGTTGATGCACAAGGAGTAAATAAATGTTCATTTAGATGTTTGATCAAGTCTTGCTCTGACCACTCGAAAGGACGCGTAAAAGCGAAAAAGTATAAATTTTTAAACCACATTGAAAACTCTCGTGGGCGATAATTCGCCTTTTATTTTTGAAAGGGCGTTATCTTATACCAATTAACATGATTAATTAATCATTAGTTTATGTTTGAAAAGTTATTGAACTACAAATAGCAAAAGAAGGGATCACTGCATATCAGTAAAATTAATGGTGAAGGTTAATCCATGGCCTTTTTGTGATTCAGCGTGAATGGTACCGTTGAGGGTGTCTGTGACAAGGTTATGCACAATATGAGTACCTAATCCAGTGCCACCTTTTCCTGCTTTTGTGGTGAAAAAAGGGTCGAATAGCAAGGGTAATTGGGTTTCGGGTACACCAACACCATTGTCTTGGTAAATAATTTCTACATCTTTGTTGTTCATATGAACATCTATGTTAATTTCTCCTCGATTGATACCATCAAATCCATGAATAATTGAGTTGATGATTAAGTTAGTGAAAATCTGTGATATTGCGCCTGCATGGCAATATACGTCTAAGTTTTCAGGGCAATTTACTTTTATTCTATGGTTGGTTTTCTTGAGTTTAGGGTGCAGTGATTGAATAATTTCATCAAGATATTTTGCTACATTTATTTGTCTGATCTTATCACTGGTTTGATCTACTGCGACTTGTTTGTAGCTGGAAATTAATTCAGAAGCTCTATTGAGATTGTTTATTAATAATGAAACGCTTTGACCGGCATTTTGAGTAAAGTCTTCAAGGCTACGTTTGCTTAGCTTTTGTTCTTCAATGCCGTTGTTTAACTCGGTGAGAAGGTCGGCAAGGTAACTGACAGAAGTAATACTTACGCCAATAGGTGTGTTTATCTCGTGAGATACTTCTGCTGATAAAGCACCTAATACTGCCATTTTCTCTGATTCAAGCAAACGGCCTTGTGCTTTATTTAATTCATTGATAGAGCTTTTGAGTTCTTTGTTAGTATCAATGAGGGTTTTTTCAGTGATGCTTCGACGTTTATTTTCTTCTTTTAATTGGCTTTGTTGAGTAAGTAATTCACGCTGTTGGCGTTCCATTTTTAACATAGTGGTACTTAATGAAGATGTCTTGCGAGCTACTTCTTGCTCTAACATTAAATTTTGCTCGTCGAGTTTTCGGTTTGAAGCAATTATCTCGTTCTGTGCCTGGGCAAGTTCCTCTTTATACTTTGCTAGTTCAGATAACAAATTATTGTAGGCGTTTTGTAAGACACTTAATTCATTTTGTTCATAATTAACCATGTGGATTTTCGACGCTTCTGGGTCGTCCATATCAAACTGGTTAATTTGCTCGGTAAGTTCGTTGAGAGGGTTCGTTAACAATTGAGAAAAGGCAAAGGAAAACAATAACATTAATGCCGCTGTTTTCACCATTGCATTACCAATAAGAAAGTAAATACCCACTTCTATCCGATTAAAGATAACTTGGTTACTTGAAAGTAAAGTTACTGAACCAACTTTAGTGGTACGGCCTGAAAACTCAAAAATTAAGGGAAATGAGTGGCCAAACAAGCTGTCAGAAAAGGCGTTAATATTTAAATAGTCAGCTTTTCTTATTTGTGTATCGGAAAGTGATGCGTTGGCACCAAGCTGCGTAATTACTTGATTGTTTTCATCGGTAACTTTTATACCTTTTATCATTGGAATAGCCACAAGGCCTTCTGCAATATCAATGGCTTGTTGTGTATTAAGTTCCCATACTGCTCTAGTTAAACTACTTGAGAACGTTTTTTCTAAGGTTTGTAATTCATCATTAATATGCTTTTTGGTATTGATATATTCGGCGCCAATTTGCACACATGTGACTAGAAAGGTTAAGACAAAATAAAAAGACAAAACTCTAGTAAGCAATTTGCGAGAGATACTTGTTATTTTCATTTTATCTTCTATTTGAACAATACCTAATTTGATTGTAGCTATTTTATCGTTTGATTAAAGTGTTTTTTAAAAAAATTGTAAATTTATTCTATTATTTTTCTTATTTTTCTTGGAGATAGACTATAGTTTTTATAATGCAGCTTGAACCGTTTGTCATCAAGTTGAAATAAATTGTACACAAAAATGACGCAATAAATTCATTTTAATGTAAAAAAAAAGTCATATTGTCACAAAAGTGTCATTTAATTTAGGCACAATGTGCGGCAAATATACTCAATATACATTTGAAAGGGTGATCTCATGAAACGTTATTATAATTCTCTTGCCATTGCTGTGTTTTCCGCAATATCAGCACCGAGTGTTGCAGATGGCATAGATATATATGGTAAAGCCAATGTAACTGTGCAATCTTCCGATGAAGGTGAAGGATCTTTTACTGAGGTAAAAAGTAACAATTCACGCATTGGCTTTAAGGGGGAACAAGCACTTTCAGATGGGTTGACTGTTGTTTACAAAGCAGAATTCGGTGTTGACTTAGATGGTGATAGTGCAAAAGGAGACAGTATTACCGATCGAAATCAGTATATAGGCTTAAAAGGCAACTTTGGTGAGGTGTTAATTGGCAAAAATGATACGCTATTAAAGCAATCTCAGGGAAAAGTTGATGTTTTTAGTGATTTAAACGCTGATATTAAGGCGTTATGGAAAGGTGAGAATCGCGTTTCTGACAGTATCACTTATAAAACGAAAAAATTTAGTGGTTTTCAATTGGGGATGACGTATGTGGTTGAAGACAGTGTTGATGGTGAAGATGCCAGTTCAATTGCGTTAATGTATGGTGATAAAGCTTTAAAAAAATCTACATTTTATGCTGCGTTAGCCTTTGATTCAGAGATGGCTGGTTACGATGTTACCCGTGCTGTCATTTCAGGGAAGTTAGGTGGTTTTATCCTTGGTGCAATTGCTCAAACACAAGAAAACGTTAGTTCAGGACAAGAGATGGACGGCTTCCTTTTATCAGGGAAATACAATATTGATAATTGGGTGTTAAAAGGACAGTTTCAAACCGCAGAATTTGATGGTGGTGATGACAAGTCTGGTATTACAGTAGGTGCAGATTATAAATTTGCTAAAAATATTAAAGCATTTGGTTTTTATACAACATTTGATATGGATAGTGGTGCAGATGAAGACTACTTGGGAATTGGGCTTGAATATAATTTTTAAAAATTAGGGCGTGTTTGTTTTCGCAGTAAGCTGTTCTTAAGGAACGTTTTATTCATACAAAACTTGTATTCGATCAACGCCCTTACAATTTTTTGTGCAATAAATGTATTGAGTTTCTCTGTAAATAAGCGGCTGAATAGTCGCTTTTTTCTTGTGTTGTCGTGTAACATCGGCAATGATGAAATAAAATTTCACTTATGTCATAAAATTGTCATAAAATCTTATCACAATGTTCATTAGATATTGTCACATGCCTAATGGGAAGTTTAATACATGAACAGACAAATTTTGGTCGTCGAAGACGAAGCACCAATCAGGGAAATGATCACTTTCGTGTTAGAACAAAATGGTTTTAATGCTATAGAAGCTGAAGATTTTGACCAAGCAAAAGAAAAAGTGGTAGAGCCATACCCGGATTTAATTTTATTAGATTGGATGTTACCTGGCGGCTCAGGCGTTAAATTAGCAAAAATGTTGAAACAGAATGAATATACGCGTTCAATTCCCATTATTATGCTAACGGCACGCGCCGACGAGGAAGACAAAGTCAGAGGGTTTGATGTTGGCGTGGATGATTACGTAACAAAACCTTTTTCACCCAAAGAGTTGATTGCTCGCATTAAGGCTGTGATACGCCGAGTGGCGCCAACGGCACTTGAAGAAGCCATTGAATTTCATGGCATGAAGCTTGACCCAGTTGCTCATCGAGTATCGATAAATGACAGTAATATTGATTTAGGCCCTACAGAGTTTAGGTTGTTACACTTTTTCATGACTCATCCTGAGCGTGTATATAGCCGTGAACAATTATTGGATAATGTATGGGGTACAAATGTTTATGTTGAAGATCGCACTGTTGATGTTCATATTAGACGTTTACGAAAAGCAATTACTGGTGCGGGTCATGAAGATTTTATTCAAACAGTACGCGGCTCAGGTTATCGGTTCTCAGGTAAAATTAAAGCGAGTGTTTAATTAAGCCTTATGTATTCTAGTTTTTCAGCTAAAGCAATTTTCGCTCGCCTTTTCTTTGCTTTAGCTTTGAGTTTTTTCATTGGCTACCTTTTTGGTTACGCCTTTATACTTGTCGCGTTTTTAGCTATTGCATTGTTAACGTGGCAATATCATCACTTATTTAAACTTATGCGCTGGCTTTGGGTTAGTAAAAGTTTATCTCCACCTATTTCTCAAGGGCTTTGGGGGCAAGTGTACGATGGTTTATACCGTGTTATTCGCAAACACAGAACTAAGCAAAAGCGCCTAAATGAAAAAATCCGACAATTTAGGGATGGCGCAGAAGCATTACCTGACGCAGCATTGGTACTGTCAGCTGACTTAACTATTTTATGGGGCAATAAAAAAGCGCAACGTATTTTAGGTGTTCGCTGGCCAGGAGATGTTGGGCAGCGCATTGATAACCTCATACGCTTTCCAGAATTTTCTCGCTACCTTGATGAAGAAAACTTCGACGTACCGTGTCATATCCCATCTCCGGCGAATGCCGAACTCATGATCGAATTACGTCTGATGGCTTATGGTACAGATCAGGTACTTTTTTTGGCTAGAGATATTAGTAAAATTCATCGCTTAGAAGAAATGCGTCGTGATTTTGTTGCTAATGTCTCCCACGAATTAAAAACCCCATTAACCGTCATGCGCGGTTATGTTGAAATGGTACAAGTTACAGATAACGCATTAGATCCATACTGGCAGAAAGTATTTACCACGATGGAAACGCAAGTATCTCGAATGGATAGATTAGTAGAGCAATTATTGATTCTGTCTCGCGTTGAGGTAAGTACCGAAGAAGAAGAGAAGTATTTTGTTGATATGCCAAAACTAATTTTTGCATTGATCGAAGATGCTAAATGGTTAAATCAAGAAAAAGCGCACAAAATCACCAGTGATATTGATACTAACTTAGCAATTGAAGGTATCGATAATGAAATTAAAAGTGCTTGCTCTAATTTAATTTCTAATGCCATCGCATATACGCCAACTGGTGGTGAAATTCATATTACCTGGGCTAAAGACGGTCATAAAGCTAAATTCGCTGTCAAAGATAATGGCCCTGGTATTCGACCTGAACACGTTAATCGAATTACCGAACGCTTTTTCCGTGTTGATAAATCTCGTTCGAGAAATACTGGTGGTTCAGGGCTAGGTTTAGCAATTGTTAAGCATGTACTTAACCATCACCATGCAGAGTTGGCGATAAATAGCCAATGGGGTAAGGGCAGTGAATTTATCATATATTTCGAACCAAAAGCTATTCGGAAAATATCTTGATGAACTGATCAAGTAAACTATCCGCAAGTCACTCTTAACGATCGTTTTTTATGAACGCTGAGAAATTATCATGGAAACTCTTTATATGACGAAAATATTAAAGGCGTCATATAAGTGTCATAAACTTTAAATATAATTGTCATATTAGCTTTATATAGTGTTCACAATTATTCGATATATAAATACTCTCATTGGAGAAAATTATGAATTTTAAACGAGCGTTTAGTGCGATTAGTCTAGCAAGTGTTATGAGCTTTTCTGCATTAGCAATTGACAAAGACCTACCAGAGTACAAAAAAGTTAGTGGTATTTCAGGTAACTTATCTTCTGTGGGTTCAGACACATTAGCGAACATGATGACTTTTTGGGCGGAAGAATTTAAGCGTACTTACCCAAATGTAAATATACAAATTCAAGCGGCTGGTTCGTCAACTGCGCCACCGGCATTAACTGAAGGTACCTCAAATTTAGGCCCAATGAGTCGTAAAATGAAGTCTCGTGAAATTGAAGCCTTTGAAAAGCGATATAGTTATAAACCTGTAGCGGTGAGAGTGGCTATTGATGCTTTAGCAGTGTTTGTGCATAAAGACAATCCGATAAAAGGTTTACGCATTGATCAAGTTGATGCTGTGTTTTCCAATAACCGTAAATGTGGTGCGCAAGAAAACGCTGATCGCTGGGGTGATTTAGGTTTAACAGGTGAATGGTCTGGTAAAGATATTCAGCTTTATGGTCGTAACTCAGTATCAGGTACATACGGATACTTTAAGAAAAAAGCATTATGTAAAGGTGATTTTAAGAACAGTGTAAATGAACAGCCTGGATCTGCATCTGTTGTTCAATCGGTTTCTGCTTCATTAAATGGTATTGGCTATTCAGGTATCGGTTATAAAACATCTGGTGTTCGTGCGTTGCCATTAGCGAAAAAAGGGAATAACTTTGTTGAAGCAACAATGGAAAATGCCATTAACAAAAAATACCCACTTTCTCGCTTTTTATATGTTTATGTTAACAAACATCCTAATAAGCCTTTATCGCCAATGGATGCAGAATTTTTGAAAATGATTTTATCAAAATCAGGACAAAAAATTGTGGAAAAAGATGGTTACATTCCATTGCCAGCATCGGTTGTTGAAAAAGAATTTAAAAAGCTTGGTTTAATGTAAATATTGTTTCATTTGTTCAGGTTTGATTATGATATGAAAAGGCTCTTGATAGAGCCTTTTTACTTTGTAACTTTCAGAAATCCTACATCGTATAATAAAATATTTGTGCGAATTGGTATAATATCAGTTCACAGGTAAAAAAAGTGTTGGTGTTTCTCGCATTAAAGTGAAAACAAACTTAATATTTATTTGATTGGACAATTAACGTAACATTAATCGCCTCTAAAATTTGTTGTTCATAAAATAGTTCAGTGCTAATAATTGGACGATCTATTAACCATTGCTTATCTAAATATACCTCAAACCGATTATTGATTCCGTTGACCTTAAGGTTAAGGTCTGCTTGAGTATAGCGTTGTTGGTTAAGTAACACGCTAAAGCGTAAAATAACACACAGTTTATGAAGCGTTTGATGTGTTAAAGTGTATTCGGCTGTAACGTTATAAGGTGAAATTTTTTTTCGTTGGTTACCCACTAACCAAGCTAATGCGTATTGTTGCTCTTGATTGAAGCCGGCCATATCCGCTTGTTCGATAATATACTTACCGTGTTTCTGATAACTTGAAGCGTTAATGTCTACCCCTAATTCATGAAGTTGTGCTGCAAAAGTGAGTAATTCTAAATAAATCGGTGCGGTTAATTGCCATGATTCGGCCACCTGTTGATAAATATCAACAGCTTGTGACTTAACGTTTTCTGCCTGATGAAAATCAATATTAAAACGTGAAATAAAGCTTTCAACAGTGCGCTGTCTAACATTGTTATGCTTTAAATTTTCTAGTTGTTCGAATAATACACCTTCGCGAAGGGCATATTGGCAATAGCCTAATGTTTTTATGTCAAAGCAACGCATGATTGCGAGTAAAATAGCTACACCGGAGCAGAGCACATTGCGTCGAGTTTCTTTTAGTGTAGGTAGGTCTATTTCGTCAAAGTGCTGAAAGGTGAGTAAAGTCGCCTTAAGGTTTTCAACATCTTCCAGTGTGATTTCACGGGAAATCTCTTGTTCAGCATTAATGATTTTAGCGATGGCTTTTATGGTGCCTGATGTACCAATAGCGTGTTGCCAACCCGTATTCGCGAAGCGTTTTATGATACTATCAACTTGATGAGAGGCGCTTCTTATTGCTCGCTCAAATGCCTGTTGTGAAATAACATGATCGGAAAAAAAAGCTTGTTGGTAACTCACGCAACCGAGTTGTAAACTGTCTAGTGTTTTTATCTGGTACGCTTGACCGATTATACACTCTGTACTACCACCACCAATATCAATCACTAATTGCTGTTCGTTAGTTTGTCTGTGATGTGCTACACCCTGATAAATTAACCGTGCTTCTTCATGGCCTGAAATAATTTCAATGGTAAATGGGAAAATGCGCTTTGCAGCGGTTAAGAACTGTTCTGCATTGGTTGCTTGCCGCAAGGTATAGGTGGCAACCGCTCGAAAGTTATCTGGAGTGATATGTTGTGAACTGGTGGCAAGTTTCTCTAAAGCGTTTATGCCTCTAGCAATAGCTTTGCTAGATAACGTGAAAGTATTATCAAGCCCTTGAGCGAGTTGTACTCGGTACTTTTCAGCATGCAAAATTTGAATCTGTTGGTTTACATGTCGAGCTAAGACAAAGTGAAAACTATTAGAGCCTATGTCTAATGCCGCTAAGTATTGTTCGTGTTGTGTGTGCACATTGTGAGTCATTAGAGCCTTATTTATCAGTGTTCTGCAATGCTATTCGTTCATTACTTTCCTGTTCTGCTAAGTAATTATAGATAAGAATCTGTGATCTAATCGGCTGTTTGTTGCCTTGCGGTACGTAAGTGTTGTCTTGATGTTCGTTAATCAGTCTCGCTTTCTGATTATCTTTTAACTGAATGTCGAGAATTTCAATGATACGTTTTTTCAGAACAGGGTCATATATCGGACAAGCAACTTCTACCCGTTGATCGATATTACGTTCCATCCAATCAGCAGAACTGATATAAAGGCTTTTAACACCGTTATTATGAAATAACATGATGCGAGGGTGTTCTAAAAACCTATCGACAATGGATATAACATGAATATTCTTACTCATGCCTTTTTTACCAGGGATTAATGAGCACATTCCACGCACAATAATCTTAATAATCACGCCAGCATTGCTGGCATTATAGAGTTTATTAATCAAACCAATATCTACTAAGTTATTAACCTTTAAAGTGATAGTTGCTTTTTTATTATGTTTTGCGTGTTCAATTTCATTATCAATTAGTTGATAAATACGACGTCGTGACGTTAAAGGGGAAACAATTAAATGATTGAAACGAAAACGCTTATAGCTGTGGGCGATAAATGAAAATACGTTATCAACTTCTTGTGTGATTTCCTTATGGTGAGTAAATAAGGAAAAGTCAGTGTAAATGCGCGCATTTTTTTCATGAAAATTACCTGTACCGATATGTGCATACCGTACTATTTTATCATTTTCAATACGCGTAATAAGGCATAGCTTTGAATGAATTTTAAGCGTATCAATGCCAAACTCTACATTAATGCCGGCGTCTTTCATTCTGTGGGCCCAGGTAATATTAGTTTGTTCATCAAACCTTGCTCTTAACTCTACAACTACCGTCACTTGTTTTCCGTTTTTTACTGCCTCCATTAATGAGTGAATAATTTCAGACTTTTTTGCTACTCGGTAAATGTTAATTTTAATGGTTTTCACCAGTGGATCATAAGATGCTTTTCTGACAAATTCGGTGAAATGTCTGAATTTGTAATAAGGGTAATACACTAAGATATCTTGAGCACGAATAGCATCAAAAGATAAATTTTTATGTACTAAACCTGTGGCATCTAATGCAGGTAGCTCTTGATTTTCTAATTCTGGGCCACCAAGGTTAGGAAAGGCAATAAAATCTTTATAATGACGATATCTAACGCCTGGAATTAAATCGTTAATGTCTTTTATTTTTAACGCCTTTCTCAGGTATTTTAGCATGTAATCAGGCATATTCTTGTCGTAGCCTAAGCGAACAGGCTCAGCGGTTAACCGTTGTTTTAACCCTTTTGACATTTTATCAAGTAAGCTTTGGTCAAGTTCATCATTTAAATCATATTCGGCATCACGGGTAAGCTTAAGTGAATATGCTTCGATTGATGTGTAGTTGATGATCCCATCAAATACATCACCTAAAAAAAAATGTACGACATCATCAAGCATCACAACACGCTGTAAATTTTTGTGATTTTCTTTGGGTAAAATAATGAAGCGATCAACTTCTGAACGAGGAATTTCGATTAAAGCATATTGCACATCGTCAGTTTGCTTGAGAGCAACAAGAAAATATATCCCGTCATCGTCAAGACAACTTACTAACTGAGTGTTTGAATTAATAAAGATAGGCGTAATAAAGCGCACTATATGATTATGATAAAACGTCGTGATAAAACGTTTTTCTTCAGGAGTTAAATGAATATTAAAGGCGGTTGAGTTTTCTTCGTTGAACAGTAACTCGATATTATGTTCTTTTAATTGCGCAAATGCATGTTGCGCATAAAGGCGAAACTTTTCTGTTAATTGACTGACAGAATGATTTATTTCACTTAATAACTGTTTTAAATACAGGTATTGAGCGGAATCTTTATCACCTTCATTTGTTGCGCGCTCTAATAAAAGTTTTCGTCTTAATTTTGCTACACGAACTCGGAAAAACTCGTCAAGATTAGCCGAGTAAATGGCCAAAAACCGTATACGCTCAATTAAGGGCACTTGTTCATCGCCTGCTTCTTGTAAAACACGCTCGTTAAACGATAGCCAACTTAGTTCTTTGTCGAAAAATAACTCTTTATCAATCATTTACTAAAATTTTATTGAATATTATTAAGAGTATAGCTAGGAATTATGACAGAAATGAGAAAGTTGACATATTTCTGTCATAGAATATTAAGCGTCATCATAATAATGGAAACGAAGTTAATTTATTATCGTCTTAGCGAGAAACATCCACCATTAAATCATCAGCGGTACTTTCTAATGCGGTAATAAGTTCATCAACCTTATGAGGGGCAACATCAATGCTTACTTTTGCTTTAAATAAAGCTACACCAGTGTGGGCCGCGGCTTCATGTGCACTCACTAATTTTAATAAATTTCCACCTTGTTGATGAACAACAGAGGCTATATCTTGCACGATACCCGAGCGATCATTAGCCGTTAACTCTAAGACAATACTTGCTTGCGATGCAGAGTGAAGGTGTGTTTGTTCGATAATACATTTTATATTTGGAATGCTATGAATTTTATCTATAAGTGCGGTGGTCTGTGCTTCTGTTACTGCAATTTCAACAACACCTGAAAAGAAGCCTGATAAGTGATGTAAGCTACTCGTTTGCCAGTTGCCATCATGTTGCTTTACTACGTCAGATAAAGTGTCGACTAATCCTGGGCGATCAGGGCAAATAAAGGAAAGAATAAGTTGATTCATCATGCGTCCTTCTGAGTGGAATAAAAGCGTTAATCGGTAAATGTACGAGTTAATTGTGAAAGTTCTTTATTTAGTTGGCTATCATCTCCTAAGTTGAGTTCGACTAAACGTCGAAGGTGAGTAACACTATCAATATCAATAGCATTACAACGCAAACCGACTTCCTCTGACTCAACGTGAACAATAGCAACATGCATGCTCACAGGGGTTTCATTCAGGTTAAAATGGAGTACGCCTAATTTATTCAAAATATCATCTTGTGTTTTTGGTGCGCTGACTAAGGCACCGTTTAACGAGATATCATGAATGTTAACGGCGTATGTTTTTTCGTCTACTTCAAGTTGAGCATCTATCGAGAACAATATGCGTGTAAATTGACGTCTGTTTTCCATTGAGCAAGTAAAATGAATGAACTGATACATTTAGCATAGCGTCATTTATAAAAAAAGCACCTTAAATATTCATTAAGATGCTTTTTAAGTTAAAGACTAGTCACCAGTTACTTACTGATTCGTTTGTACTTAATACGATGTGGCTCAGCAGCTTCTTTTCCTAAGGTTTTCTTCAACCATTCTTCGTAATCTGTATAGTTACCTTCAAAAAAGTTCACCTGACCTTCATCACGGTAGTCGATAATATGCGTTGCGATACGATCAAGGAACCAGCGGTCATGAGAAATAACCATTGCACAACCTGGAAACTCAAGCAATGCTTCTTCAAGTGCTCGTAATGTTTCAACATCAAGGTCGTTGGTAGGCTCATCAAGTAATAATAAATTACCACCAGTTTTCACTAGTTTAGCTAAGTGTACGCGGTTTCGTTCACCACCTGATAAATCACCAACAAATTTTTGCTGATCGTTACCTTTAAAATTAAAGCGTGAACAATAAGCACGGCTAGGGATTTCATAATTGCCAACAGTAAGAATATCATGACCTTCTGATATTTCTTCGTACACGGTAGCTTTAGGGTTCATGTCATCACGAAATTGATCAACGCTGGCTAGTTTTACTGTATCACCTAATTCAACCGTACCGGAATCTGGCAGCTCAGTTTCTGATAACATTTTGAAAAGCGTTGACTTACCAGCACCGTTAGCTCCGATAATACCAACAATAGCTCCTTTTGGAATACTAAAGCTTAAATTATCAATAAGTACGCGGTCACCAAACGATTTAGTTAAGTTATTAACGTCTAATACTTTATCACCTAATCGAGGCCCTGGTGGAATATATAGTTCGTTAGTTTCATTGCGTTTTTGATGTTCTTGATTATTTAGCTCTTCAAAACGTGCCATCCGGGCTTTACTTTTTGCTTGACGGCCTTTAGGGTTTGAACGCACCCACTCAAGCTCATGTTTAATGGTTTTTTGTAAGGCATTTTCTGTACGTTTTTCTTGCTCTAAACGTGCGTCTTTTTGTTCAAGCCATGAAGAATAATTGCCTTCCCATGGAATACCATGACCACGATCAAGTTCTAAGATCCAACCGGCCACATTATCTAAGAAATAACGGTCATGGGTAATGGCAACCACAGTGCCGGCATAATCATGTAAGAAGCGCTCCAACCATGCGACCGATTCAGCATCTAAATGGTTAGTGGGCTCATCAAGTAATAACATATCTGGCTTAGAAAGTAATAAACGACAAAGTGCAACGCGACGACGCTCACCACCAGAAAGAACCTTGATTTTTTGATCCCAATCGGGTAAACGAAGCGCATCTGCTGCACGTTCTAAAACGTTATCAATGTTATGACCATCTTGTGCATTAATGATGTTTTCTAATTCACCTTGTTCTTTGGCTAATGCGTCAAAATCGGCATCTGGTTCGGCGTATTCAGCATATACTTGGTCAAGACGGGCAATCGCGTTTTTTACTTCAGCAACAGATTCCTCAACAATCTCTCGCACAGTTTTTGCTTCGTCTAACGCGGGTTCTTGCGGCAAATAACCAATGTTAGTACCTGCTAAAGCCGTTGCTTCACCTTCAAACTCAGTATCAACACCAGCCATAATGCGTAGTAAAGTAGATTTACCAGCGCCATTTAAGCCAAGTACGCCAATTTTTGCTCCAGGAAAGAAAGAAAGCGAAATATCTTTTAAAATTGTACGTTTAGGTGGCACCACTTTGCTTACGCGGTGCATCGACATAATAAATTTGTCGGGTAATGGTTGTGCCATTAAAAAACCTTTAGTTTTGAAAACAGAATGATGTCGATATTTTAGGTGAATATCATCAACAATCAATGGTTGTTATAAATATATTCTTGAATAATTTTTTCATTACACCTTTGTTACTTTTGGTTGTTATTTAGGTTGCAGCTCGCAAAGATTTTAATTTATGCTATTGCTTATTAAAGGCTAAATGCTAAATAACAGTGATGGCGACCGTATGGATTGGTGGGAGAAGTTCTCAGAGCGAGCAACAATAGATGATATAGATCGTTATCGTAAAAAATCGATTTTTTACTTTATTAGTTTCTTTGGTGCCGCAGTTATTTTGTATTTTTCTGCAAAAAGTTATCAATCTTACGATGTTACTTTATCTGTCATTCTGTTGTTTGGTGCTGTGCTTATCTCAGTAAATGCAGTGTTGGCTATTTTGCTGAAAAAGGATGATATTCATTACTATTTAGCCGTTGCTTGTGTGCTAATTATGTTATTAGGTGTGGTGTACACAGGAGGCTACAAAAATACCGCGCTGTATTGGCTTTATCCTATGCCGCTTATCTTTTTTGTCTTACTTGGGGTGAAAATAGGGGGCGTAATAAATTTTTTATTTTATATCGCTTTACTTATATTATTGCACCCGTCAGTTTCAATACCTGCGTCTTACGAACCTGCTGAAACTTCTCGTTTTTTTACTTCTTTTGCTTTGATGAATTTTATCAGCTTTATTGCGGATTATTTTCGTCACCAAAGCCATAGTAAGCTAGCTAAAATTAGTCATGCTAAATTAAGACAAGCCTATACCGACAGTTTGACAAAGTTGCCTAATAGACGATTTTTGTCCTCTGTGTTGACCGATCGTTTTATGAAAAATAGTGAGTATTTCCCTTTGTCTTTAGTGAATATAGACATCGATCATTTTAAAGCAATTAATGATACGTATGGTCATCAGGTTGGCGATGACGTGTTAAAAAGCTTTGCTGCTTTATGCACTGAAAATATTAGAAAAGATGATGTGATTGTTCGTACT
Organism: Thalassotalea sp. PP2-459; assembly: GCF_001913705.1. GTDB lineage: Bacteria > Pseudomonadota > Gammaproteobacteria > Enterobacterales > Alteromonadaceae > Thalassotalea_C > Thalassotalea_C hakodatensis. The sequence continues at coordinate 103,773 of NZ_MKQD01000045.1, read as the reverse complement.
GGTGGCGAAGAATTTTTGCTTTTTTTTGTGAATACCACAAAAGATCAAGGCGCTACATTAGCGGAGAAATTAAGAGAACTTATCGCCGGAAATTCAATACATATGGGGGGGCAAGAATTTACGGTGACAGCAAGCTTTGGCGTAGCAGAGTGCCATCGATTTGAAGCACTAGATCATGCATTGAAAATTGCAGATAAACGTATGTATTTGGCGAAACAGTGGGGGCGAAATCAAGTTGTTTCACAAGAGCCCGAGTAATTTTGTGATGTGCTTTAGCTAAATGGATTGATCGCGTACACTTAGCCTTAATTAACGAATTATGTAACCAATGGTAGTGATCTGTGCGTTTATTTCAGTGTGATTTTAATGATAGTTTTGTTCAGCAATTACCAGCAGATCTTGAAACGAAAAATTTCTGCCGAACTGTATCGCAAGCAGCATATTCTTTTGTTGAACCTACACCTACCACTAACCCTAAATTAATTGCGTTAAATTCGGTATTAGCTGACGAATTAACGCTTAATGTTAGTGATGAAATAAAACTTGCGGAGGTATTAACCGGTAATTCTTTATTGGCAGGCACAACACCTTATGCGATGAATTATGGCGGCCATCAGTTTGGGCATTGGGCTGGGCAGTTAGGTGACGGAAGAGCGATTAATTTAGGCCAACTTGACGTACCCGACATTGGTCTTAAAACGCTTCAGTTAAAAGGGGCCGGTAGCACGCCATACTCTCGTCGAGCCGATGGCTTGGCTGTATTACGATCGTCAATAAGAGAATATTTGTGCTCTGAAGCGATGTATCATTTAGGTGTTCCCACAACAAGAGCGTTGAGTTTATGCCTAACAGGTGACTTAGTAACTCGTGATATGTTCTATGATGGTCACCCGAAAGAAGAGCTTGGTGCAATTGTCTGCCGCGTATCATCAAGTTTTCTTCGCTTTGGCAGCTTTCAATTACCAGCTTCGCGTGGTGATATTTCGTTATTAAAACAACTGCTTGATTATACAATTACGACACATTTTCCTCATCTTGGTGAACCTAATAAAACCAGCTATTTAGCTTGGTTTGAGCAAGTGGCTGATGAAACTTGTCAGCTAATGGTGCACTGGATGCGTGTTGGCTTTGTTCATGGCGTGATGAATACTGATAATATGTCAATGCTAAGTGAAACTATAGATTATGGTCCTTACGGTTGGATTGATAACTTTGATTTAAACTGGACTCCAAACACAACAGACGCACAAGGTAAGCGTTATTGCTTTGGTGCTCAACCTGAAATAGCGCAATGGAACTTGTTTCAACTAGCGAATGCAATTTACCCTTTGATTGACGATGCAGAGCCACTTAATACAGTATTGTCGAAGTTTGCCAAGCAATATGAACAGCGTTGGCGGCAAATGATGGCGGATAAACTAGGTTTTGAACAACTGGATAACGACGCTGATCCCGCATTATTTATTGCGTTAGAAAAACTAATGACTGATACAAATGCAGATATGACGATTTTCTATCGCTTATTGGCAATATTGCCAGATAAACCTGCTCTTTGGTTAGAACATTTGGATGATTGCTTTTATGATTTGTTATCGAAAACACAACAAGAACAGTGGCAGCAGTGGCTGACAGTTTACGTTCAACGCCTCACTCACAACACGATATCTAGTGAAGAGAAAGCGTCTAGAATGAATCAAGTTAACCCGAAGTATGTTTTGCGTAACTATTTAGCACAACAAGTGATTGAACAAGCTGAAAAAGGTGATTATACCGCACTTCATCAGTTGTATGAGGTATTAAAACGGCCTTACCAAGAACAACCTGAAGCTGCTCACTTTGCAGGAAAGCGCCCAGATTGGGCAAAGCATAAAGCAGGCTGTTCTATGTTGTCATGTAGTTCTTAAGTATCAAAATTATGATTGATGTGCTTGTTGTAATTTATTGCGGTATTGCAAAGCGATAATTTTTACAATATCTCGCCATGACAAGATGCCCACAGGTCGGAAATGCTCATCCACAATAGGTAAACATGAAATTCTGTTGTCATAAAAAAGTAACACGGCTTCGTTAAGTGTCGTGTTTGTTGTCGCTGTCACCAACTCTCTACTCATAAAAAGATGCACTTTTTGATGTAATAAAGAAGTATCGCGTGGTGTTTCTTTTCGCGTATTTATGTGTGGGCTTAATTGTTTGTATAAATCTCGATCGGTGAATACACCAACAAGCTCTTTACCGTTTAAGATTAAGATATGATGAATAGGGTGTTGATCAAAAGCGATCTTCGCTTTTGCTAAGTCATCGTCGATGTCTAAGCTGATAATATTTTTTGACATTAATTTTTCAATGCTACTCATCACTTCCCCTAAAATCATAAAATACTTGTTGTTAGTAACATATCAAAGCAAATTATTTTAACAATAGCCATGATGTTTTTGTCATAAATTTATCCAATCATTAAACGATATTGTTGCTTGTCACAAATTTGTCACAAAAGTGTCTTATAATCGCTGCAATTAAGATTTTCTATTGACCAAAAGGTACCTTTAGTGACAATAGCATTGAAATCAGTTGGCACTCGACAACTGAAAAACTCGTTAGCGCGATGGTTGATCACCCTAGGTGGTATCAGTGTGCTTTTTACCCTAGTGCTCATTTTTCTGTATTTATTATACGTAATTAAACCTGTTTTTGAATCAGCGAAAATAGAACAAATTCAGACGTTTACGATAGCATCAGGCGATAAAGCGTTAGCCATTGGTATTGATGAATTGCAAGAACTTGCTTATACCATTAATCAGCAAGGGCAGGTTGAATACTATGCGTTAACTGATAATGAGAAAAAAACACGTTCACCTGTATATTCATTGTCTGTATCAGAACATCCGATAAAGAACGTTATTGATGTAGGCGCTGAAAATAAATTAATACTTGATGTACAAGGTAACGTGCAATTGGTTTCACCTGGCTTTCAAGCAACGTTTGGTGACGGCTCTCGTGACATTATTCCAAATCTAACTTATCCGCTGGGTGAAGACTTTATTGCTGTTGATGAACAACAAGCGTCGTTTACTCATTTGTCGTTTGCGATGAATGACGAACGTGCTGTTTTTGTTGGTTTTACAGAAGATAACCGTCTGATAAAAACGTCACTCATTGCCGAAGATGATTTTAACTACGATCCAGCACATGAGATTGAATATCAAACCGTTACTCTTGATACTCGAAAAGTAGATCAAGTACTCGTGACGCCTGATTTAGCAATGGCGTTTGTGCGTAGTGGCGACCAAGTGTTAGTGTTTGATCTTACTTATGATGATGACGTACCATTAAAAGCCACCATTATTCCGCAACTTGCACAATCAAGAAGTAAACCATTACATTTATCTTCAATGGCGTTGCTATCTGGCGGTAGCTCGGTATTACTGGGTGATAGCGCAGGTACTGTTAGTCAATGGTTTGAAGTTGCTGGTGAAGACGGTCGTGAATTTAAACAAATTCGTACATTTTCAGCGAGTGTTGACGAGCCAGTTAGTCAAATAATCACAGAGCAATATCGAAAAAGTTTTTATTCACTCACCTCATCAGGCGACGTGGGCGCTTTTTACACGACGAGTGATAACGATTTATGGCGCGGGCAATTAAGTAAAACCATGCCAGATGAATTCATCATTTCACCTCGTGCTGATGGTTTATTATTGTTAAAAGATAATACATTTTTACTTTTTTCAGTTGAAAACGAACATCCTGAAGTAACCTGGCATGCCTTATGGCAACAAGTATGGTACGAGGGATATCCCGAACCAGAATATATTTGGCAGTCAACCTCTGGTTCAGATGATTTCGAAGCAAAGTTCTCATTAGTACCTATCTCGTTTGGTACCATTAAAGCTGCAATGTATGCGATGTTATTTGCAGTACCTGTAGCGTTAGCCGCAGCAATTTATACTGCTTATTTTATGACGTCGGAAATGCGTAAAAAAGTAAAACCTACCATTGAAATTATGGAGGCATTACCAACAGTAATTTTGGGTTTTTTGGCAGGGCTCTGGTTAGCACCAATTGTAGAAAATAACTTGCCAGCGATTGGTTTAATGTTATTACTGCTGCCTATCACGGTTTTTCTTACGGCATTTTCTTGGTTTAAGTTACCACGGAAAATTAAAAATGTGCTGCCGGATACCCTAGCGCCCCTAATTCTTATACCTGTACTTTGTTTGGCGGCTTATTTTGCCTTTTCATTATCGCCTTGGATGGAAGACGTATTTTTTGGTGGCGATGTTAGACAGTTTATCACCAATGATTTAGGCATCTCATTTGATCAACGAAATGCATTGGTTGTTGGCATCGCAATGGGCTTTGCAGTTATTCCTACCATCTTCTCGATGGCTGAAGACGCTATTTTCAGTGTGCCAAAACATTTAACAAGTGGTTCCCTAGCATTAGGTGCAACTCCTTGGCAAACTTTAATAAAAGTGGTGCTACTTACTGCAAGCCCAGGCATTTTTTCAGCGGTTATGATGGGCTTAGGACGAGCCGTAGGGGAAACAATGATTGTATTAATGGCCACCGGCAATACGCCGATTGTTGATTGGAGTATTTTTCAGGGGATGCGTACATTATCGGCAAATATTGCCGTTGAAATGCCAGAATCTGAAGTTGGCAGCTCTCATTATCGTATTCTGTTCTTAGCTGCTTTCGTTTTGTTTATATTTACATTTATTTTTAACACGTTAGCTGAGTTCGTTCGTCAGCGATTGCGTGAAAAATATAGCTCGTTGTAAGGTAGGGTATCAAGATGAATAATTGGTTTAAATCAGGCTCTCCTTGGATTTGGCTTTCTGCGGGTGGTGTTAGTATTAGTTTAATTTCCGTTGTTGGGTTGTTGTACTTAATTGCTTCGCATGGTCTGTCATATTTCTGGCCATCAACGTTGTATCAGTTTGATATGGTTAATCAGCAAGGGAAAGCACATACGGTTATTGGTGAAATTTATGATCGAGAAAAAATTCCAGTTAAGCAATTAGCACACATGGATTTGGCGTTAGGTGATCAAGAATATCTTGAGCGCTACCTAGTGAAAACCGGTAACCGTGAATTAGTAAGTTTGGATTTTCGCTGGATTTTAGTGCCTGAAATTAAAAAAACGTCGACACCGAAAGACCTAGTGGTAATTGAGCGTAGAACAAACGGTAATTTTTATGGTTTTATCGAAAGTCTACATTTAGACGGTGAAGAAGTATCACTTGACAAAATGGATGAATTGTTAGCGCGGGTTACAGTGTTTCAATCTGAAATTGAACATTTACAAAAAAGCGATATTGGTGCCATCAATTATCAAATTGAACGTTTACGTTTACAAGAACGTAAATACCGATTGCAAGAGAAATTAACACCAGAGAAAGAGCAAGAAATAAAAGCGAAAGTTGCTTCTCTGCGAAATGATTACCTCGTGCTTGAGAAAGAGTTAATGGCGTTACGTGCAAAGGTTGCTCGTGATCATATCAAAGTACGTGCAATGGATGGTCAAGTTGTTACCATAAATTTTGAACACATTTTAAAGGTTGAAGCGAATAACCAGTATAGTTTCTTAGAAAAGCTAGCGACGTTTTTTAGTAAAATTGGTAGCTTTATCGTTGACGATCCACGAGAAGCTAATACTGAGGGTGGCGTATTTCCCGCAATCTTTGGTACGGTGCTCATGGTATTGTTAATGACCGTAATTGTTTCGCCATTAGGTGTAGTTGCAGCGATTTATTTGCATGAATATGCCGGAAAGAATGCGTTGACTAAGTTATTACGAATAGCGGTGATCAACTTAGCAGGGGTGCCTTCAATCGTGTATGGGGTATTTGGTTTAGGCTTCTTTGTTTATATGGTTGGTGGCTCACTTGATCAATTATTTTATCCGGAAACATTGCCTAGCCCAACGTTTGGAACCCCTGGTGTATTATGGTCAGCACTTACCTTAGCAATCTTAACATTACCTGTGGTGATTGTTTCAACTGAAGAAGGTTTAGCACGTATTCCATCTGCCATGCGTCATGGTAGTTTGGCCCTTGGCGCGACAAAAGCAGAAACCCTTTGGCGGATTATTTTACCGATTGCCAGCCCTGCCATTATGACCGGTATTATTTTAGCTATAGCACGTGCTGCAGGTGAAGTTGCGCCTTTAATGTTAGTTGGGGTAGTTAAAATGGCGCCTAATCTGCCGCTTGATGGGAACTTCCCATTCTTACACTTAGATCGTAAGTTTATGCATTTAGGCTTCCACATTTATGATGTTGGTTTTCAAAGCCCGAATGTTGAAGCAGCAAGACCGTTGGTTTATGCCACTGCGTTATTGTTGGTCACCATTATTGTTGCGTTGAACATGACCGCTGTTTCAATTCGTAATAGGTTACGTGAAAAATATCGCATGTTAGAGCATTAAGGAAAGCTTCCTAAATAGCTTTAAGAGGAAGTACGCTTCCAGTTGCAAAATTATTGAATTTAAAGAGAATATTATGATTACAGTTAGCCCGCAGAACATTTTAGATAGTCACAATAAGTTAGACTTAACTAATTTGTCTCCAGAGCAAAAAGCGCTCGATATTCATAACTTAAATTTGTTTTATGGTGAGAAGCAGGCTTTGCAAAATATCACCATGGCAATTCCAAAAGGGCAAGTTACTGCGTTTATTGGACCAAGTGGTTGTGGTAAATCTACATTATTGCGTTGCATTAATAGAATGAATGATTTGGTCGATAGCTGTCATATTGAAGGTGAAATAAATCTTCATGGCCAAAATATTTATGATAAACATGTAGATGTTGCTGCATTGCGTCGTAAAGTAGGCATGGTATTTCAACGACCTAATCCATTTCCAAAAAGTATTTATGAAAATGTTGTATATGGCCTGCGCATCACAGGTGAAAACAACCGAAGAGTATTAGATGAGGCGGTTGAAACGTCATTAAAAGCCGCTGCACTTTGGAACGAAGTTAAAGATCGCCTACATGACAGTGCTCTTGGCCTTTCTGGTGGTCAACAACAACGTTTGGTCATTGCAAGAGCCATTGCAATTCAGCCTGAAGTATTATTATTGGATGAACCTACATCAGCGCTTGATCCGATTTCAACGTTAACGATTGAAGAACTTATAAACGACTTAAAACAGCAATTTACCGTGGTAATAGTGACTCACAATATGCAACAAGCTGCACGTGTTTCAGACCAAACCGCGTTTATGTATATGGGCGACCTAATTGAATATAGCGATACAAATACGCTATTTACAACGCCTGTGAAAAAGAAAACTGAAGATTATATTACTGGACGATACGGATAATTTGACGGATTGATAGGAGAATACTTGTGGATAATTTAAATATTGGTCGTCATATATCGGGCCAGTTTAATGAAGATTTAGAGCGTGTGATTAATCACGTGATGCAAATGGGTGGCTTAGTTGAAAAACAGCTTAGCGATGCGTTGACCTCGGTACACGAGTCAGATGAAGATCTTGCGAAAGTTGTACATCAAAGTGATTATAAAATTAATAATCTTGAAGTCAGTATTGACGATGAATGTACACGCATTATAGCAAAAAGGCAGCCAGCAGCTGGTGATTTACGATTAATTATGGCGATTGTTAAAACAATTGCTGATCTTGAACGTATCGGTGACGAGGCTGAAAAAATAGCGGAAGTGACACTACAAAGCTTAAGCAGTGAACATCGTGGTTTATTGATGAATCTCGATAATTTAGGTCGTAAGGTATTGGAAGTGCTGCAAAAAACTTTAGATGCGTTTACCAGAATGGATGTTGAAGCTGCAATTAAGACGCATGGCAGCGATGATACTATTGATCGTGAATATGAGGCGCTAATGCGCCAGTTGATGACCTACATGATGGAAGAACCGCGTTCAATTCCTCAAATCATGACCGTTATCTGGTCTGCTCGTGCACTAGAGCGCATTGGGGATCGATGCCAGAATATTTGTGAATACATCATTTATTTTGTTAAAGGTAAAGTGGTGCGTCATACATCTATAGAAGATGTGAAGAAGTTATAAAAGCGTAAGAAAGCATTCACACTAGCAACCAAGTAATTTTTGTGTTTTGATAGCAACTGTTTGAATTGTCGACTATCTTATAGCTAATAAAAAGCGTAGTCATCTATCATATGCGGATTACCTATTAACTTTGACGTTAAAGACTATTGTATTTAGCGTCAAATGCGTTAATATCCGCGCCGTCGAATAATAAAGAGCAGATTTGCTTCTGGAAAAGTTTATGGCCAGTAATTCAATCTTGGGTGTTTTTGCAAAATCACCTTTGAAACCATTAGAAAAACACATTCGAAAAGTTTCGAAATGTTCAAATCACTTAATTCCTTTTTTTGCCGCAGTTGTTGAAAATGATTGGTCAACAGCAGGTAAAATCCGCACAAAAATCTCAAAACTTGAACACGACGCCGATGAGCTTAAACGTCAATTGCGTTTAGAGTTACCTGGTGGGCTGTTCATGCCTGTTGATCGTGCTGACTTATTAGAGCTGTTAACCCAGCAAGATAAGATTGCTAATAAAGCGAAAGATATTGCAGGCCGTATTATAGGCCGAAAACTCGAAATACCTGCTGAATTACAACAAGAGTTTACTCAGTATGTTGAACGTTGTATTGATGCAATTGATAAAGCGGCCGAAGCAATTAATGAGTTAGATAGCTTGTTAGAAACGGGCTTTAAAGGACGTGAAGTAGATATAGTTGAGAAAATGATCCTCCAACTTGATGAAATAGAAGATGATACGGACTTATTACAAATTTCTATTCGAAAAAATTTATTAGCAATTGAAGACAATTTGAAACCGGTAGATGTTATGTTCTTATATCAAATTATTGAATGGGTTGGTGATTTAGCTGACTTAGCAGAACGAGTTGGCGCTCGTTTAGAAATTTTACTCGCAAGAAAATAGGATTAATCATGGATATTTTAGCTTCACATGGTTCAATCCTTGTAATGATCGCAGCCATTGTTGGCTTCTTTATGGCCTGGGGTATTGGTGCTAACGATGTTGCCAATGCAATGGGTACTTCAGTTGGTTCAAAGGCGCTTACGATTAAGCAAGCCATTATTATCGCGATGATTTTTGAATTCGCTGGTGCATATTTAGCAGGTGGTGAGGTAACGTCAACGATTCGTAAAGGTATTATCGATCCAAGTTATTTTGCTGCTATACCAGAACAACTCGTATTCGGGATGATTTCAGCCTTATTAGCCGCCGCGACTTGGCTGCTAATTGCCTCTATCCTCGGTTGGCCAGTTTCTACTACACACTCTATTGTAGGGGCTATTATTGGTTTCGCAGCAATTGGCGTAAGCCCTGAGACCGTTGCTTGGGGTAAAGTTCTTGGCATTGTTGGTAGCTGGGTGATCACACCATTAATCTCCGGTGTTATTGCATTTCTTATTTTTAATAGTGCACAAAAACTCATTTTTGATACCGACAAACCCTTAGATAACGCTAAACGATATGTACCTTTTTATATGTTCTTAGCCGGCTTTGTATTGTCATTAGTCACGATTAAGAAAGGTTTAAAACATATTGGTTTAGATAATATTGATCTTGGCGTTGTTAATTTTGAATTAGATGGCGCAGGTGGTTATTATTTAGCAATAATAGTTGCTGTTATTGTTGCTGTTATCGGTAAATATTTTATTACTCGATTACGATTTGAACAAGACGCTGATAAGTCTGCCCATTACGCCAATGTAGAAAAAGTTTTTGCAACCTTAATGGTCGTGACTGCATGTTGTATGGCTTTCGCTCATGGATCAAATGATGTTGCAAATGCTATTGGTCCACTTGCCGCAGTTGTTAGTATTATTGATAATGGCGGTGAAATTGTGAAAAAATCGCCATTGGTATGGTGGATTTTACCTCTAGGTGGTTTAGGGATTGTTGCAGGTTTAGCAATATTTGGTCATCGTGTTATCGCTACCATTGGTAAAGGGATCACTCATTTAACACCAAGTCGTGGTTTTGCTGCGGAACTTGCGGCAGCTTGTACTGTTGTAATCGCTTCCGGTGCTGGTTTACCTATTTCGACGACACAAACGCTTGTAGGTGCGGTATTAGGTGTGGGTATGGCTCGAGGTATTGCTGCAATCAATTTAAATGTAGTACGTAATATTGTGGTCTCGTGGGTTATCACTTTACCAGTAGGCGCGGGTCTATCGATAATCATTTTCTGGACGTTACAAAGCGTTTTTACCTAATTCAGCGTATAACGTGAGAAATAAAAAATGCCAGCATTGCTGGCATTTTTTTGACTGTTTTTTTTATTTATCTGTTCGGTTGGTCACTTCTATTAAGTGATAACCAAATTGGGTTTTTATGGGTCCTTGAACCGTATGTAACTCGGCAGTAAATACCACATCGTCAAACTCTTTCACCATTTGCCCTCGGCTAAATGAACCTAGCGCTCCACCCTGTAGCTTAGAAGGACAGTTGGAATGTTGCTCTGCGAGTAAGCCAAAATCAGCACCTGAGGCTAATTCAGTTTTTAACTGCAGACAATGTTGCTCATCGTTAACCAAGATATGGCGTGCTGAAGCTGTGATCATGTTATTCCCTTAATATTTGAAACATACTAGCAATAACACTACCGTATTTTTATGTTGAGTAAAATAACTTTTATTTAAGACAATGTATTAATCTAATAGTGTTATAAAGCATGTTAAGGTTTTGAATAAAAAGATTTTTATTTTAACTTTTTGATAGTAGTTATGAGAAGTTATAAAAAAAATTGTAGATATTTAAACTATTTGATCTCTGATCACGACTTACTAAATAACAAAAGAAAAAATTCAAATATTAATAGGAATTTGCGTGTTCGAACGAAGCGATGAAACGCTAGTAAAGCAAGCGCTAAAGGGGAAGAAAGCTGCCTGGATAACCTTGGTAAAGCGCTATGAAAAAGCCTTGTTTAACTATGCCCTACGCATGGTTAACAATCGTGAGGATGCGCTTGATTTGATGCAGGATGTCTTTGTTGCGGTGTTCCGGAACTTATCTTCTTTTAGAGGAGAGAGTCCCTTTAAAGGGTGGATATTTAAAATTGCACATTATCGTTGTATGGAGTTTTATCGCCGTAAAAAACCAACGCAATCTTTAGATGATGCGCCTGAACAAGAAGATATTGACGAACAAGCTTGCCCTGAAAAACAGATGACATTGAATCAACAACAGTTAGATATAAAGCAGGCATTGGAAAAACTACCTGTTAATCAAAAAATAGTGATTGAATTAAAGTTTTTTCAACATGCAACTTTTGATGATATAGCCTATCAATTGGGGATTTCAATCAATACAGCAAAATCTAGACTTTATAGTGGTTTAGATAAATTGAAAGATTATGTGGAGTTAGATTATGTCTAAAAATACTGACATCGAACCTGATGAGGCGCCATTAGATACTCAATTTAGCGAATGGTTAATGGATAAAAGCTCAGGCACAGCAAGGCGTAATAGAAGCGATTTAAAACAAGATGATGTATGGGAAAAGCGTGTACAGGTCGCTGAGAAAATCGAACATTATGCCGATATAACCTCAGATGAACCTGTACCAAACTGGGATCGTTCAACAAGCTTTGAAACAGACAGAAAGCCTTGGTGGCAATGGCAAGGGTTACCAGCAATGTCATTTGTATTCTCATTATTTGCAGTATCGTTGGTTTTTTTGAATGCAGAAGTGGTCGTGAAAGATCAGGGCATTACAGTTAGTTTTGCAGGTAGTAACCAAGCAGCAATGACAAAAAATGTTGAAGCATTACTCGAACAAAAATTACAAAACTTTGCAAATGAACAGCAAGTGGTATTAGCGAATTATGCGGCTGATATTAACGGTAAACAGCAAGAAAGTAATATTCAACTTGCAAGTTATATCATGGGGGTTTCACGTAAAGAGCGTAAAGAGGACATGAATGATTTTATCAAATATATCAATGATCAACGACAAGATGATCAACTACACCAACAATTAACATTTAAACGATTTGCTGAAACGATGCTTTATCAGGGCGCGAGTGCTCCATCTGCAAAAGATAATGTAACTACAGCTAACTGGATCACAGAGGAGTAATTCATGAAAAAGTTTGCAACTACGGCTTTATGTGCCGCACTACCAGCTTTTATGTCAATGACTGTATTGGCGTCATCTACAGATGAGTTTGTTGCTATGCATAAGCAATTGGCGATAATGAGCAAGATTATTAAATCAGCCTCAACACAAGAACACAACGGAAAAACAATCGCAATTAACGGGGTTGACACTACCTATCTTAAAGGACAAGGCGTTTTGTTTTCCATTAGCTCAAGCACATTTCGAAGCCATTGGGGGAATGTAGGATTTAGTTTCAATTTGCCTGACGGCGTACCAATGCCTCCTCGAGCACCAATACCACCTTTACCAGCAGTAGAAGATATTGAATTTAATGGACTTATTGATGTTGAGATAGAACAAAAAGTTGCAGAAGCGATGGAAAGCGCCGCCAGTGACTATGAGCAAGCTATGGAAGCAATGCATGAAAATCACGAAAGTTACCGCGATTTAAGGGAAAGACGTCGTGATACTACATATGAGCTTCGAGAGATAGAGCGAGAGTTAAGAGATCATGAGTTCCAATTACGCAGAGCAGATAAGGAATCAAAAGCTGAATTGCAATCAGCCGTAAAATCATTACAGGCTCAAAAAGACAAACTAAAAAGTTTAATGAAGTCATTAGAAAAGCAAGACAAGGAAGTAAGAAAAGCACAGCTTGTTAAACAAGCAGAACGTGAAAAAGAGCGTATTGCCTACTATCAGTCTTTGTCTTATTCACTGGCAGAAACGTTTTGTTTATATGGTAACGGCTTAAAAGCAGTACCAAACAATGAAAATGTCAATTTGCTGATTAAATCGGGCGGTGAAAAACAGGGGAATCGCTATAAAGACAGGGTAATTGTGTTTAGTAAAAAAGACATTAGTGCCTGCGCTGGCGACGATATTAACACCAAGCAATTATTGGCGAAGTCTAAACGCTATCAATTTTAAAGCTCGTTAAAGAAAGGGTCCATTGATAGTGACAATGGACCCTTTCTTATTGCTCTAATGCATCAAATACCAATGAAATAATTTTATATAGGTTTTTTTGTTCAAATTGAATAGTCGACTCGGTATCTACCCGATGTACTAAAACAAAATCTGAACCAGGGTAAACCGCTAACATATGAACGCCAACACCTGTATGGTAAAACGCTTTGTTTGGTCTTTTATCATTTGCGTTAATCACATACCAAAGCAGGCCGTAGCCAAAGTCCATAAAAGGGTTTGTCACTGAATAAGATGTTGTGCTTTTCGTAATCCACTCTTTAGAAATAATTTGTTCATTATTCCAAATACCGTTTCTTTCATACAATTGCCCAAAAAGTGCCATATCATATGCTGACATTCGAAAATGATATGCAGGAAATTTTGATTTTTCGTGTTCATATTGATAAAAGCCATCGACAGTTAACTCGGCAATATTCGTATTTTCATTAATAGTGATATATTGCCCCCTATAGTCATGCATATTTAAGGGTTTAGCAATTTCTCGATAAAAGGCAGAATAGATATTATCGCCAGTTAATTTTTCAAAAATAGCACCCGCAACATTAAAATCCCAATTATTGTAAATAAATTTTTCTCCAGGTGAAAAAGCACCTCGTTTAGGCATATTCGTTAGCATAGAGTTTGATGTTGCGGCGGAAGGAAGGTAAATGCCTGAGCGACTTTTTAAAAGTTGTTGGATTGTTGCGCTTTTTTCTAAGTTTGTAAGTGGAATAATATCGTCTATTTCAAGCGAATCGAGTGTAGTATCAAGTTTGATTATGCCACGATCGACATAAATGCCGAATAAAGCATTCAACATGGGTTTCCTGATAGAGTGAATGGTATGTTTTTTGTGAATATCGCCAAATTCAAATACCACTTTACCTTCGCTCATTAATACTAAGGAGGAAGTATTTGATGTTTTGAGAAACTCGTTCAATTTTTGCAGCTTTTGCGGAGTAAACGTTGCTAAATTTTGTGTTGGTACAGGAGTCGCTTTTTTAATATCAAGTGAGTTATTCAAGGGTTGTAATGCATAAGTGTATGCATGACTAAATGTCGAGATTAATGCTAAACAGGTTAGGGTGATATATAAATTCATAAATATCCTTTATTATTATGTATTAAACATAATAAATTTAATAAGTTAGCACAAGACTTTATCGTGTTTTGGTTGTTTAACTAAATCAACTTTAATAACAAGGTAATGTGATAATGGATGAGTTGTTTTTGCTGTGTGGGTTAGTGTCTAACCTGAGCTCAGGTTATCTAGTGGCCATAAGCTTTTTTAATAGCATAATTGTGTGCTTTGTAAGCCGCCCTATCAGTTTTGGGAGATTATATGTTAAAACAAAGGGGTTGAATTCAATGTTCTTTATTTTCAACATGATGAGAAATAAAATGTACTATAGAAAAGTTAGGAATGTAAAGGATTTTACCGTGACTTTATCATTAACCTTCAATAGGTAAGGCTTCTTTATTTTTGCGCTTATCAGCAAATTGATATTTAGGTGTATCGTCGAAATAAGAAAGGAATACATGTAACTTATCGTTAATAATGGTTGTTAACTCATAAAGCTCATTTTTCTTTTTGGCACAACGTGCAAGTTGGGAGTGTTTGGTATTATTAGTGAGTAATGTTGAGTAATGTTGGGTAGATGTAAACAGTGAAGAATAATTAGTCCCTTGTGACATTACTTGCGGTGCAAAAAATATATAATTTGCTTGAGTTTTTGTTAAATTTTCAGAATCGATATTTGTTCTTGGTCCAGCGCTTATACTTCCTGTTCCTAATAAAAGTATGCAGATGGTACTTTTGATTAGTGTTTGTTTAGCCAATGATTTCATTGTCTCACCCTCTCACCAAATTTATCGCGCAATTAACACTTTGCTAACTTTTGCATTTACTCGTTATTACATTTTTACTTTAATTGTAATAACGAGTAAATGCGAATGCTTTGGGATAAGCGGTCGAAATTTTGAGATTAATCGTTGTTCCCATTGAATTATTTGTTCATTACGCGATTAAGCTGACTGCTTTGTCGGACTTATTAAAACGCTTAACTTTTAACCGGTAAGCATGTAATAATGGTTCAGTATAACCATTTGGTTGTTCTTCAGCTTCAAAGACAAGGGCTTTAGCGGCATTGAATGCCACATTTGATGAAAGATCTTGGCACATGGGCTGATAAGCAGGATCATTACTGTTTTGTTGATCTACTATTTTTGCCATTTTTTTGAAACTATTTTCTACATCTTCAGCATGGCAGATCCCATGCTTTAACCAGTTAGCCACATGTTGGCTTGAAATACGAAGGGTCGCCCGATCTTCCATTAACCCAACATTATTAATATCTGGTACTTTTGAACATCCTATACCTTGATCCACCCATCTAACTACATAGCCAAGAATACCTTGAATATTATTATCCAGTTCATCAGCAATATCTTGCTTACTCCAATTGGTATTTTCAGCCAAAGGAACCGCGAGCATGTCGTCTAAATTCGCAGGTACACGCTTTGCAAGTTGCTCTCTTAGTTGGAATACATCAACTTGGTGGTAATGCAAGGCGTGTAACGTGGCTGCTGTAGGGGACGGTACCCAAGCGGTGTTCGCACCAGCGTTAACATGAGCTATTTTGCTGTTCAACATATCAGCCATATTATCAGGGATCGGCCACATGCCTTTTCCTATTTGTGCTTTTTTAGATAA
Organism: Thalassotalea sp. PP2-459; assembly: GCF_001913705.1. GTDB lineage: Bacteria > Pseudomonadota > Gammaproteobacteria > Enterobacterales > Alteromonadaceae > Thalassotalea_C > Thalassotalea_C hakodatensis. Next base: position 87,944 of record NZ_MKQD01000045.1, on the reverse strand, counting down.
GCCACACTGTAAGCCAATATCAACATTGCTATTTTCGTATGCACTAATCCAAGGAGTATCTTTAATGGCATTTTTCCTTTCGATTGCACCGCACGCCATAGAGGTATGTATTTCATCACCGGTGCGATCTAAAAAGCCTGTATTAATAAATACTACGCGCTCTTTCGCCGCAAAAATGCATGCTTTTAAATTAACACTCGTACGTCGTTCTTCATCCATAATTCCCATTTTAATGGTATTTTTAGCAAGACCTAATGCACGTTCAACACGATCAAATAAGGTAACTGAAAAGGCAACTTCTTCTGGCCCGTGCATTTTGGGTTTAACAATATAGATAGATTTTTTAGCACTGTTGGTTAATTGGTTATTACTTAGAATATCGTAAAGGGCAATTGTAGCCGTGATCATTGCATCAAGAATTCCCTCATAAACAGGCTTCCCTTGTTCCGTGATAATGGCGTCGTTCGTCATTAAGTGGCCAACGTTGCGAATAAACATTAAACTGCGTCCACTTAAAGTGAAACTGTTTCCTTCTGGTGTTTTATAACGTTTATCGCTGGCCATTTTGCGAACAAAATGCTGGTTGTTTTTGGTAACATTCGTTGATAGTTTTCCTTGATTAAGTCCTAGCCAGTTGCGATACGCTGATACTTTATCTTCAGCATCGACGGTTGCTACCGAGTCTTCACAGTCCATAATTGTTGTTAAAGCTGACTCTAAAGTAATGTCGCTAATTCCAGCTAAATCTCTTGAGGCAATTTCACTGTTAGCGTTAAAATTAATTTCAAAGCGTAAACCGTTGTGTTCAAATAACAAGCAACTAGGCTCAGTCAGTTCACCTTGAAATCCTAACAATTGAGACGGGTTATTTAATCGAACGGTTTTTTGATCAGCAAGGGTAATAATTAATTCACCATCAACATATTGATAACTGACTGCCTGTTGGTGAGAGCCAGAGGTTAATGGCAATGCATTATCTAGAAAATCTCTACCATAACGGATCACTTGTTGCCCTCTTACGGGGTTATATTCCTGAGTTCTTCTAAAACCTTCTTGATCAGCGATAGCATCAGTGCCATATAACGCGTCATACAAGCTTCCCCAGCGTGCATTTACCGCATTGAGTGCGAATCGTGCGTTGGTAATAGGTACGACGAGTTGTGGTCCTGCCATCCGTGCTAATTCATCATCTACATTTTCAGTCGTAATTTGAAAATTTTCTACTTTAGGCACTATGTAACCGATGCTTTCAAGGAAGCTTTTATAACTTTTGATATCATTTACATCATTGTTTGGTTGTTCGTGCCAAGTCGTAATGGCTTGTTGTAATTCGTTTCTAGTTTGCAGTAACGCAGCATTGATAGGTGTTAAATCTTCAATAATAGCAGCAAAATGTTGCCAAAAATCAGCTGATTTTATCGGCAAATCAACTAGTACTTCGTGCTCTACAAATTCGTAAAGACATGTTGATACTTGTAATCCTGCTATATGCGTGCGTTCAGACATGATGATTCCTCGTCATTATTCGTTGTGATCAAAGTAACAACATCAAAAAGAAAGTTTTCAGGGGTGTTGTCAATCCAGTGTCAGCATGAATGTATCAGTTAACAAGGGTTATTCAATAGCATAAAAGTCTATGCGAAGTTTTTAGTAAAAATATACAATAAGATTTAAGGTTTGTGTTTCTGTTTAATTTGTTGATTTTAAATAAAAATTTATTTTATGCACTATTTGCTCAGTATCAAAAAGCACAAGTATTGTCTTTTGTGATAACAGATATTCATGATGTGAATGTATGTTTTTAAATCGCAATATTTGATGAATGTATGATGTAAAATATTATGTTATTAGCAATACGTTAGTTGAGCATTATCATTAATTGATGGATGATCGCGGGTGAAATAATGGCTGTGATAGTAGCCGATATAATCAGGGCTAAAGAACCATAGGCAGCATGTTGAAATGATAGTTGACTAATGGTGGCAGTGCCTAAAACATGACTCGCAGCTCCTACAGCAATACCTTGTGCTTTATGAGATTTTACACCAATTAATTGTAACCAAGGCACACCCATTATTGCTCCAAATAAACCTGCAAGTATTATCGCAAATGCAGTAATTGCCTGATTGCCATTTAATTGTTCAGTAATGGCTAGCGCAATCGGGGTAGTTATTGATTTTAAAGCTATGGAGACAGAAATGCCGTACTCTTTGGTGATAAGATAAGTGGATGAAAAGCTAATAATAACAACGAGTGAAGCGGAAATAGTGAGTAATAGAGTGATACTTTTCCATTGGCTTCTCATGCTGTGCAACTGCTGATAAAGTGGATAACCAAGAGCGACTACTGCAGGCTGCAATAACCACGTTATTACTTGACTATTAGTTTGATAGGTTTGATAGTCAATCTGTAGCCACATCAGCAGTGTAATAATCGTAATTACTGAAAACAACATAGGATTTAACCACACCTGATTTAACCGATGTTGCAGTTTCACAAAGCCTTGATAAATCAAGATGGTTACCAGACAAAAAAACAATATAGAACTAAAAAATACCATGTTAACGTGCTTTTTTATTTTCTTGTTGTTGTACTGTCCATCCGACAAAGGTAAGCAGTAACCAGGTGCTAACAAAGGTAATGATAACCAAAGTAATACCATGTGACTTTACTATGTCATAGTGTTCAATAATGCCTACACCAGCAGGTACAAAACAGACGCCCATGTTTTTTAAAGTCCAACTGATACTATTTGCTACCGTTTTATCATCTATTAGCCTGTAATGTAACGATATGGTAAATAGTATCATTCCGTAAAGACTAGGGGGTAAGCCACCAATGGCAAAATGAATTCCGTAACCTGTAAATAAACAGGCTAAGATGGCAATAAGTGAATATAATGGCGCAGGCATAATGGTTAACGATCATTACCGTGTTCATTTGCTGCTTCAATCACTAGCTGCCTGAACCATATATGACTTGCATCATGATGCAGTAAAGGGCTCCATATCATTTTTAGCTCAATATCTGGAATGTCAAAAGGGGGTTTTAAAATGGTGTAATTCGCATCATCTTTATGAAGCATGGCTGCCTTAGTAGGTAATGTTGCAACTAAGCCATCTTCAAAAGCGAGTTGCATTGCCACATGATAACTACGCGTAAAAACCTTTATATCTCGCTTTTTACCTAAACGCGCTAATGCCTCGTCAACCCACCCTAGTTTTTGCACATCTTTTGGATCCATACCAACACCTACACCAAAACCGGTTTTAGATACCCAAACATGCTTTGAAGCTAAGTAGCTGTTTAAGTTGAATTTAGTAACAACTTCATTATCTGCACTTAATAAACATGAAAATTCGTCGCGCCAAATAGTTTTTTGATGAAATGATTGTGGTAGTTCATCAAACCGGTTGATTGCCATATCAATTTTGCCCGCTTCAACATCATGAAAGTTAACGTCGCTAGGGGTCATAATATCGATTGTCACATTAGGTGCTATGCGATTTACTTTTCGAAGTAAAACTGGCAAGAGGGTAGAAGCGGCGTAATCGCTTGCCATTAATCGAAACACGCGTTGACTGGTTTTCTCGTTAAACTCTTCCTCACCTTGTAATGCTTCTTCTAATTCAAGTAGAATCTTTCTGATCATCGGTGAAAGTGCTCTAGCACGTTCAGTTGGTACCATTCCATCAGATGTTCTTACTAAGATTGGATCATTAAACAATGTGCGTAAACGCTTCAAACCATTGCTCATAGCAGGCTGAGTAATGTTTAGTTGACCTGCGGCCCTAGTCACATTTTTCTCTCGAAGCAAAACGTCTAGATAGATAAGTAAGTTAAGATCAATTTTTGAAATATTCATCTGATTAATAGCTTATATCATTTAAATAAATAAGCTTTATGTCATTAATAGAATGGCAAATCAACTAGATTTTAGTCTAACTTTCTTCTTTTTTAGGTTTTATTGTATTTGAATATGAAAAGTCTACATAAGCTAACCATTTGTTATTTAATGTAAAAATGTCTAAATATTTTTTGATATTTTTTATGTGAATAGTGATGATAAAAATTATATATTATATCTATGATTGGTGGTTGGTTTACTCTTTTTGTTGTTCAGTATGACAAGTTACAGCATGAGTTACATATTGTGATTGTCTTATTTTAAATCGCTAGGAGAGAGTAATGACCACATATCGTCAACAAGTTGAAAACGCTAAGTCATCAATTAAACAGCAGCATAATTGGCAATCAATTGATGCTGAGTCAGTAGCGCGTATGCGTTTGCAGAATCGATTCAAAACTGGGCTCGATATTGCTAAGTACACAGCAGCAATTATGCGTAAAGATATGGATGCCTACGATAAAGATGCTAGTTTATATACACAATCGTTAGGTTGCTGGCATGGCTTTATTGGTCAACAAAAAATGATTTCAATTAAAAAGCACTTTCAATCGACGGAGCGTCGTTATTTATACCTTTCTGGTTGGATGATTGCAGCACTTCGTTCAGAGTTTGGTCCGTTACCCGATCAATCAATGCATGAAAAAACGTCGGTTCCTATGCTTATTGAAGAACTTTATACGTTTCTTCGTCAAGCAGATGCAAGAGAATTAGGTGGTTTATTTAGAGAACTAGATGCAGCTAAAGAAAGTGGTGATGATGTTAAATTGAATACTGTACAACAACAAATTGAGCAACATCAAACGCATGTCGTACCGATTATTGCTGATATAGATGCCGGCTTTGGTAATGCTGAAGCAACATATTTATTGGCAAAGCAAATGATTGAAGCGGGAGCATGTTGTATTCAAATTGAAAACCAAGTATCTGATGAAAAACAATGTGGACATCAAGATGGAAAAGTAACTGTGCCACATGCAGATTTTTTAGCAAAAATAAATGCAGTTAGATACGCTTTTATGGAGCTAGGCGTTGATGATGGTGTTATTGTTGCTCGTACCGATTCATTAGGTGCTGGTTTAACAAAACAAATTGCCGTAACAGAAAAACCAGGTGATTTAGGTGACCAATACAACAGCTTTTTAGATTGTGAACAAATTGGCGAAGAAGATATTTCTAACGGTGATGTGTTATTAAAACAAGAGGGTAAGCTGATGCGCCCGAAACGTCTTGCGAGTAACTTATTCCAATTTAAACCAGGTACTGGCGAGCAACGATGTATTTTAGATTGCATCACCTCATTACAAAATGGTGCTGATTTAATTTGGATTGAAACAGAAAAGCCGCACATTGGTCAGATTGGAAGTATGGTAGACGAAATTCGTAAAGCGGTGCCTAATGCAAAACTTGTTTATAACAATTCACCTTCATTTAACTGGACATTAAACTTTCGCCAACAAGTGTTTGACGCAATGAAAGAAGCTGGTAAAGATGTGTCGAGTTATGATCGTGATCGTTTAATGAGTGTTGATTATGACAACACAGAGTTAGCCATCACTGCAGATGAAAAAATTAGAACATTCCAACAAGATGCTGCGCGTGAAGCTGGAATATTTCACCATTTAATTACGTTACCAACATATCATACCGCTGCTTTATCAACCGATAACCTAGCGAAAGAATACTTTGGTGAGCAGGGAATGCTTGGTTATGTGTTGAATGTTCAGCGTCAAGAAATTCGTCAAGACATTGCCTGTGTTAAACATCAAAATATGGCAGGCTCAGATATGGGTGATGATCATAAAGAATATTTTGCTGGGGATGCTGCGCTAAAAGCTGGCGGTAAAGACAATACCATGAATCAGTTTGCTAATATTGCATAAGCACATTTTTAATCATATAGAGTTTTTATTCATGTGACGTTAAAAATCCCGTTTAAAACGGGATTTTTTGTGCTTAAAAAAGTTATTCTTTGAATGTGATACTCATTTTATTGACTGCTGCAATATCAGTGATGGAAGTAGAATTACGCAAGTGTTTATCTAGCCTGTTAGCTCTTTTATAAGCGCCATGTTTGCGAGCGAATTCTGTCACATCACTGCCATTACATACTAAACCGTTCGCGATTGTTTTGTCAGCCAGGTGATAGTATTTCAAGGTACGGTTAAAATTCAGTAAATTACCTTTCATTGTTGATTTGCAAAGCGCAATTAATGACTTTTCTAAATAACTATCCATTGATGCAGCTTGCACCTGACTAAGTAGCAGCGTAAAAAGTCCTACAGAAGTAATGCTAAGTGTGATTAATTATGTTTTCATCATTTTTTCCATTATGCACAAGGTTTAAAACAAAGGAGTATTCCTTAATAATGGCAAAAATGAATACAGAATGTATACATTAAATAATTTAGCACTGTAAAAGTTTATGCAATAAAGTTCAGCGTGGTTTTATAAGTAGAGTTTTGTTTTTTATGGTTTTTAATTTATATTTGACCGTTTTTATTCTAGCTTGACTCATAGACTTTTACATCCTCTTTCAACGGTGAAATTTTTTTATTATTTTCTGCACTTTATTGCACTTTATTGCACGTTTAATTGCGATATATTTTTCAATTTTTATATTTCTGATTGCATTTTTTTATAAATAACGTATCTTTACTGTGTAAATGTACAGTTTTGTTATTTCACTAATATTTAGTGAATGTATTGTTAAATTTTACCTGTTAAATAAGGGAAACTAATGGCCGTTGAAAGTCGATTTGTTGTCATAAGACAAGGTGTGGAGGTTGAAACATTCATGGATAAAAAAGCCGCTGATGAATACGACAAAATGTTAGACATGGCGGATAATCTTGCCGAAATGTTGAACCAAGTACCTGTTAAGTTAACCGATGCCGATAAAGAAGAGTTAAGCGTTTATTTGGCAAAACATCGTGAAGATGTGTTAATTGCATTGCAAGCGAAAAAACCAAAGGCTGCACAAAAAGTGGCGACCAAAAAAGAAAAGAGCTCTGAGCCTAAAGTAACTGCTGATAAAAAAGCACAAAGTACCGATGAAGCCGCATAAATACAATATCTTTATTTGGCTGTATTTTGAGCAATACTAATACGATGACAAGTTCAGCGGGATTGAACTTTCAACTGTTACGTTGTCATCGGCGTAAACGTATTGCTTTACAGGTTAAGAACAAAGACATTATTGTTAAAGCTCCTTATGATGTTCCCTTGCAGTATATCGAAAACCTTGTGGTGCTCAAAAAACAATGGATTGAAAATATTCAAAGTAAGCAACAGCTGGCAATAAGATATCAAAATCAACTTTCACGTCATGGCCAAGTGTGGTTTTTCGGAAAGTTAACGCCACTTATTATTAAAGAGGGCAAAAGATCACTTGTTGCTGTCGAAAATAATCAAATTGTTGTCACCTTATCTACCCGAAAAACATTGTCAGATACCACTGAGAGTTTACGAATTAAAAAGTTATTAGAAGGTTGGTTTAAAGAACAGGCTGAGCTGATTTTAACCGATAAAGTGACATGTGTTAGTCGGCAAACAAACTTATTACCAAAAAATCTCCATATTAGGCAATATAAATCTCGCTGGGGATGTTGTGATAATCGAGGCCATATCAAACTTAATTATTTATTGATGATGTTACCTGAGTCAGTGATTGATTACGTGATCATTCATGAGCTATGTCATTTGAAATTCTTAAACCATAGTGTTGATTTTTGGAATTTAGTTGAATCCTTTTTGCCGGATTACAGAGCAGAAAAGCGATGGCTTAAAGAACATCAGCATTATTTAACATGGACGACATACTAAATAGCTTACATTTACTCTATCTAATTTATAGAAAATTTATCTCCAAAACATGCTGCTTTCACTGCTTTTGCGAATTACAGTCACCTCATTATTTTCGTTTAAAAAAGTCAACTTACTGATTGGCATAAATATTGTTTAATTAATGTTGATAATTTATACATATTTGACGTGACATTTTTTTGACAACTTAAAGGAGGTTGATGATGAAAGCATTTAATGAACTTTGGAAAACAGCGATAATTTATTTAGTGTCAGCGAGTATTTCATTATGGGTGATCATGTTAATCACGGGCTAGTAAACGCTGATAAAATAAATATAAAGTATGAGTCTAGTAAAATAAATAATTATTAGAAATTGGCGCTCTGGGGTAAACCTTTACTAGCGTATTTTTTAACTGAATTGCAAAATTAATACGGCAGGGCACAATACCTTTGATATGTAGGAAATCTACTCATTTACTGTTATTGATAATACACAATTAAAAATAAAAGCTCACATGATCATGGCATAAAATACTAAGTATTTTTAACTGGTTAGCTCATATATGCCGTTAAATACAACAATTAATACTATATTTGTGCAAAAAAAAATTAAAATTTAACCGTTTATTCATTAACAGCACGTTAAAATTAAGGTAAATTAAAGGTACAAAAATAATAATTTTATAAGGTTTCTCTTTTCATGAGCCTGTCTGTACTTATTTGTGACGACTCTAACCTAGCGCGAAAGCAAGTGTTACGAAGCTTACCTGAAACACTTGCTGCGAATGCTCAAATTGCTACTAATGGTGTTGAAGCGTTAAAAATTCTACGCTCAAATAATATTGACGTTTTGTTTCTTGACCTGACAATGCCTGAAATTGACGGCGTAGGCGTATTGCAGGGTATTCAAAAAATGGGAGTCACACCAATCGTTTTTGTGATTTCCGCTGATATTCAGCCTGAAATGCAAAGCAAAGTGTTAGAGTTAGGTGCGAAAGCCTTTATCCGCAAACCGGTAAAATCTGAAGTGTTATTACAGCACCTCCAGGAAAATGGTTTAGTATGACCCATTTCGATTTAACTGAAGATCAACAAGATTGTCTACAAGAAATTATAAATGTTGCAATGGGGCAAGCAAGTGATCAACTTGCGCGTTATTTGGATACTTTTGTATACCTGAAAGTGCCTAGTATAGAACAAGTCAGTTCTAAACATATCTCTGATGCGCTTAACGTTGAAGATCAAGCCGCAGCGGTAGTTAGCCAAGGATTTTTTGGTTATGAAGGTATACGCGGTGAGGCTTTACTGGTTTATCAACCAAAAGATTCTGATCGTTTAGCAGATCTGCTTGGTTATGATCCTGACGAATTAACGCTTGAAGAGCAAATTATTGATCTAAGTTCAATACTCACAACAACGTTTCTTAATGTTTTTGCGAGTCAGATTAATAATCAAATGTCATACAGTGCTCCGCGTTTCTTACCGTCAAGTAAATCAGCGTTTTCTGAACATATCGAGCAACAATCTTTTAATTGGGATCTTGCACTTAAAGTTAAAATATCGTATCAAGTAACCGATTATTCTTTCAATTGTGACATGATTTTACTGATCCCTGAATCGGCGATCATTAATATTGCACAAGTGATAGACCGTATTTTGGAAGAGTACTAATGCGTATTCCTGACATAGGAAGAACAATCGCTGAGCAAATTAATACTGGGGTCATTGTTGTTGATCTTGAATGTAATATTGTTGAGTTTAATCGCTTTATGCAAGTACATGCGAATAAATCACTTGAGCAAGTGATTGGTTGTAGTATTTTTGATGTTTTTCCTGAATTGCCAACGCGCTGGTTTAATCGAAAACTTAGTAGTGTTAGCTCATTAAATTCACCGGGATTTTGCTCTTGGGAGCAACGGCATCATTTATTTGAATTACCTCATCATCGTCCCATTACAACAGATAGCCACTTTATGGCACAAAACTGTACCTTTATTCCTATCGAAGACAATAATAGCGTTGAGTATGTTTGTATTCTTATTGAAGATGCTACTGATGTCGCGCATTATCAAGGAAAATTAAACAAAGCACTGGAAGAATTAGCAAAAGCTAATCGTATTGATGGCTTGACGCAAATATTTAATCGCAAGCATTGGGAAGAGTGCCTTGAGAAAGAATTTTCACGTGCTCGCAGGTATGATCATGATTTAGCGTTAATCATGTTTGATTTAGATCATTTTAAACGTTTGAATGACAATTTTGGTCATCAATGCGGTGATAAAGTTTTAATAGAAACGGCACAGCGTGTGAAAGCATTATTGCGCTCATGTGATCTTTTTGGGCGTTATGGCGGTGAAGAATTTGCGGTTATTTTACCCGAAACTGAAGTAAGTGGAGCGTTAGATGTTGCGGAGCGAATACGTGCTGAATTAGAAAAACAAGTGTTTGTTTTTCAAGATAAAGAGTTAACAGTAACCACAAGTGTTGGTGTTGCGAGTATTCAGCCAAGCGATACACGCTATGAAAATCTCATTGCAAATACTGATGCTGCATTATATAAAGCTAAAGCATTGGGCCGTAATCAAACATATCAATATAAAGTTAACCATTTAAGTAACGCTGTTTGACCTACCTAAAAATGTAATAAATATACATTTTTAGTTTTAGTTTATTCATAAATCGTCTAGCTCTATTCAATTTAGTAGTTGACAGAAAATGACATTTTTGGCATTTTACCTAGCATGAAATCTATTACACGCACTATTACCATTATTACCACTACCACCCTGTTAGGGATGGTGGTCGACGGCTAACGTGTAAAAGAAAGTATTTTATCAAAGCCCGTGACCACAAAGGTTCCGGGCTTTTTTCGTTTTTAGGGGAAGTAAACATGCGCGTGTTAAAATTTGGCGGTTCATCATTAGCAACAGCAGAACGTTTTGTTCAAGTGGCTGATATTATCAAGAACCAGAGCAAGGAATCTTCGGTAGCAGTTGTTGTTTCTGCACCACAAGGTGTTACTAATCATTTAGTGGCGATGGCTGAAAATATTAGCGATGAAAATACATTACAAAGTGATTTAAAACATTTTTCTGCAGCGATTGAAACCATAGTTGAAGGACTAAGTGCAACGTTACCACAATTTAATAAAACACATGCAGAACAAGCGTTAGCGAATTGGGAGCATCAGCTTAGTCGTTATTTGCAAGGGGCAACAATGTTGTCTTATTGTCCAGATCATATACGCGCAATTATTATCAGTGTGGGTGAACGAATGAGTGTTGCGATTTTAGACTCTGTATTAGCAACGCTAGATTTTGACGTTAGTTTAATCGAGCCTGAAAAATTCCTACATACTAATGATGCTTATTTAAATGCCTTAGCAGATTTAGTTTTGTGTAAAGACAAATTTCAACAATACTATCCATCGCTCAATCGTGTTGCTTTAATGCCAGGGTTTATTGGCGTAAATAGCCAAAATCAAGTCACCACTTTAGGTCGCAATGGTTCTGATTATTCGGCAGCTGTGCTTGCTGTATGTGCACAGGCTGAATGTTGTCAAATTTGGACCGACGTTAATGGTGTTTATAATGCAGACCCTCGTCTGATTAAAGATGCGCGATTACTTGATTATTTATCTTATCAGGAAGCGATGGAGTTATCGTATTTTGGTGCAAGTGTACTTCATCCTAAAACGATTGGACCAATTGCACAATTTCACATTCCTTGCTTGATCAAAAATACCGGAAATCCAAAAGCGCCAGGAACATTGATTGCGAAGGAAAATGATCAGAAAAAACAAGTTAAAGCAATTTCTAATTTAGACGATTTAACCATGGTGAATGTGTCAGGCCCTGGCATGAAAGGTATGGTTGGTATGGCTAGTCGAGTTTTTGCTACCATGAGTCGTGAAAAGATATCTATCGTATTGATCAGCCAATCATCGAGCGAATATTGTATTAGTTTTTGTATTTATACAGCAGATGCAAAGCAAGCGGAACAAAGCTTGAAACAAGAGTTTGAATTAGAATTACTTAACGGTTTATTAGAGCCCGTTGCATTACAGCATGAACTGTCCATTGTTTCTTTAGTGGGTGATGGCATGCATCACCAACAAGGCGTAGCAGCCAAGTTTTTCTCTTCATTAGCTCAAGCACGCGTTAATGTAGTGGCCATTGCACAAGATTCTTCTGAACGTAGTATTTCTGTGGTCATTGAAAATCGTAAATGCACCGATGCATTAAAAGTGTGTCACCAGAACTTTTTCTCACACAAACCGACTATTGATGTATTTTTAGTTGGCTGTGGTGTGGTTGGTAGCGAATTAATTGCACAAATCGCGCGTCAACAACCTAAATTAAAAGCACAAAATATTTCATTACGTGTTTATGGTATCGCAAATAGTAAAGGCATGGTGTTTGATCAAGAAGGCATTAATCTTGAAAGCTGGCAGGCTTGTTTAGGGAAAGATGCTGTGGCAGTTACGGCAGAAAATGTGAAGCGCTTTGTTCGCGATAATCATTTAATAAATCCTGTACTGGTTGATTCAACGTCTAATGAAGCGCTTGCTATGAGTTACGTTGACTTTATTAAAGAAGGCTTTCATGTGGTAACACCTAATAAAAAAGCGAATACTGACACATGGGAATATTATCAAGCCATAAGACAAGCAACCCAAGAGACTAATCGTCGTTTTCTTTATGAAACAACAGTTGGTGCGGGCTTACCAGTAATTGATACTTTGCAAAGCCTAATCAAAGCAGGTGACGAATTATTGCAGTTTGAAGGTGTTCTATCAGGTTCTCTGTCCTATATTTTTGGTAAATTAGATGAAGGAATGACGTTGTCGCAAGCAACAGCTATTGCTAAAGAGAATGGCTTTACAGAACCTGATCCTCGTGATGATTTAAGTGGCATGGATGTGGCAAGAAAGCTACTTATTATGGCGCGAGAGGCTGGCATGCAATTAGAGCTATCAGACATTAAAGTGGATTCGGTACTCGGTGAAACATTTGATGCAAGTGGCGATGTTGCAACCTTTATGACGAATTTATCACAACTTGACGGTGTGATTGCTGAACGTGTAAATAACGCTAAACAGGAAGGGAAAGTGTTGCGTTATATCGGTAATATTATTGACGGGAAGTGCCAAGTATCCATTGAAGCGGTTGGTGCAGAACATCCTTTATATAGCATTAAAGATGGTGAAAATGCCTTAGCTATTCATAGCCGTTATTATCAGCCATTACCGTTCGTACTTCGTGGTTATGGTGCTGGTGCGGCAGTTACTGCTGCGGGTGTATTTGGTGACTTATTAAGAACATTAGCATGGGAGCAACAGCACTAATGAGCGTTTCAGTTTTTGCGCCAGCTTCAATTGGGAATATGAGTGTTGGTTTTGATGTATTAGGTGTAGCTGTAAAACCTGTTGATGGCACTTTACTTGGCGACGTAGTGACTGTTGAGGCGAGCCCAGAGAACAGTTTAACAGTAGAAGGGGCGTTTGCGAACAAGTTACCACAAGATCCAAAAGAGAATATTGTTTGGGATTGCTTGCAGCTTTTCAATGAAACCTTGCTACAGTCTGGACAAAAACCTGTAACCGTCAACATGATATTGGAAAAGAAAATGCCAGTAGGTAGTGGGCTTGGTTCAAGTGCTTGCTCGGTAGTTGCAGCATTGGAAGCATTGAATTACTTTTATAAGGTAACAAGTGAGTTTCAATTTAGTAAAGCTGTGATGTTGAAACTAATGGGGCGTATGGAGGCACAAATTAGTGGTAGTTTGCATTATGATAATGTAGCGCCATGTTATTATGGTGGTATACAACTGATGGTGCCAGATGACGATGTGATTTGCCAAACACTCCCACAATTTGATGATTGCTATTATGTTATGGCATACCCCGGGATTGAGGTTTCAACGAAAGCGGCCCGTGAAGTATTACCAACATCATATTCACGTAAAGATGTGATTACTTTTGGACAAAATTTAGCTACCTTTGTTGATGCTTGCCACCGAGGTAATAAAGCAATGGCATTTTCAGTTGTTAATGATGTTATCGCACAGCCATATCGTCAGCATCTATTACCGGGGTTTGAACAAGCGTGCACTCACTTACGTGAGAAAGGTTGTCTAGCGGTTGGTATTTCAGGTTCTGGCCCAACATTATTTTGTGTGACCGACAACGAACAAAAAGCCAATGACTTTGCTAATTGGCTAACAGAACATTATTTACAAACATTAAGTACAGGGCAAAGTGAGGGATTCGTTCATGTTTGCCGTGTCGATAATCAAGGTGCTTGCCCAATAAATAAGTAGGCGAGCAGCAATATTACGTTTTTAGTAGGATAACAATTTTGAATTTTTATAACCTTAAAGAAAATGATGAACAGGTAAGTTTTGCCGGTGCAGTTAAACAAGGCCTAGGGAAGAACCAAGGCTTATTTTTCCCTGAAAATATTCCAGCATTAGATAACATTGAACAGTTATTAGCATTACCTATGGTAGAGCGAAGCGTGCAAGTGCTCTATCCCTTTGTACAAGATGATTTAACGAAAGCACAATTAACAGAAATAGTGACTGATGCCTTTAATTTTCCTGCACAAATACAGCCTATCAGTGAAAACCGCGCAATTTTAGAGTTATTTCATGGCCCAACTTTAGCCTTTAAAGATTTTGGTGCCCGTTTTATGGCGCGCTGTCTTCAAACCTTTAGTGGCGATAAAAAACTCACTATTCTAACCGCAACATCAGGTGATACAGGTGCTGCGGTAGCACATGCCTTTCATGGCATTGAAAACATTCGCGTGGTTATTTTATACCCGAAAGGCAAAATAAGCTTGTTGCAAGAAAAAATGTTTACTACGTTAGGTGGTAATATAGAAACGATTGCTATCGAAGGTGATTTCGATGATTGTCAGGCATTAGTGAAACAGTCTTTTGATGATCAAGAGTTGAAAGAGACTATCGGCTTAAACTCTGCAAATTCAATTAACATCAGTCGTTTATTAGCACAAGTGTGTTATTACTTTGAAGCGGTTGCACAACTATATCGCCAACAAGGTAAAACAGCGCTTCAAGATTTAGTATTTTCTGTACCTAGTGGTAATTTTGGTAATTTAACCGCGGGGTTATTTGCTAAAGCAATGGGATTACCCATTAAACGTTTTATTGCTGCAACCAATGCTAATGATACAGTACCGCGTTATTTAAAAACCGGTGAGTGGTCGCCAAATCAAACAGTTGCCACTATGTCTAATGCGATGGATGTGAGTAACCCAAATAACTGGCCACGGGTTGAGCACATGCTCAAGTCAGGTATAGTGCCAGAAGATAGTGTGAGCTCGTTTGCAATAGATGAAGAGCAAACACAAATGACGATGTTATCACTTTCTAAGCTTGGCTACATTAGTGAGCCACACGCAGCGGTTGCTTATAAAGCGTTGCAATATAGTGCAAGTGATGAAGAATTTGGTGTGTTTTTAGGTACAGCGCATCCTGCTAAGTTTAAGGATGTGGTTGAAAGCATGTTAGGTCAACCCATTGGGTTACCGAAAGAGTTAGCGGATTGCGCAACCGAAACCATTTTATCTAGCGAACAAAGTACTGAATTTTCAGCATTACGTAAGTATTTACTCGATAAGGCATAAGATAGCGAATACCTCTTTTGCCTTTCATAAACAAAAAGCCAACATTCTGTTGGCTTTTTAGAAAAATTTTCTTGATATTCATTGATAAAATAAACATTTTTTCTTTAAGAGCAATGTTTGATAGGTAATATGAATTAATAATCAAAAATATCGGTCTATGTTAGTTTTATATTGCAAGTTAGTGGCATTTGTTGGTTTTTAATTGCTAAATTTCAGTCGTTTTGTAGAATGTTTTTAGTGAAAGATCTTTGGAACATTTATGTCAACAGAACACTATTTCTCCCCTTTTCGTAAACACGTTATTGGGCACAAATTAACCCACTCAATCAACGGTCAATCATTGCCAATTATTTATGCAGATTGGACGGCAAGTGGTAGGTTATATCAGCCGATAGAAACCTATATAACGCAAATACTTGGGCCTTATGTCGCCAATACTCATACCGAAACTAATTTAACCGGTGGTGTGATGACACATGCCTACCATGAGGCACAATCGGTGATCAAAAAACATGTAAATGCATGTAAAAATGATATTTTGATCACAGCTGAAGCAGGTATGACTGGTGTTATTAATAAATTTCAACGGATCTTAAATTTACGTATACCTGAACGAATGAAAGATCAAATATCGTTCAATGATCAAGACAGACCTGTTGTTTTTATCACGCATATGGAACATCACTCTAACCAAACTTCCTGGTATGAATGCGATGTAACCTTAGAAATAGTTCAACCTAACGAAAAGGGCTTACCTTCGTTAGCGCATCTTGAAGAGTTGCTTGAACAATATGCTGATCGTAAACATAAGATTGGTTCATTTACTGCGTGTTCCAACGTTACTGGTATTAAAACCCCTTATCATCAAATGGCGGAAATTATGCATGAACATGGTGGTGTATGTTTTGTCGATTTTGCTTGCTCTGCGCCGTATGTTGATATTGATATGCACCCTGCAAACCCGAAACAAACCTTAGATGCTATTTATTTCTCTCCACATAAGTTTCTAGGGGGACCTGGTAGCTCAGGTGTTTTACTGTTTAATAAAGCGCTATACAAAAATAAAGTGCCAGATCATCCTGGTGGCGGTACGGTAACGTGGACTAATCCGTGGGGAGAGCACAGTTTTTTCACGGATATTGAAATGCGCGAAGATGGTGGTACACCGGGTTTTCTTCAGTGTATAAGAACAGCGTTAGCGATCAAAGTGAAAGACGAAATGGGCGTTGATAACATCACTGCGCGTGAACAATGGATCACCAATTATGTGATGGATAATTTAGCAAAACTTGAACAAGTGGTTATGCTTGAACCGAGCATTCGAGACCGACTATCGATTGTGTCATTCTATGTTAAAGGTGCCCATTATAATTTAGTCGTGAGACTACTAAACGATAAGTTTGGAGTACAAACACGAGGTGGTTGTTCTTGTGCTGGTACATACGGGCATATTTTATTAAATGTTGATCACGACACTTCATCGAAAATTACTGAACAAATTGATCTTGGTGATTATGCTGAAAAGCCAGGTTGGATCAGAGCATCGTTTCATCCAACGATGACAGATAAAGAAGTTGCTTTTGTCGTTGATGCCATTAAACAAGTAAGTGAAAATATTGAAAGTTGGCGTAAAAATTATCGATTTAATCCCGCTTCCGGTGATTTTGAGCATACAAAGCAAGCTGTGAGTATGCCAACCCTAGCAAGCTTTAATGCTCAACAAGTCGCTGAAAGTTCAGAAAAGAAAACCTCATTTTTTAGACGGATTTTTCAAGCGTCTTGATCAAAAGAGATCAGCATTTCGGCGGCGGAACAATGACAATCGTTATTACAAACAGGGCACATATAACCCTGTTTGCTTAATTCGTTCCATCTGTCCGGGTGTTTTGTTATTAAGACGCCACCGCACTTAGTAAAATATTTTACCGCGCTATTTCCGGGGCTTTGCATCCATAGATGGCTGACACCCGCTTTAGCGCCTTGCTGTTTAACAGCATCAATAGAAAGTGTTAGTAACTTACTACCGATGCCGTAACCTCGATAGTGCTCATCAACCGTATTACATTTAAAATAACAAACGCTAGCTTGTTCACTTGGCCAATCTTCAGGTGTACACCATTGATCAAGTTGCCATTGTAGAGGTGAAAAAGTAATACGAAAACCCACGAGTATGTCTTCATCATAGGCAACAAAATGACTATTGATGTTATTTTTGATACCTTGATTGAACCATTTCAGTGCACTGGTTTGATCCATGTAACCTTCACCATGTACGTGGGTAGCCAAACGGATCACCTGTGTGAAGTCATCAGGTGTCATTTCACGGTAAATTATGGTCTTTTTTTGCATTAAATATTCATTATTCATCAGAGTTAAGGTAAGTTTACCAAAGAATTATCACAATCAGCTACCTTCACATTAGTTAATATTATGTATGATCCTTTGTTTCACCAATCTCCTGGTTGCGGCGAACGCTATCCTGATAGCTACTGGGCGAATATTTCAGGGCAAGCGCCAAAAAATTTAGGTCCTTTAGAAGCCAATATTGACGTTGATGTTGCCATTATTGGTGCTGGCTATACTGGTATGTCTTGTGCGCTTCATTTGGCAGAAGAATATGGCATTAAAGCAACTATATTAGAAGCAAACCAAAGTGCTTGGGGATGCAGCGGTAGAAATGCCGGTTTTATCTTAAAAACTTCAGGTAGAAAACCTTTTGCTCAAATGCAACAGCAATGGGGCGAAGAGGTAATGCGAGCTATTTATCAAGAAATGGCCGAAGGTGCTGAGCGTGTACAACACCTGATTTCCCGAGGTATTGACTGTGATGTACAACCTGCAGGCTATTTAAAAGTCGCCCATAAAGCCAATAAATTAACAGACTTAATAGCAGCAGCTGCATTGCAAAAAAAGATGTTTGGTTATCAAGTGGAAATATTGTCGAAACAAGAAGTACGTCAACAATATATGAATGATCAAAACGCATTTGGAGCTATTCGTTACCGTGATGGATTTGGTTTGAACCCGTTAAAATTAGCGTGGGGTTATCAAAAACTTGCTGTTGATGCTGGCACTGATATGTATTGCAGCACGCCTGTTACAGAAAGTAGGCAATCAGCAAAGGGTTTTGAACTGACTACACCGTCAGCGGTGGTAAAAGCTAAAAAAGTGGTGCTTGCCACCAATGGTTATACTCCTCAAGGCTTTATGCCTACGGTGAATAACCGCTACTTGCCTGTGCTTTCTCAAATTATCGTTACTGAACCACTGACAGAGCAGCAGCTTTTAGATAGTGGCATTAAAACAAATCAAGTAGTCATGGATACTAGAGCATTAAAATACTATTACCGCAAATTACCAGATAACCGTATTTTATTTGGTGGCCGTGGTGCTATTTCTGGAAAATCTGCCAAAGATCCGTATTATGCAAATCGATTGCTTGAGGTGTTAAAAAGCAGTTTTCCAGCGCTGGAAACTTTGCGTACTGCTTACGCGTGGTCAGGATGGATTTGCATGTCGTTAGATGACATTCCACATATTTATCAAAACAATGAACAAAACTTGTTCTACAGCATGGGCTATTGTGGAGCAGGTGTTTCGTTTTCCTCACAAGCTGGAAAACGACTAGCTGATAAAGTGGCCGGAGCGCAAGTGCCAAATATTCCACTTTACACTTCGCCATTACCGAAATTTCCATTTGCCCCATTACGAAGGGTGGGGCAGTGGGGCTATTTTCAGTATGGAAAGGTCAAAGATAGATGGTTTTAAATAAGCGAATATGACAATGCCTAACCTTCAACTCGGTTAGTGTTTTTACCTTGTGTGAAATCAGTAATATTTAATGCAATCAGATCTAATAGTCGTTGCTGAGACTCTTTGCTTGCCCAAGCGATGTGTGCCGTTATTTTTAAATTAGTCGGTTGCTGTAGTAATAATGGGTGATACGATGCTGGGGGTTCTTGTTGTAAAACATCTAAAATAGCGTAGGCGATCTCTTTTTGTGTTAACGCTTGTAAAAGATCTACCTCATTGATAACACCGCCTCTTGCTGTATTCACTAACACTGCTGTTGTTTTCATTAACGAAAAAGTGTGACGATCAAATAATTGATCAGTGTCTTTGGTTAACGGACAGTGAAGGCTAACAATATCCGCTTGTTGTAAAGCTACTTCAAATGCAACACGACCATCTCTTATTTTTGAAGCGTTAGGGCGTTCAGCAATCAGTACTTTCATACCAAACGCTTTGGCAATAGTAGCTACCGCTTGACCTAAGTTACCGTAACCAATAATCGCAATATATTTGTTTGCCAATTCTTCACTGCCAGGACCATGTACACAAAAGCTAGGGCTTTTGGGCCATTCTCCTTGTTCAACAATCTGTTGGTGTAACGTTGGACAACTAAAGTACGTTAATAATTGAGCAAATACATATTGGCTAACAGAAGGTGTTGAGTAACCGCTAACATTCGTGACAGCAATGCCTAACCGCTTAGCGGCGTTAAGGTCTACATTATTAACACCTGTTGCTGCGATACAAATTAAGCGTAACTTGGGGAGTTTAGCGAGCGTCATTTCTGACAGTAATACTTTATTAGTAATGATTACGTTAGCATTTTTGCAACGCTCAATAATTTGATCTTCTCGTGTTAAATCGTAAGCTTTAAAATCTGCTACTTGGTGTTCAATATTGATTGTTGATACTTGATTAACAAAAGTTTTTCTGTCTAAAAATACACAATTCATTTCAGTTACCCTGGTCTGCCGTCTATGCGTTGTTGAATAAGGTAAGGTATGTAGCGATATAAGAAAAGTAAAAAACTTGCGCAAGCAAACCCTGTTGCTAACCAATAAAATGTAGGGGTCATCGCAGGCGCTAAAATGGGTAAAATTGCACGAGTGAAAGCGGCGATAAAAATGAGTAAAAAACTGAATTTTATAAGTTTTCCTACTACTAGTGGTCTACCAGTATGGCCAAGTGAAACACGCGCAATCATCGCAAGTATTACACCGCTTATTCCACCAATTGTTAATAAATGCCAAAGGTGGTTGGTAGGGAATAGGTTAAATAAGTAAGATAAACCCAGTAATAGCAGGGCCATCCATATACAGAATAAAGCTAAATGTAGTGACCACAACAGTGGAATTTTAAAAGTAACCCAAGGGCGCCATCTCGTTATTCTATAAGCTTGAAGTGTGCCTGCAATAACAAAAAGCATCCCAAATGTTTGCTGACTCAGGTTTAAAATTGGGCTGATAAAATACAAAATGAAAATAGTGAATAACGTGATATTTGCGCTAATTTCAAGCCAAGGTAAGTTCGCTACTTTTTCTGTTTTACTACCATTTGCGGTAAACATCGGAGTTACTCTGCCGCCAATAATAGAAATTAGCATTGTGATCAACATAATACCGGCGTAGCCAGATAATTGTACACTAGTGTTATCACCTTGATAAAAAGCGAGATGCATTTGTCCATTCACCAAGGTGAACATTAACAGCAAAGGAACGAAGAAGAGATTTCGTTTTTGTTTTACGGCAATAATTGGTTTTGCCAACATGTAGGCCGCTACAGGTAAAAAACTCAAATCAATAATGGTGATCATTATATGCGGCAGGTATGTCGGTAATAATAATGCAATGCGGCCAGCTAACCATAAAATGATAAGCCAAAATAACGCGTTCCCATGTACGCTTCTAATGCCTGTCCAGGTTTGCACTGCTGTTAACAAAAATCCAGCAATAATAGCAGCAGCGAAGCCAAAGATCATTTCATGAATATGCCACCAATAACCACTTGCAAAAGGTTGGAGGTTAATTTTTCCGTAAAAAATCAATAACCATAGTGTCAGAGCTATAATGGCAAAAGCAGGGCCAAGTAGAAAAAAAGGACGAAAACCTAACCTTAAAATGGGCGGTAACTTTTCTTCTTGTGCTAAATCGGTAATTTGCATCATATTCGGTACCTTAGAGGGCGATGAAGGTGAGTATATCGCATGCTATTTGTTAGACTTTGTTTTAAATCAATACGGCGGTAATTACTTTACGTTGTGGGCTTTTCTAATTCGTATAACGTTTCGCTGATATGATCTATTTTCTCGTTAATAATGTGCTGTGCGTCATATAAACCCTGATTATAAAAATAACTACCGAAATTGTCGCCGATAAAATCAAGTAAAAAATCAGCATCGAATTGGCCTAATTCAATAGAGAGTTCTTGTTCAAAATAATGTTGTAACTTGTTAATAAGTTGGTGTTTTACGTCCTCAGACAAGGTAATGTTAGCCATCTTTACATTCGCGATTATGTTGTTTGTTGTATATGATACCAAGCCCAACTAATAAGTGCTCTATTAGCAACGTTTTATCGTTAATAGGTAAGGCATTAATTGCAAATCATGGTATTAATCTATACTTAACTTTAACGGAAAAAGTATGTCAAAACACTTTTTTGGAAAACTAACCAATTTATGGCACACAGATTGTCAATTTTGTCGTCGTGCGCGATTGATCTTTATTTGGTTAATTGTCATGTTATTGGTCGACTTTTATTGGTTCCATTTGATTTTTTAGTACAAACAACGAGAGGGCATTATGGGACTTCGCTGGACAGATTCACTCGATATTGCGCTTGATTTGATGGAGCAGCATCCAGAAGTGGATCCTTACAAAATACACTTTACTGACTTACGTGAATGGGTTTTAGCGCTTGAAAACTTTGATGATAACCCAAACCATTGCGGTGAAAGGGTATTAGAAGCGATTCAATTAGCATGGATGGACGAAATGTAATTAAACGCTCAAGCGGTTAGCGTACTCAATGTATGCTAATTATATTGTCGCGATTGTTTAGTGTGAAAAGATCTTTACCGACGAAACTATATAAGGTCTTTTTTTTCTCTATTTTTAACAATTTATCCAGTGCTCGGGTTTGTTGAACGCGTTAGTTCGACTATAATCAGGCGCTATAGCTTATGCTTAAATTAAGTCTTATCGCAACCAACTGGCGCAAATAATACACACTTATGACAACAAACAAACAACGCCCTCTATATATTCCCTATTCAGGCCCTAATTTATTAGAAACCCCTTTACTTAATAAGGGGTCTGCTTTTTCTCGTGAAGAACGTAAACAATTCAATTTAACTGGTTTATTACCTCCGTCGTACGAAACGATTGATGAACAAGTTGAACGTTGCTATATGCAATATAGTAGTTTCCGCACTAATTTAAATAAGCATATATACCTGCGTGCAATACATGACAAAAATGAAACCTTGTTCTTTAAGCTAGTGCAAGCACATTTAGCGGAAATGATGCCGATAATCTATACACCGACAGTAGGTGATGCCTGTGAAAAGTTCTCTGACATTTATCGCAGCAATCGTGGCTTGTTTATTTCATATGAAGATCGTCATGACATTGACGATATATTACGCAACGCGACTAAAAATAAAGTTAAAATAATTGTAGTCACTGACGGTGAGCGTATTCTTGGCCTTGGTGATCAAGGTATCGGAGGTATGGGGATTCCTATTGGTAAACTTTCTTTATATACCGCTTGTGGTGGTATTAGTCCTGCGTATTGTTTACCTGTGATGCTCGATGTGGGCACAAACAATGAAAAATTACTTAATGATCCAATGTATATGGGGACACGTAAGCCACGCATTGATCAACAAGCATATGATGAATTTGTCGATCTGTTTGTTCAGGCAGTAAAACGTCGCTGGCCACACGTCATGTTGCAGTTTGAAGATTTTGCACAGCCTAATGCTATGCCGCTGCTAAATCGTTATAAAGATCAAATATGTTGTTTTAATGATGATATCCAAGGCACAGCATCAGTAACCGTTGGTACTTTACTCGCGGCTTGCCGGATAAAAGGCGGGCAGTTATCAAAGCAAAAAGTGGTATTCGTTGGCGCGGGTTCCGCCGGGTGTGGTATTGCAGAACAGATAATTGCACAAATGATCAGTGAAGGAGCAGCGCCTGCACAAGCACGCAGTCAAGTGTATATGATTGATCGCCACGGTCTGGTAACCCAAGGTATGGGGGGCCTTAGAGACTTTCAAGAAAAGCTTGGTCAGCAGAGGTCAGCTATTGCTTCGTGGAAAATCGCTGGTGAATATGCAACGCTACAAGAAACGGTTGAACAAGCACAACCTGACATTTTAATTGGTGTATCTGGTGTTGCTGGCTTATTTACTGAACACGTGATAAAAGCCATGACAGTATATAATGACAAACCGATAATTTTTCCACTAAGTAACCCCGTTCGACAAGTAGAAGCAACACCTGAACAGGTCATTAATTGGACAGAAGGGAAAGCAATTGTGGCTACTGGCAGCCCGTTTGAGCCTGTCGAGCATAAGGGGGATATTTTCCCTGTTGCACAATGCAATAACAGTTATATTTTTCCGGGGTTAGGTCTTGCTGTTGTAGCCGCAAATATTAATCGGATCACAGACGAAATGTTAATGGTTGCTAGTAAGACACTAGCAAAAGCTTCACCTTTGGCAAATACTGGTAAAGGTGAATTGTTGCCACCATTAACTGAGATCGCCAATTTGAGTAAAGAAATAGCTTTTGCTGTTGCGCAGGTAGCATTTGACCAAGATTTAGCATTACGTATTGATGATGACGCGTTAACAGCCAAAATAGAACGTAATTTTTGGCAGCCGGCTTATCGACAATATCGTCGTTGTAGCCTGTAAGTCTTGAGCAAATTTGAAGCAGCTCTTTGATGACAATGGGCTGTTTCTTTAAATTGATAATGGGTTTTTATGTTCGAAACGTTTTAACTTCCTTCGGTTCTCGTCTTGGCTATATGTCTAAATTGAGACTAGAATATGGCCAAAATTGATACCACAAAGCTAAACTCCCCCTATTTAAAACAATCTTTATTCCTAGGTAGGCATTTGCTAACAATTGGTCTATAATCGCGCCAAAATTTATATTCTAGTTCAAAAATTGAGGGCTTATCATGGCTATCGAACGTACTTTTTCTATCGTAAAACCTGATGCAGTAGCAAAAAATGTTATTGGTCAAATCTACAACCGCTTTGAAACTGCTGGCTTAACTATTATTGCTTCAAAAATGGTTCACCTTTCTAAAGAACAAGCTGAAGGCTTCTATGCTGAGCACAGCGAACGTCCTTTCTTTGGTGCTTTAGTTGAATTCATGACTTCTGGTCCAGTGATGGTTCAAGTACTTGAAGGTGAAGGTGCAGTATTAAAAAATCGTGAAATCATGGGCGCTACTAATCCTGCTGAAGCATTAGCAGGTACTTTACGTGCAGATTATGCAAACTCAATTGACGAAAATGCTGTTCACGGCTCAGACGCTGTAGAATCAGCGGCTCGCGAAATCGCGTATTTTTTCTCTGATGACGAGATTTGCGCACGCACTCGTTAATTTTCATTAAACACAGGCTTAACGGTAGTTAATTGTTGATAACCTTGTTCTATTCGAGCAGTGATATCGTTATTAAAAAATTGTTAAGCGCTTAGTTTAATTGATAAAAGACAATAAAAGGGTTTTATCGGTATTCGGTAAAATCCTTTTGTTTTGTTAGATGATTAGCATAAGTTCTTGCTGCGCATAGACGAATAGCAAATTTATGCTAGTTATCTTAATTGTCTCTTTTGTTGAAAAAGTGTACAATTTTGCCCCTTGAATTTTGTAGTATTGAGAGTTTTTTAATATGAGTGAAGCCGCAACCATTGTTCAACCAACTATGACGAAAGTTAATTTATTAAACTTTGACCATCAAGGGTTGCGTGAGTATTTCGCTTCAATCGGCGAAAAACCGTTCCGTGCTGATCAAGTCATGAAATGGATGTACCATTTTGGGTACGACGATTTTGAACAAATGACAAATTTGAATAAAAAATTGCGTGAAAAATTATCGCGTAACTGTGAAATTCAAGCGCCAGAAATCTCGCAAAAACAAGTATCAACTGATGGCACCATAAAGTACGCGTTAAAGTTAGAGGGTGGTCAAGAAGTTGAAACGGTTTGGATCCCTGAAAATAATCGTGCAACCTTATGCGTTTCTTCACAAGTAGGTTGTGCCTTAGAGTGTACTTTTTGTTCAACAGCTCAGCAGGGTTTTAATCGTAATTTATCCGTCGCTGAAATTATTGGCCAAGTCTGGCGCGTTGCGAATGATATTGGTGCAACTCGTATTGCTGGTAAGCGACCAATCACTAACATAGTGATGATGGGGATGGGTGAACCATTATTAAACATGAAAAACTTACTGCCAGCGCTTGATAACATGTTAAACGATCTAGGTTATGGTTTATCTAAACGTCGTGTAACTGTGAGTACATCAGGCGTTGTTCCTGCACTTGCTATGTTAAAAGAAAAAATTGACTGTGCCTTGGCTATTTCAATACACGCACCAAATGATGTATTACGAAACGAACTAGTGCCAATCAATAAAAAATATCCACTACAAGACTTTCTAGCAGCATCTCGTCAATATATCGATGGCTCAAAAGCACAAAAAGCAGTGACCGTTGA
This sequence comes from Thalassotalea sp. PP2-459, assembly GCF_001913705.1. Lineage (GTDB taxonomy): Bacteria > Pseudomonadota > Gammaproteobacteria > Enterobacterales > Alteromonadaceae > Thalassotalea_C > Thalassotalea_C hakodatensis. Next base: position 62,049 of record NZ_MKQD01000045.1, on the reverse strand, counting down.
GTATGTGATGATACAAGAAGTGAATGACTCTACAGAACATGCACATGAACTCGCTCATGCATTGAAAGACACTCCAAGTAAGGTCAACTTAATTCCTTTTAATCCTTACCCAGGTTCGCCGTATCAACGTTCAAGTAATTCACGTATTGATAGATTTGACAAAGTGTTACAAAGTTATGGTTATACCGTGATCACAAGGCGCACGCGAGGTGATGATATTGATGCCGCGTGTGGACAGCTTGCCGGCGAGGTTTTAGACCGTACAAAACGTACTGCAGCCATCGCAGAACACGCAAATGAAAAAAAACAGGTGAAAGCTGAACAAATTTCAGTGAAAATAGTCTGATAACAATAATGCTTGTGTCGGTATATATGGATAATTTTCTGAGAACAATGACTTGTTTGATCATCTTTTTAGGTTTAACGGGCTGTGTCACCCAAACTTATGAAAATGATAAAAACACGCCCGTGATACAAAATGAATCATCGAACAATGAAATTGCGATGACCAGAATATCATTAGGGCTTGGCTATTTAAAAATGGGTAATACCACGCAGGCTAAACTTAATTTAGAAAAAGCAAAACGTTCAGCGCCTAAACTTGTTCAAGTACATACTGCCTTTGCTCACTATTATGATACTGTTGGTGAGCCAAAACTAGCAACTCAAGCTTACGAGAAAGCGTTATCAATTAATAGTGATGACCCAGATACATTGAATAATTACGGTGTCTTTCTTTGTAAACAAGAGAAATATGCACTTGCTGAACAGAAAATGTTAAAGGCTATTGCCGTTCCTACGTATTTATTAGTGGCAAAAAGTTATGAAAATTTGGCATTATGTCAACTTGACGCTGATGCGTTTGACAAGGCCGAACATTATTTACATAAATCAATTCAGCACAGTCCAAGTAATGCCTCTGCGATTTTACACATGATGCGCTTACAATATGCAAAGGGCGATTATCAATTAGCTGAGCAGTACTTAAAAAGGTATGAGAAAGCCACCCGACGTTTTATGCCAGAAGCGTTAGCATTAGCGTTTAAAACCTATCAGAAACAAAATAAAGCGGGTGTTGCCAAAAATTACGCGAGTATGTTAGTGAAAATGTTTCCGCAATCATTCCAAGCAAAGCAATTTTTACTCAATGGGCTTGATCATACAGAAGCTGACGAGTTAGCTGAAAAATACCAATTATTAACAAAGCCATTACTTCTGAATAAAAAGAAAAAGCGTGTGGTTAAGCTATCACCTAAAGGGTATAGTGCTGAGTCAAAAAATGTAAACGCGAAAAAACGTAATAATACTAAAAAATTTGCGCGTGATAGAAGTAAAACGGATGAAAAAACTGTTCAGTCAGTAAGCCATGTAGATAGTAAAAAAGCAGAAAACAAGGTGACACTGTCGAATGAGAGTATCACGACAAATGAAAAAAAATCGTCAATCCCTCAACACATTGTGAAAAAGGGTGACACGTTATTCTCCATTACGGTGAAATATAATATTCACATGAAAGCGTTAGAACGCTGGAATAACTTTTCTCGAAATCAATCAATTAAGATAGGTGATGTTATTTTACTTGCTGATCCTAAGAAGTAACAACCATTAAATGACCAACATGACGACAAACGAACATTTAGAAATACAAACTGAAGAACCAAAAACTTTAGGCCCAGGAGAAATGCTTGCTCAAGCACGCAAAAAAATGGGGTTAAGTGAATTGGATGTTGCGGAACGATTGAACTTCAGGAAAGCTTTAGTTGGTGAAATAGAACAAGATATTTTTGACGCGTCATTGCCTGCCACCTTCAACCGTGGCTATTTAAAAAGCTATGCTAAGCTTGTTAATCTTCCTGAAAAAGAAGTGTTAGCAAGCTATGAAACACTTAATATTGGTTCTACGCAAGATAAGCAAGGCACATTCATGCAAAGTTTTTCGAAGGAAACTGAAAAACAAGCAGAAAATAGCAGACTGATGTGGCTAACGTATTTGATCCTTGCGGCACTTGTTGGTTCAAGTGTGATTTGGTGGATACAAGATGCGAAAGAAAGCCAGAAAACAGCAGTTGTTGACACAACATCTAGTACAGAAGAGCAATCCAGTTCCATTGAGCAACCAATATTAACAACAGTAGATGTTGACGAACAAACCGAAAATAAAATTATTGATGAAACGAACATAGCGCCTCTATCGGAAACCTTAAAAGCGACGACTGAAAACAAGATAACAACTCAGGCAAGTTCAGAACAATCATCAACTGAAGTACTTCAACAAGCTGATAATGCTATCTCTAATGATGTACCATTAACTAACGATTCCGTAACGGAAAAGAGTATAGCCAGTACCGGTGTTGCAGAACCTAACGAACAGTTATCTCTAACATCTTCAAATGAACCACTAACGTCTGCCCAATTTACTTTTTCAGGCGATTGCTGGGTCAATATCTATGACGCAACAGGCGAACGTGTGGCATGGGGTATTAAAAAAACGGGCTATGTTATGAATATATCAGGGCAGGCACCGTTTAAAGTTACTTTAGGAAAGCCAGAATTGGTGACGATTGCTTTTCAAGGTGACAATATTGATATGTCGCAATTTTCCCGTGGCAACATTGCGAAATTTACCTTGCCACTCGATGCAGAAAATCAAGCAGAGTAAACGAATTTATTATGTTTAAAGAATCCCCTATTATTCGTCGAAAATCACGCCAGATTATGGTTGGTAATGTACCTGTTGGTGGTGATGCACCTATAGCCGTTCAGTCTATGACTAATACATTAACCACTGATGTTGCTGCTACGGTAAAACAAATAAAAGCGTTAGAAGCTGTTGGCGCTGACATCGTAAGGGTAAGTGTACCTACTATGGATGCAGCAGAAGCTTTTAGAGAAATTAAACAACAAGTATCTGTGCCGTTAGTGACTGATATTCATTTTGACTATCGTATTGCACTCAAAGTGGCGGAATATGGCGCAGATTGTTTACGTATTAACCCTGGAAATATCGGCCGTGAAGATCGTGTTAGAGCAGTAGTAGAATCTGCACGCGATAAAGGTATTTCAATTCGTATTGGAGTTAACGGGGGCTCGTTAGAAAAAGATATTCAAGAAAAATATACAGAACCTACCGCTGAAGCATTACTTGAATCAGCGATGCGTCATGTTGATATTCTTGATCGATTAAACTTCCATGATTTTAAAGTCAGTGTCAAAGCATCGGATGTTTTTTTGGCTGTTGGTTCGTATCGGTTACTAGCAAAGCAAATTGATAACCCATTACACCTTGGTATTACTGAGGCCGGCGGTTTAAGAGCGGGAGCTGTTAAATCATCTGTTGGACTTGGCTTGTTATTATCTGAAGGAATTGGCGACACCCTACGAGTGTCTTTAGCAGCAGACCCAGTTGAAGAAGTGAAAGTAGGTTTTGATATTCTAAAATCGTTAAAACTACGTAGCCGTGGTATCAATTTTATTGCTTGTCCAAGTTGCTCTCGTCAAGAATTTGATGTGATCAGTACTGTTAATGAGTTAGAGCAACGTGTTGAAGATATTATGACACCGATGGATGTTTCGATTATTGGTTGTATCGTTAATGGCCCTGGCGAAGCAACAGTGTCAGATTTAGGCTTAACCGGTAGCAGTAAAAAGAGTGGCTTTTATTTAGATGGTATCAGGCAAAAAGAGCGCTTTGATAACAACCAATTGGTTGATCAGCTTGAACAACGCATACGCGCAAAAGCAAAGTTAATGGATCAAGCCAATAAAATTGCGGTCAAAGAGATCGACAATTAAGTTCGGTAGTTTACGTTTATCGCTAAACTGCCTATAATGCGCGCTGCATTTTACATTTCCAATAGCAAAAAGAGAGCCTTCTAGGTGAGTAAAACAATTCAGGCTGTTCGTGGTATGAACGACTGCCTTCCTTCAGAAACGAATATTTGGCAGATGGTTGAATCAGTCTTACGCCGTGTTGCCAGTAACTATGGTTTCGCCGAAATTCGTATGCCAATTGTCGAATCTACCGCACTTTTCAAACGCTCAATCGGCGAAGTCACCGATATCGTTGAAAAAGAAATGTACACTTTTGATGATCGTAATGGTGACAGTTTAACGCTGCGTCCTGAGGGGACTGCTTGTTGTGTACGAGCGGGTAATCAACATGGTTTACTGTATAACCAAGAGCAACGCTTATGGTATATGGGGCCGATGTTTCGTCATGAGCGTCCGCAAAAAGGTCGCTATCGTCAATTCCATCAATTTGGCTTAGAAGCCTTTGGTATAGCAACACCTGATATTGATGCTGAAGTTATTTCATTAACTTATCGACTTTGGAAGGAACTTGGCATCGATGAGTTTGTCACACTAGAATTGAATTCGTTAGGATCTAACGAAGAGCGCGCTGCGTATCGCGATGCATTAGTGACCTTTTTATCTGAAAAAGAAGATTTATTGGATGATGACTCAAAAAGGCGTATGCATACTAACCCGTTGCGAGTATTAGACAGTAAAAATCCTGACGTACAAAAAGCGTTAGAAGGAGCACCTAAATTAGCTGACTATTTCGGTGAAGAGTCAACTAAACACTTTGAGGGTGTATGCCAACGTTTAGACGCCGCAGGCATTAACTATGTACTTAATGATAAACTGGTACGTGGTTTAGATTATTACAATCGTACTGTATTTGAATGGACAACAGATAGCTTGGGCGCACAAGGAACAATCTGCGCTGGTGGTCGCTACGATGGCTTAGTTGAACAATTAGGCGGCAAGGCAACACCTGGTTTTGGATTCGCGTTAGGTATTGAACGATTAGTGTTAATGTTAACGAGTTTAGATAAAGTGCAAAATGTAAGGCCACAAGTTGAAGCCTATGTGATCAGCTTAGGCGAAGGTATAGACATTAAAGCTACAGCACTTGCCGAACAATGGCGAGATGAAGTGCCACAAACGCGTATACAAACACATTGTGGTGGCGGTAATATGAAAAAACAAATTAAGCGTGCTGATAAGTCAGGCGCTCAGGTTGCGCTTATTTTAGGTGAAGATGAGCTGGTTAATCAGCAAGTCACGGTAAAATATTTACGTGGTCAACAAGAACAACAACAAATGGCATTTGATCAAGTGCCAGCGTTATTAAAAAGTTTACTTTAAAGGAATCGTTGTGGATATACATCAAACAGAAGAACAACAAGTTGAACAACTTAAAAGAATTTGGAATGAATATGGTAATGCCATCATTGCTGGCTTAGTGTTGGGTTTTTCTGGCTTCATAGGTTATGGCTATTACAAAGATAATAAGTTAAGCCAAGAGATAGAAGTTTCTGAAAATTACCAGCAAGTGATCACTTTATTAGAACAAGATGATGAGGCGTTTCAAACACGTGGTCAGGACTTTATCAAAAATAACAGTGGAACAAGTTACGCTAGCTTAACCGCACTTGCTTTAGCAAAAGATTCTGCTGAACACAAAGACTGGGCACAAGTTGAAACGTATTTAAATCAAGCGATTGAAAATACTACCAACAAAGCAATGCAAGCATTAGCTAAATTACGCTTAGCACGTGTTCAACTTGAAACTAAAAAAATTGAATTGGCTTTGAAAACGCTAAACGGTGAATTTCCAGAAGCGTTTAATGCTGAACGTGAAGAAATTAAAGGTGATGCCTTTGTTTTAAATGGTGATAAGGCAAAAGCTCGCACGGCTTATCAGGCGGCATTAGATGCAAGTACAGCAGGGACAAATCCTGTTTTGCAAATGAAGTTTGATAACTTAGCAGAGCAAATTGTTCTACCTAAATAACCTTGTTTTTTAATAACGCGTGAATAAACGGAGCCATTAGTGCTAAAAATAACAAACGTATTACGACATAAAACATTGCTTGTTGGCTGTTTATTAACAGGTTTAATGGCGTGTTCTTCTACTGACGATGAAATTGATCCAAATGAGCCGGTAGAGCTAACAGAGATTACTGAACGATTCGAAGTTAACGTAGCTTGGGAAGAAAGCATTGGTGGTGTTGGTAAATACTTTTCACGTATTACGCCATTTGTGGCCTATGGCAAACTTTATAGTGCAAGCCGTGAAGGTGAAGTTTATGCAATGGATCCAGCTACCGGTAAAGAGCTATGGCGTACTGATCTACGTAAAGATGGCGAAGGTGGTTTCTTCTCTAGTAAGGCGACGGCATATCTAAACGGTGGCCCAACAGCAGCCATGAATAAAGTGTTTATTGGCAGCGAAAACGGCGATGTGTATGCGTTAGATGCAGAAACGGGTGAAGTTAGCTGGCACAGCAAAGTGAAAGGTGAAGTGTTAGCTGCTCCAGGCTTTGATGCTGGTGTACTTGTCGTAAATACCGCCTCAGGTGTTGTTAAAGCATTTAACGCTACTAATGGCGAAACGTTGTGGCAAGTAGAGCAAGATGTGCCACCATTAACGCTTAGAGGCACGAGTTCTCCTGCCTTAGCTGCTGGTGGTGCAGTTGTTGGCGCCCCAAACGGTAGTTTAACTGTGTACTTGTTAGAAAATGGTCAACAAGGTTGGACATCAGAAATAGGCGAAGCAACCGGCTCAACAGAATTAGACCGTGTTGTTGATATTGATTCAAGTCCTATTGTTTATGGTGATAAAGCTTATACTATATCTGCTCGTGGTAATATGGCGTCAGTAGATTTACGAAGTGGAAGAGTGCTATGGAAGCGTCAATATTCTTCTTACCGTGACCTTGAAATTAGTGGTAATACGATTTACTTAACTGATGTTAAAGGCCATGTTTATGCGATTGATCGCGTAAACGGCACAGAGAAATGGAGTCAACTTGCGCTCACTAACCGTAATGTTACAGGGCCAAAAGAATTCGATAACTACATTGTTGTGGGTGACTTTGAAGGCTATTTACATTGGTTAGATAAAGAGTCAGGCGATATTGTTGCTCGTCATCATGTTGATGGCAGTGGTGTATATGCAACACCGACGACAGATGGAAATTTACTTTTTGTCCTGTCAAAAGATGGTGATCTACAGGCGATTAAAAAGCCTTAGTCCCATTTAAAGTGCTAAGATTAAAGCGGCTCTGCAATGTTTGCAGGGCCGCTGTTGTTTATTAAATAGAAAATTTTGAGGTAATCATGCTTCCTGTTGTTGCGCTTGTAGGGCGTCCTAATGTTGGAAAATCAACTTTGTTTAACCGCTTAACGCGTAGTCGTGATGCATTAGTTGCTGACTATCCAGGCTTAACGCGAGATAGACAGTACGGTCAAGCAGAGGTTGAAGAGCACCCTTTCATTGTTATTGATACGGGTGGTATTCACGGCAATGAAGAAGGCATTGATGCTTTAATGGCTGAGCAATCTTTAATGGCTATTGAAGAAGCAGATGCGGTGTTATTTATGGTAGATGCCCGTGCTGGTTTAACATCAGCTGATCAAGGTATTGCTGATTACCTGCGAAAACAGAATAAAAAAGTCTTTCTTGTTGCCAATAAAATAGATGGTATTGACGCTGATTCAGCGGTTGCTGAATTTTATCAATTAGCACTAGGAGAGGTGCATCAGATTGCCGCTGCTCATGGTCGTGGAGTGACACAGTTATTAACGCTGGCATTAACACCTCATATTGAAGCGCTAGGTGAAACTCAAAATGACGATGACAATGAACCGTTATCTGAGGAAGCATTAATTGATCAAGCACCCGATGAAAACGACACGATAAAGTTAGCGATTATTGGCAAACCGAATGTTGGTAAATCAACATTAACGAACCGTATTTTAGGCGAAGAACGGGTGGTGGTTTATGATATGCCCGGCACAACCCGAGATAGCGTTTATATTCCCATGGAACGCAACGGCAGAGAGTACACCCTAATTGATACAGCGGGTATTCGTCGTCGTAAAAATGTGACAGATGTTGTTGAAAAATACTCCGTGATCAAAACACTTCGAGCCATTGAAGATGCAAATGTATGTTTGCTCGTGATTGATGCCCAAGAAGGTATTTCTGATCAAGATTTAAGTTTGCTTGGTTTTATTCTTGAGGCTGGGCGTTCATTAGTGGTGGCGGTAAACAAATGGGATGGACTCGATGAGAGCGTTAAAGATCGTATTCATAAAGAATTAGATCGTCGCCTCGGCTTTATTGATTTTGCACGTATTCATTTTATTTCTGCGCTGCATGGAACCGGTGTTGGGCATTTATATGAATCAGTTGAAGAAGCATTTGTGTCTGCAACGAAACGTATTTCGACGTCAATGGTGACAAAAGTATTAGATATGGCAGTGTTTGATCATCAACCACCTATGCATAATGGTCGCCGTATCCGATTAAAATATGCGCATGCCGGTGGTTACAATCCACCCATCATCGTGATACATGGTAATCAGGCGAAATTTTTACCGCAATCTTATAAACGTTATTTAATGAATTATTATCGTAAATCATTAAAAATTATGGGAACGCCGATAAAAATTGAGTTTAGAGAAACATCGAACCCGTTTGCTGGTAAGAAAAAGCTTTCTTACAGTGAACAAAAGAAGTTAGCGCGTAAAACACAAGGCTACAAAACGTCAGAGTAACAATATAGCGTGATAAATTAATAATATTTCTGTGTGCTAATACGTTGCATTACAACGTATTTTTAGCTAATTTTATAACTATTATTTATCACGACTATAAAAACATGCCTTCGTCGCCAACCAAAATAGAAACGGTAGATCGGCTTAATCGCAATTTAGGCTTACTACTTGCCGGCTCTTTAGTTACGATTGATATTGCCACGCCGGCCGGTCAAAAAGGTAAATTTAGAACAACGTTCATCGGCTATTTACCTAAAAAATACGTGCTCGTTCAATTTCCTGATAAAAATAAACTCGGCAGTTTTAGCCAGTTTTTAACGCAAGGTGTTGCAGTTACTGTGCGAGGATTGATTGAAGGGCACGAAGGCTCAGTTGCTGCATTTGTGAGTACGGTGAAACAAACATTACAAATACCCTCTAAAATTATGGTGTTAGATTTTCCGCGTTCATTAAGTGTTCAAAGTTTACGTAAATCTATTCGAATTGACACCGATATTGTTTCTAAAGTGTTCGTCGAAGGTCAATATTGGCAAGGGTTGATCACTGATCTTTCGCTATCAGGTTGCCAAATACTGATTAAAAATGGTGAAAAGCTTAATATGACCAAAGATAAATCTATCAGTGTGATCATAGAAAACTTTCAAGATCTTAATAATTTAAAACTACCAGGTACTATGTGCACCATTAAACCTGTACTTAATGGCGTTTCCATTGGCGTAAAATTTAATGAAAATGCGCGTGAGTTAGTGATAAAGTTACTTCATCATGTCATCACGCTAGAAGTTTAGTTGTCTTCAACGGAAGTGACTGTCGCAGCAAAGGTACCGTCAGACAGTTGTACTTCAACACTCTTACCAATATCAACTTGCTTTACAGACTTAACAATCCCCATTGTCGTTCGTGTCACGCTGTAGCCTCTTGCTATGGTTGCTAATGGGCTTACTAATTGTAATTGTTCAATGCATTTAACAAATTTTTGCTGTTTACGTTGATGACTAAAGTTTATCGCCTTAATTAAACGTGTTTGCAATGATTCTGAATGCTGCTGTTGTCTGATGATATTTTGTTGAATAGGCAACTGTGCAAATCGCTGATTAACCAATTTACTCGGTAAAGAAAGCCGTGCTAACTGGTTAAGTTGTGCGGTAGTTAATCTGTTTGCGAGTTCATCTGCTCGTTGTTGTTGCGTGACAATGTGTTGTTCAGGGTGAACACGATTTAGCCTGTGTGTTAGGTTTGTTAGTTGCTGATACCATTTTTCAGTGGTGATTGATAATTGTCGAATTAATCGTTGCTTCAATTGTAGGGCTTTATCGAGCGTATCAGCGGTATTCTTTGACGCTATTTCTGCAGCTGCAGAAGGAGTAGCCGCTCTAACATCGGCGACATAGTCAGCTAATGTAGTGTCAATTTCATGGCCTACAGCACTAATGATTGGTATTTTGCTTTGGTAAATGGCTTCTACGACGATTTCTTCGTTAAACGACCATAAATCTTCCAGAGAGCCGCCACCGCGACCAACAATGAGTGCATCGCATTCTCTTCGAAGATTCGCTTGTTCAATAGCAGCTGCAATATCATGCTTTGCGTCTTTACCTTGTACCAATGCAGGGTAAATAATAACGTGGGTTTGCGGGCTTCTGCGTTGTAATACCGATAGAATATCTTTAATCGCTGCACCTGTTGGTGATGTTACTACACCAATCGTATTAATATGATCTGGTAATGCTTGTTTGTTGTGCGTTGAAAAATAGCCTTGAGCATTTAACGTCACTTTTAATTTTTCAAATTGCTGTTGGAGTAAACCGTCACCAGCATCATCCATTTGATCGATGATTAATTGAAAGTCACCGCGAGGTTCATATAGTGAAACACGAGCACGTACAAGAACTTGTTGGCCATTTATCGGCTTCATACGTACTTTATTATTGTTGCCTTTAAACATGGCACATCTTACTTGTGCTTTACTGTCTTTTAACGATAAATACCAGTGGCCAGAGGCAGCAGCAACAAAATTTGATATTTCGCCTGTCAGCCATACGGTACTCATTTCACTTTCTAAAAGGTACTTTACTTTCTTCGTCAGTTCGCTAATTTTTAAAATATACTGTTGGCTCATAAGGAAACAAAATTAGGATAAGGATCATTTATGCCAGCCATTATAAGTTTTTCTGTAAAATAGTAAAAATTAAGTTTACCTGACAGGCGAAAACGGTTAAAATTCTGCCGCAATATTTCCTCCCTAGCCACTTTAATTAGAGAGATGTTGCGATGCTACGAATTGCTCAAGAAGCACTAACTTTTGATGATGTTCTACTTGTACCTGCCCACTCAACGGTACTGCCTCATACGGCCGAATTGAAAACCAAATTAACCCGAAAAATTGAATTAAATGTACCTATGGTTTCTGCATCGATGGATACAGTGACCGAAGCGCGTCTAGCGATTACGTTAGCGCAAGAAGGGGGGCTAGGTTTTATTCATAAAAATATGACCATCGCTGAGCAAGCTAAAAACGTTTCTACTGTGAAAAAGTTTGAAAGCGGGATAGTAACTGATCCTGTTACAGTTAGCCCAACTGCTTCTATTGAATCTGTGATGATGTTAGCTGATGAACTTGGCTTTTCTGGTTTTCCTGTTGTGGATGACGCTAATAACCTTGTTGGTATTGTAACCGGTCGTGACTTACGTTTTGAAACGGACCTATCAAAGCCAGTATCGGCGTTAATGACTGAAAAAGAACGGCTAGTAACGGTAAAAGAAGGTGCTAAGCGAGAAGAGATTTTAGGCTTAATGCATGAGCATCGCATTGAAAAAACCTTAATGGTTGATGATGCATTTAAATTAACAGGTCTTATTACTGTTAAAGATTATCAAAAAGCTGAAAGTAAGCCGAATGCATGTAAAGACGCATTAGGTCGTTTGCGTGTTGGCGCTGCAGTAGGCGTTGGTGCAGGTACTGATGAACGTATTGATGCATTAGTTGCTGCGGGTGTTGATGTGTTATTGATTGATACTTCACATGGACATTCTCAAGGCGTACTTGATCGCGTAAAAGAAACCCGTGATAAATACCCTGATTTACAAATTGTTGCTGGTAACGTGGCAACAGGCGAAGGTGCAAAAGCGTTAGTTGATGCTGGAGTTGATGCCGTCAAAGTAGGGATTGGCCCAGGTTCAATTTGTACAACACGCATTGTTACCGGTGTAGGTGTACCGCAATTAACAGCAATATCCAATGCTGTAGATGCTATTAAAGGAACTGGTGTACCTGTGATTGCTGATGGCGGAATTCGCTTTTCGGGTGATATTGCAAAAGCATTAGTTGCAGGTGCGCATTGTGTCATGGTTGGTAGTATGTTCGCTGGTACTGAAGAGTCACCAGGCGAGGTAGAACTTTACCAAGGGCGTTATTACAAATCTTATCGCGGTATGGGATCTTTAGGCGCTATGTCGCAAAAAGAAGGATCAAGTGACCGTTATTTTCAAAAATCTGATGGAGAAGCTGATAAATTAGTACCAGAAGGTATTGAAGGGCGGGTTGCTTATAAAGGCCCAGTTTCAGCGATTATTCATCAGCAAATGGGGGGCTTACGCTCTTCAATGGGGCTTACAGGTTCAGCTACAATAGAAGAAATGCGTACTAAACCTCAATTTATGAAAATAACAGCTGCAGGCATGGGTGAATCTCATGTGCATGATGTTGCCATCACTAAAGAAGCGCCTAATTATAGAATGGGCTAATGTGCATACGTTTAATCGCTTTAGTGTTTTAGTAAAACATTAATGCATTAAATGTTGTTAGTTATTTTACAGGCTGATTTTTTAAATCAGCCTGTTACTTTTAAACTTATAAAAGGTTTTGATATGACCAAAGATATCCATGATTCACGAATACTTATTCTAGATTTTGGCTCGCAATATACTCAATTAATCGCACGACGTGTACGTGAAATCGGTGTGTATTGTGAGTTATGGGCGTGGGATGTAACTGAAGAACAAATCAAAGAGTTTAATCCAAGTGGTATCATTTTAGCTGGTGGCCCTGAATCTGTTACTGAACTAGACTCACCAAGAGCACCTAAATATGTATTTAACGCAGGAGTGCCACTATTTGGTATCTGTTATGGCATGCAAACCATGGCTGAACAGTTAGGTGGTGGCGTTCATGGTTCAGAGCATAAAGAATTTGGCTATGCAGCAGTGGAAGTTATTGCAGAGTCTCGCTTGTTTACCAATATTGAAGATCGTATTGCAGATAACGGCAAAGCATTATTAGATGTGTGGATGAGTCACGGAGATAAAGTTTCGGCGATTCCACCAGGTTTTAAAACGCTTGCGCAAACACCAAGTTGTAAATTTGCAGCGATGGCTAACGAAGAAAAGCAATTCTATGGCGTACAATTTCACCCTGAAGTTACCCATACCAAGCAAGGTATGCGTATTTTAGAACATTTCATTGTTGATATTTGTGGCTGTGAAAAACTTTGGACGCCAAGTTCAATTATTGAAGATGCAATAGACAAAATTAAAGAACAAGTGGGTGATGACGAGGTGATTCTCGGCCTTTCTGGTGGCGTTGATTCATCAGTGGTTGCGATGCTAATTCACCGGGCTATTGGTGATAAACTAACGTGTGTTTTTGTAGATAATGGCTTGCTTCGTCTGAACGAAGGGCAACAAGTGATGGATATGTTTGGTGATCACTTTGGGCTAAACATTTTACATATTAATGCTGAAGATCGATTTTTAAACCGATTAAAAGGTGAAGCAGACCCTGAAGCTAAACGTAAAATTATTGGCAATGTATTTATTGATGTTTTCGATGAAGAAGCAAGTAAACTTGCTAATGCTAAGTGGTTAGCACAAGGCACTATTTATCCTGATGTCATTGAATCTGCAGCGTCAAAAACCGGTAAAGCGCATGTGATCAAGTCTCACCACAATGTGGGGGGCTTACCAGAAGACATGGAATTAGGGTTAGTTGAGCCATTACGAGAACTTTTTAAAGATGAAGTGCGTAAAATTGGTTTAGAATTAGGACTACCTTACGACATGCTTTATCGTCATCCGTTCCCTGGCCCAGGTTTAGGTGTGCGTATACTTGGTGAAGTGAAAAAAGAATATGCTGATTTACTTCGTCGTGCGGATGCCATTTTCATCGAAGAATTACATAAACATGATTTATACAACAAGGTAAGCCAAGCATTTACGGTATTCTTACCGGTTCGTTCAGTTGGTGTTATGGGCGATGGTCGTAAATATGATTGGGTGGTAAGTTTGCGCGCCGTTGAAACAATTGATTTTATGACTGCACACTGGGCACATTTACCATACGACTTCTTAGGATTAGTGTCTAACCGCATTATTAATGAAATTGATGGTATATCACGTGTCGTTTACGATATTTCAGGAAAACCACCAGCCACGATTGAGTGGGAATAACACTTAGTAACGCTTAAGTTGTAGAAAAAAACCAGTGATAGTTCACTGGTTTTTTGTTTAAATAGTGTTCAGCGGTATGTTTAACATCATTTTGTAAAAAGGAAATTTAGTCATGAAAAATCTAATAGCTTGCTTAACATTAACACTATTTAGCTTACCTGCTATTGCATCTTCTAGTTACCCTAAAGAGTGCAAAACGTTCACGCCAAAAGTAGCACCTTTGGGGTCCCCAATAATGCCCAAATACCCAGAAAAGGCATTGAAATCAGGTGTTGAAGGTTGTGTATTATTAACATTTGCTGTTACTACTTATGGCAGTGTAAAGGATGTATCAGTTGTTCATGAATTCCCTAAAGGAAAAGGTTTTGCCGAACAGGCTAAAAAAGCAATGTCACGTACCAAATATAAGCCTTTAGTTAAAAATGGCGAACCGCAAGTACAAGAAAATGTACAATATCAGTTCTCATTTCGTGATGGCGTTGTTCATAAATCCGAGTAAATGTTAAGCTGAGTATGCTATTTATTTATGATTATTCAAGCGCTTCCTAAGCATGCAGATGCAATAGCATCTATTTATAATCATTATATAAAACATACTATGGTTACCTTTGAAACTGAGCCGGTAAGTGCTGAGGATATGACTTGCCGCATGCGAGATTGCGCTAAAGCGGAGCTTCCTTGGTTCGTTGCTATTGAGAATGAGCAAGTGATTGGGTATGCGTACGCGAGCAAATGGAAGGGGCGTTGTGCATACCAGTACTCAGTGGAAGCAACTGTCTATCTATCTCCTTCTGTTGTTAGTAAAGGATGGGGAACAAAATTATATCAAAGTTTATTGTCGCAATTAGCGGGTAAAAATTTGCATGCAGTTATCTGCGGTATTGCATTACCTAATAAAGCGAGTGTTGCTTTGCATGAAAAATTAGGGATGGAAAAAGTAGCGCATTTTAAACAGGTTGGCCGTAAGTTTGATCAATGGATAGACGTAGGTTATTGGCAACGACTACTAAATCATGAAGATGAGATGCATTAAGTCAGGTTAAAAATAGGGCATAACAAAAACTCACATTTATTGACAAAGCAACAACAGTTCACCGCAAGAATAAAACACTCACACTGCGTAAACTTCTTGGCATATTTCACTTTATGACCAAACTACCATGGACAAAAAATTACCTATTAACCTTTTCACCGTAGGTATTTGCTTGCAATTACCCTTGTTATCCATTGCTGAGGAACTAAGTCAGCAAGTCACTAATGACGCTATCGAAAAAATAGAAGTCAAAGGTAGAAGAAATCAACCTAATACACAACTCAGTGCGGAGACTGAAAAACTATT
Source organism: Thalassotalea sp. PP2-459 (assembly GCF_001913705.1). Taxonomy (GTDB): domain Bacteria; phylum Pseudomonadota; class Gammaproteobacteria; order Enterobacterales; family Alteromonadaceae; genus Thalassotalea_C; species Thalassotalea_C hakodatensis. The sequence goes on along the minus strand of NZ_MKQD01000045.1, from coordinate 46,694 downwards.
AGCGATAGCAGGAATAGCGCATGACCCGCTTAATTCAGTGTATAGCTTACCAGGGGTTGTCTATGCGGGCGGTGACGACGGTGGTGAGCCTGCCGTTAGAGGGTCTTCGCCCGATGATAATGCATTTTATATTGATGACTTACCTGCGGGGTATATTTTTCATTTATTTGGCGATAGCATTTTTAATGAAAATGTCGTTCGCGACTTTACACTGCACCCCGCAGCATTTAATAGCCAATACGGTAATGCGACGGGTGGTGTTTTTGATGTGCAATTACGTGATCCTAAACAGCAAGATATTGAAACGATTGTTGATCTAAGTTTTTTAAAAACAGGGGTCATGGTTGAAGGTGGCGTAACGGAAGATCAAGCCTTTTATTTTTCTTATCGCCGCAGTTTAATGCATTTATTCTTACCCGAGGGTGACGAAGAAGATGGCTATACTATCTTTAAAGCACCAGTCAGTGACGATTATCAAGGTAAATATCAATGGTTAGTTGGCAGTGACCACAAGGTGACTTTTACTGTCAATGGTGCCAGTGACGTTGGTGGCATTAATATTTCTGCTGCATCTGAACAAGGTCGGGTTGATCCAGATTCTATTGGTGATTTAAAGCTGAAAACGCGTTTTGATAGCCAAGGCATCTCTTGGCAGTACTTTGGTGATGGCGGTAAAATTATGCAATTAGTTTTTGGTCATAATCAGGAAAAAATTGAAGAATTTTATGGCGAAGGCCAGTTTATTGATATTGATAAAGAACAGTATGATTTAAGGTTTCAGTATCAACTTGAATGGTTTAAAAATCATACGTTAATACTTGGCAGTGACCTACAACACAAGGTGTTTAATTATCGTTTTGATGCGATCCCCTATTACTGCACTGATCATGATCAAGACTGTGAGAGTAAAAAAGGAGAGAGAATTCAAGATGAAGATAAACTGACTAATAATACTACTGCGTTTTACGTTAATGATAAGTGGTATATCAATCATGCTTGGCAATTGGAGGTAGGGCTTAGAGCTGAACGGAATGATTACACAGAGCAATCATTTTTACATCATCGCTTAGCGCTTAACTGGTTTGCGTCCGATGCAATAACGATTGGATTAAAGCAAGGTTCGTATAGTCGTTTTCCTGATATTGAAACAGTATTAAAAAAGATAGGTAATCCTGCTTTAGATTCGCCTAAAGCTCAACATTATGCCCTCAGCGTTGAATATCAAGTGAATGATCTTTGGCAAAGCTCGATCGAACTCTATTATAAGGATCTTAAAGACTTACCCAGATCTCTCGATGAAGATGATGCCAATGTTGAGTTACACTATAGCAATGACATGTCGGGTAGTGCTAAGGGGATTGAATGGGTACTAAAAAGAGAGTTAGCCGATGATTGGTATGGTTGGGCTTCAATCAGTTGGTCTAAAAGTGATAGAACGGATGACTTTACCAATCGCACAACCGAATATTATTTAGACACCCCTTTGCTAGCTAACGTTGTCGCCAACTATCAATACAATGAGCGTTGGGATTTTGGTGTCAGGTTAACGGTTCGTAGTGGCCAAAAATATACGCCAATTATTGGGCTTAGAGAAAACCCAGACTATCCCACACATTTTTTACCTACTTACGGTGATTTAAACAGTGAAACACTACCGACTTATCATCGCTTAGATTTACAAGCGAATTATAAAACACGTTATTGGGGACACGAAGCACAATGGACATTTGCACTGCTTAATGCGACAAATAGTGATAACTTCTCTGGTTACTATTATGCGCCCGATGGCAACGAAACACTAACGGATTACAACATTGAAGGTGAAGAAGGTATGGGGATGTTTCCTTCTATAGGTCTGAAAATGACGTTCTAGCGACAAGAGGTAGTGTTTGGTAAGTTGAATTATATCTATACAGGCTCATTATTAAAATTAATAGGATTATCCTGAAAGATACAAAATGACTTTTCAGGATAATACAGATGTGAAAGCATGTCATTCGATGCACCATAATAGATTGGTTCTCTTATAAACATGAAGTGCTATGAATTACAGTAATGCTATTAGTAAATTAAATACATCGATTAATTGATAATCTTGAATTTAACAGGAAGATAAGAATTAATGGTTATCACCCCCTATTTACAGTTCTTTATAGATGTCTTTACAAATAAATAGAGAAATAAGAGCGCTTAATATTGCGGACTTTTTAGTTATCACTTAATGTAATGGCGTTAACAATAATAATAAATAGTGAATAGCAGTGATTAATAAAAATAATAAAGGCTTTACTTTAATAGAGTTAGTGGTGGTAATCGTTATTTTAGGTGTGTTAGCAGCGACTGCTGCACCAAAATTTGTTGATTTGTCAAAAGATGCTGATGAAGCAGTTTTTACCAGTATGGCTGCTTCTTTCAAAAGTGGTGTGAACCAAGTACATATAGCTTGGTTGATCCGTGGTAATAACCAAGCAGTGCAAGATTTTATCACTATTTCTGATCCATTAGCTGGTGGCGACTTAAGTGTCAACAGTGCCGGTTACCCCGCTGATACGCGGGGCGTAAGTTTAACATTAAACAGTGAAAATGATTGTTTGGATGTGTGGAGAGCAGTATTAGATTCTCAAGATGCACTAGTTGCAGGAAACGACTCTAGTGATTTTGAAGCAACGTATAATGGTGGTAATTCCTGTACGTATATTTACACTAAAATGCCCAATTTTACCGTAAATTACAATTCAAATACCGGTGATATTGTGATTAATAATTAGGATCTGTTGAACTTTAGCGTTTGTTTTATAATTGTTGTTCGCAATTTACATAAAATAACCATGCGACATTGCTCACGTATTGTACAAAATGTTTAATCACGAAAGATCAACAGATCTAATCCTTTGCTATTTTACAACAAAGGCAATGTTACTTACACTTTTTTACTAAACGTGTACTTTCTTAACACAGACTCATCATAAAGCCGTGCTTATAATTGAATTTCTTTTAACTATGATGAAGATTATTTATGTATAAATATATATTTTTAAGCATGCTTTTTGTGATGATGTCTGGTTGTGCAACACCAGGTGTTGATCGAGCGGAGCAACAAAAACTCATTCAAGAATTTTATGCCTCAGTGGTTGATGTTACACCGGTAACATTATCTTCTAATGTTGGAACAGGTGTATTAGTTGGTGCTGGTGTAGGGATACTGGATGAATCAGATGGTAATAGCGAAGACATGATTGCTGCCGGAATTGCTGGCGCATTAATTGGTGGTTTGTTTACCGCTATTACTGAAGGAAGTGATGAAGCCTTTGAGTACTCTCTATTTAACGCCGAACGCGGAAGTTTTACCCTTATTCAAAAAGAACATCTTATCGATGCGAGATGTGTCAAAGTGAGAGTTGCAGATATTGCAACGATAAACGTTGTTGATAGTGCATTTTGTACCGCCTAGGGTGAGTTGATGGCGAAAGTCATTTTCAGTTCGTCGCACAGTTTTTTGCGAATGTTCATGAGTTGTATACATTGCTTTTAAGCTTAATGTTAAATGGGTTAATGTTTGACAGTTACTTGCTCAAAAGATATGGTTTAATATTACGATATTGTTCGTATTTCTCGTTTCTGTAACGATTAATAGCCACGGAATATACTGTGATAAATAACGATAACAATAATTGAACAAGGATCATGTGAACGATGAAAAAATTAACGTTTGTGCGCTTAGTCGTACTGTTTTCTTTTCTACCATTAAGTATTATCAACGCTCAACCGGTTAAAACATCTGCGTTGTTAAATGAAAGCTCTTCTCAGCCAACAGCCGTTGATTCTTTAAAGAAAAAAGCGGTGAGAATAAACGCTTTAATGAGTGATTATCATGCATTGCGTGAACTAAATGGCAGTGTGCTAGTCGCCAAAAATGGCAAGATTATTTTTGAAAAAGGTTTTGGTAAAGCAAATTTTGAATGGGGGATAAAAAACGATCCCAACACAAAATTTCGTATTGGCTCTTTAACAAAGCAGTTTACTGCAACACTGATTATGCAGTTAGTTGAAAAAGGTTCCGTTGATTTACACGCGCCTATCAGCCAATACTTAACGTATTACCGAAAAGATATTGCTGACAAAGTTACGATACATCAATTACTTAATCATACTTCTGGTATTCCAAGCTATACCAGTAAAGAGAACTTTAGAAATAAAGTCAGTAGAAACCCTTATCAGGTTGAAAGTTTTATTCAGCAGCATTGCAGTGATGATTTAGCATTCGAACCAGGCAGTAAGTTTCAATATAGTAATTCAGGCTACTTTATTTTAGGCGCCATCATAGAAGCCGTAACAGGAGAGACTTTTGCAGAGTCGTTAGATAAGCACATTTTACTGCCATTAAAAATGCATGATACTGGCTACGATAATGGACAAGAAATTTTAACCAATAAAGCGCAAGGTTATGAAAAGCTATTAGAAGGTTATCAGCATGCCGATTATCTTGATATGTCGATCCCTTATGCTGCCGGTTCAATGTATTCAACAACGCGTGATTTATTAAAGTGGGATAATGCCCTTAATGAGGGAACGGTAGTAAGTACACCGATACAAAAGAAGATGTATGAAGATACAAGTGATCGGAATTATGGCTATGGTTGGATGATTGAGCACCTGCCAGCAGAAAAATTCGGCAAAGCAAAGTCTATTGTAAAACACGGCGGTGGTATTAATGGGTTTAATGCTTTTATTACGCGGGTGATTGAAGATAAATATTTAGTGATCATATTAAATAATGCCGGTGGCGCCCCGATGACAGCAATGACGGAAGGTATCCTAAATATTCTCTACGATAAACCGGTTGCACCTGCACAGCAACACCCAATGTATGCACTTTTTCAACAATATAAAAAAGGTGGTATTAAGGCGCTAGAACAGCAGCAAGAGTTACGTAAGCAGCAGGGTGAAAGCATCAGTGAACGTCATCTGAATTCATTAGGTTACTTATTAATTAGCTCGAAACGATTAGGTGATGCTATTAACATATTTACCTTTAATACCCGTATACACCCAACATCTGCAAACGCCTATGACAGCCTTGCTGAGGCGTACTACCTTAATGAACAACACGACAAAGCTATTGAATTTTATCAAACCTCACTGTCATTTGATGCAAGTAATGACAATGCTAAACAGATGATCGAAAAAATATCAGTTTTGTAATAAATATTAAAAGCACAAAGGAGCCAGCAGTGAAAGTATACGGAGACAGTCAATCAGGTAATTGCTATAAAGTGAAGTTGCTGTTATCACTGCTTGCGATTGAGCATCAATGGGTTCATGTTGATATTCTTAGCGGCGAATCTCACACCACCGCTTTTCTCAATAAAAACCCTACGGGTAAAATACCACTATTAGCGCTCGACGATGGGCGCTTTATTGCTGAATCAAATGCAATCATCAATTTTCTAGCGGCGGGAAGTGAACTACTTTCATCAGATCCTTATCAATATGCGAAAATCCAACAATGGCAGTTCTTTGAACAATACAGTCATGAGCCTTATATTGCAGTCGCAAGGTTTATTGCAAAATACCTAGGTTTACCAGCAGACCGTAAAGCAGAGTATCTTGCTAAACAAGAAGGTGGACATAAAGCACTTGCCGTAATGGAACAACAATTATTGCAAAGCTCATTTATAACGGGGGATAAAATCACCACTGCTGACATCGCACTATATGGCTATACGCACGTTGCTGATGAAGGAGGGTTTGATCTCTACAGATATCCCGCTATCATACAGTGGCTTAAACGAATTCAGTCTTTACCTAATTATATTGCGATGTAATTAAAACCAACGGTTAAATAACGTATTTATTACCTTGATATGTTGGCTATCAAACCATGTTTAGTCGCGAATAAACGTTGTTAAACTGAAAGATATGACTGTTTAAACCTTGTTATCTTGATATTTACCTGAACGGAGCTAATAAATACCAATGCGCTTACACCCTATTTTAGTTCAGTTATTCATCTTGAGCTTTCTACTGACTAGCACAGTGTTCGCTCAACAAGCTGAGACCATTGATAAAAAAGTCAATGAGCTAGAACAACCCCTTTATAGCCCGTTTATTGAGCGGTACATGCTTGATGAACTCAAATCATTGCGCCAAGAACAACAAGCATTAAAAGCTGAAATGATCGATAAAGTTGCCAATGCAAAGCTAGAGTCATCTGATCGAGCACTGCGTTATACCGCTGATACTACAAACAACATTTTTTATATCATTACTGCGGCCGCATCTATCTTAGTGTTATTAGGGTGGAAGTCGATTAACGATATCAAAGTACACATGGAGTCAAGTACAACGAAAAGAATAGAAAAGTTGACTTTAGAATATGAGAAACGTCTCAACGCTTTGGAAGATACGATTAAAGAACGTTCTAATCAAATTGTTACTGCACAAAAAGAGTTATCAGATAGTAACTTAGTGCATTCACTTTGGATGCGAGCGGGTTTAGAGAAAAGTGATCAAGAGAAGATGAATATTTATGATCAAATACTTGAGCTAAGCCCCCACGACGTAGAAGCATTAACCTACAAAGCTGACATATTACTTGATATGAACGATGACTCTTGGGCTATATCGTTGGTGAATCAAGCGTTAGAGATTGACAGTGAATATGCCTTTGCCTATTGGCAGCGAGCCTGTGCAAAAGCGAAACTAGAACAAAAAAATGAAGCAATAGAAGACATTAAACAAGCCATTGATTTATCTCCACCTTTAAGAGAAGAATTAATGGGGGAAATGTACTTTGAAAGTTTAAAAGATGACGAAGCGTTTATCGCTTTAGCAGAGCTATAGTAGTTATGTGCTAGTTCGCTATAAATAGCGAAGAGCTGTGATGTTTAGGAGAAGTAAATGGCGAAATATCGCGCTGTGGTGAGTTGGCAAAAACAGGCAGATGAAGTTTATATCGATAATAAATATAGTCGTGGCCATACTTGGTCATTTGAAGGAGGGGTGAGTGTACCTGCTTCTTCCTCGCCACATATTGTGCCGCTTCCGTATTCTGTCGCTGAGAATGTTGATCCAGAGGAAGCTTTCGTTGCGTCATTGTCGAGCTGCCATATGTTATTTTTTCTCGCGATGGCAGCGAAAAAACGCTATGTGGTTGCTAGTTATCAAGATAATGCACATGGTGAAATGGCAGAAAGTGACGGTAAAATGATGATGACTCGAGTTACGTTAGTACCTGATGTTGTTTTTACTGGTGCACGCATGCCTTCATCTGAGGTTATCGAAAAGTTACATCACTTGGCTCATGAACAGTGTTTTATCGCAAACTCCGTGAAAACTGAAATAGTTGTTGAAATTCCTCGTTAATATCGGAAATATAATGACAAGTATTGATAGCTGGTATGTTGTTGATTTAGGTGATGCAAATATTGCAGACTTGCTACTTGAACGTTTTAAAAATCAATTAGAAAAAACATATCAATTAGCTAATAGTATCATACCAATGGCCGCATTTTATCGATATGAATCGACAGACCTACACTGTCATACCATGCTTTATTTAACGGCCAGTTTTCAAAAAATAGCTAAGTTACCGAATGCCCAACGATGTAAAGCACCTGATATTCAAGGTTTGCAGTTTATTGCTGGTGATGTAAAGCTCAGTGATTAAGATAGTTAATAAGGAATTTATTTTGCAAAAAAATAGTAACGGTGCATTTATACTTGGCGTTTTTATTTGTATAGGATTAATTACTTTAGGTTACTTTCTTTCATCTGCTGCAATTACGTATAAGCAATATGAACGCAGCGTAAAGGTAAAAGGTTTAGCAGAACGTGAGTTGAGTGCAGATGTTGTTATTTGGCCAATTCAATTTGCCGTTGCTAATAATAACCTTGAACATTTATATCGTGACATAGAGCAAAATGCCGAAAAAATAAAAACGTTCATAACTAAACGTGGTATCGATGCCAATGAAATGAGTTTATCAGCACCTGCTATTACAGATAAATCAGCACAACAATATGGAAATAATTCTGTGGCGACTTTTCGCTATACTGCGATACAAACGGTGACGGTTTACTCAACTAATATAGAATCAGTACGGCAGTTACAAAGCGCCTTGTCAGAGCTCGGTAAACAAGGAATTGTGTTCACGGGGGGGAATTACCAATCTCGTACAGAATACTTATTTACGCGTTTAAATGACATAAAGCCAGACATGATTGAAGAAGCAACTAGAAATGCACGGGAAGTGGCAGAAAAGTTCGCGTTAGACTCTAACAGTCAATTAGGAAAAATTAAACGCGCTTCACAAGGGCAGTTTAGTATTAGCAGTAGAGATACAAACAACCCTCATATTAAAAGAATACGCGTTGTATCTACTCTTGAATATTACTTATCGGATTAATGGTTTAATAATTAATGATCACCTTACGATCTTTTAGACAAAATGATAGTGACTTATTGGTTAACTATTTAAATAATTCACATGTTACACAATTTATTACCAGTGCAATTCCACAACCCTATACTGAGCAAGATGCACAGTGGTGGATTTCCCACAGTCAACAGTCAAATCTTATTAAAGCTATTGAATATCAAGGTGAGTTTGTCGGTTGTATTTCAGCACAACGAGGAGACTTTGAATATTACCGCAGTGCAGAGTTAGGTTACTGGGTTGCTCAAAAATTCTGGGGAAAGGGCATTGCAACAACTGCCGTTCAAGATTTTAACCAATGGCTATTTACGACAACCGATATTCAACGACTACAGGTTTCTGTGGTGTCATTGAACAAAGCATCTAGTCGAGTGTTAGCTAAGAATAACTTTACTTGTGAAGGAATGCGTAAACATGTTTCTTATAAAAAGGGTCAGTTCTTTGATGAAGAGTTATGGTCATTATTAAAAAGTGGCAAAGAACGTTAAGCTGCTTGTAAGACTACATTTGTGTGCAAATAATCTACATTTTATTGAGTGTTGGCTGGTTATAGTGCTATGTTGTAGTTATAGAAATAAATAATAACAAAAGCACATCAAAACTACAGAGGGATAGGACATGTCTAAAAAAAGTAAAAGTGGTTATTTATTTATCTTAAGTGGCGTTTTATTTTTATTTGCAGGGTTATTAGGCGATCAGTTGTCTTTCTATGGTGTTGCCATAATGTTTGCTATTTTAGGGGCTGTGACTATCGCTAAAAATAAGCCATCCGTTGATTCTCAACAAGAATAACCTTTTCAATTGGGAGTGGTTTTACTTTCAATCGAGTAAATGTTCAGGCGCTCGCTAAGTTTTACACCAGCATTACTTTGATGTGAGTGGCTTTAAACTTAGGTACTTGGCATGATTAGTAATCCTCGTGTCATCTTCCGCTACCATTGAGTCATTTTATCGAAAATGTAAACAACGTCCATCCCATTACTAAGGGAAGATCAATTATATGTCATCGCATTTTTTTATTTGCTCAAAACCTAACAACGATTATGATGCATGCACTTTTCGTTAACAAACTACATAAATATGATTGAAAGAATGGAAACGGGCGCCCGTATGAGCCGGATAGTTAAGCATAACGGTACTATTTATCTGTGCGGCCAAGTATGTAAAGATGCAAGTGATAATATTGCCGGTCAAACAACGACGATGCTGGAAAAAGTAGAAGCGTTATTAGCACAAGCTGGCAGCTCAAAAGAGCATATGCTTTCGGCAACAATATATTTAAAAACGATGGACGATTTTGCTGCAATGAATGAGGTTTGGGATGCTTGGGTACCAGCAGGTCATGCGCCCGCTAGAGCATGTGTGCAAGCACCAATGGCACGAGATGTTTTATTAGTTGAAATATCGGTGATTGCAGCGGAATGTAATTAAGGAGTGATAAATGGCAGCAACATGGCAATATAAAACGTTGAGATTCGATAAGAAACAATTTATTTCTGGCAGATTAGATTTGTCATTGCTTGACGATAAGTTAAATGCTTACGGTGAAATGGGTTGGGAACTGGTTAGCCTTGATACGAACTCATCAGTATTTGGCACTGATATCGCCGCAGTTGCTGTTTTTAAACGATTAACTACATAAGTGATAAGTAATTGATTAAGCCCAATAATTAATTGGGCTTGTTATTTTAATCACGCATAATTTAAATGTTAATTATGCGATAGTGCATGGCTTAATGCTCATGATCACAACTGCCTTCTGCATGAACATGACCATGTTCAAGTTCTTCAGCTGTAGCATCTCGTACTTCGATAATTTCAACATCAAATTTTAAATCAATACCTGCAAGTGGGTGATTACCATCCACAGTAATTTCTTCATCTTGTACATCAACAACAATAACTGTTTGTTCGCCTTCGTCTGTAGTGGCACGCAATTGGCTACCAACATCTAAATCTTCAATTCCTTGGAAAAGCGATTTAGGCACCGTTTGTACAAAGCCATCGTGACGTTCGCCGTAGGCATTTTCTGCTGTAACCTCTACTTCAAATTTATCACCGGCTTGATGATCTGTCAGTGCTTCTTCCAGGCCTGGGATCAAATAACCTGTGCCGTGGATAACCGCTAAAGGTTGGTGATCGTAAGAGCTGTCAATAAGCGTATCTTCGCTGTCAGAAACGGCGTAATGCAACATGACGACTTTGTTAGGGGCTATTTTCATAATAATTCCTAGATTTGAGGTTATTGATTTTCAAGCGTGTATGGCAGAGCCATTATTGAGAGTTGGCACGATTGAGGAGATTTAAGTCTGTGATTAGTAGAGTCTTCAGTATCACTTGCTAGAACTGCTTGGACGTATAGTTCACCGTTATCAGCAAGATAATAACTGATAACGTCTCCAGCTTTACGCCAGTTTTCGCCTAATTGCTTTTCAACAACCAATGGCGTTGAAAGTTCATCACAATTACCGGTTAACGCGAACATTGCTTTTTTATTCCTACCTAGATATTGCATTCGAGCAACAGTTTCCTGGCCTAAATAACAACCTTTGGTAAAACTAATACCATGAATGGCTTGCATGTTCAGCATTTGTGGCACATATTCTTGTTCAGATTCAACCAAGTTAGGTACGCCTTGGCTGATTTCTAATAAAGACCATACATCTTGTGAAAGCGTTGGTATCGAAAGAGAGTCAATGCTGTTGTTAACAGTTTCTTTTTCACCAACAAGCACGTAACGTGGAATATCCCCATCAAGATAAAGCAGGGTAATATTGTGCTCCGTTATTGCAGGACAATTAATGTCAGGCACCTGAGAGAATGATTTATTTAAGTGATTAGCTGCTTGTGTGCCACAAACTGCCGCAAAACTGACATGCGCTTGTTCAATATCTACTTTAGCGAATACACCAAATTTTTGTAGCTCGGTTAACGATTGCGTTAACGTACTGATTGGTTGTAGCAATAATAACGCTTGTTGGTGTGAAAATAAGCGAAAACATGAGAGTACTTTACCTTTCGCGGTACAGTGAGCGCCATGTAACAACTTATTTTCCACTAATGATTCTACATCGCAGGTAACTTGGCCTTGTAAATATTTAATTTGTTCTTCGCCTGATATGCTGATGGCGGCAACGCTACGTAACGGTAAAGTAAAAACGTCAGGTAAAGCAGATAAACTTGGTTTCATATGCGTTATGTGATCTGTCATGATGTAATGAATTTGATAGTCTAATGATGACATAAATAAGGGCATTTGTATAAGAGACAAGCCAATAAATTCACGGTAAATCTATCTTTTTTACGTTAGGTATTTTATCTGAACATTAGGTGTTGTTTAAGAGTAAGCCCAACTCATCAAATGAAAGAAAACTAACGATATAATTCGCTTAACATAAGTAGAAGTTGGTAAAGTGAATTTGCTATAATGTGGCTAATGTCGTATTAAGGTAAAAAAAATGTCAGAACCTGTAAATAAAGCTAGACTTAAATGGGCATGTCGTAGAGGTATGCTAGAGTTAGATGTATTGTTTATGCCTTTTGTAGATGAAGCCTATGATGCACTTACAGAAGATAAAAAACGGATTTTTGAACGCTTATTAACTTGCCAAGATCCAGAGTTGTTTGCGTGGTTTATGGGACACGAGGAATGTGAAGACCCACAATTCAACGAAATGGTGCAATTTATACTTAATAGAGTCAAAGTATAGAATACGAATTAAACACTCTTTAATACTCAGCCGTCTGAGCAATGTAGCTATTAGCTTATTTTTTCTATTGTTGGTCTTTGTAATATTGATACCTTATTCAATAAGCTGTCAATATGCTTTACTAATGAGTGGTTTATTGTATTTCGGCAGTTTGAGTGTACGTAAAAACATCTCAACAAATTATGTCGTTAACTTGGATAGTTTAGGGTTTGCTGCCGTTAACCAGCAAAGGGCTCAGCCAATCGTTCAAGGAAGTCGAATTGGCTGGTTAGGCTGTTGGTTGTATTTAGCACCCGTAGATGATGTTCGAAAACAACCAACGAAATTATTTATTTTCAAAGACAGTGTCAGCAAGCAAGATTATGCGCGCCTTTGCCGACACATCCTTAGGTTTCAAAAGAATAATTTACAGGACGTAACTCGGTAACCTGTGCTTTTGGTAACATTTCTGGGTAATCAAGGGTGTAATGTAACCCTCTACTTTCTTTTCTCGTCATTGCACATTTAATGATGAGTTCCGCAACTTGAACTAAATTTCGTAATTCAAGTAAATTATTACTCACGCGAAAGTGACGATAATATTCGTCAATTTCTTTTTGTAATAACTCAACACGATGTAATGCGCGTTCGAGGCGTTTTGTGGTGCGCACTATACCTACGTAATCCCACATAAATAACCTTAATTCATGCCAGTTATGCTGTATAACGACTTCTTCATCTGAGTCGATAACGCGACTTTCATCCCAAGGGGGTAAAGCATGATAACCCTGTTTGTGATCTAATGTTTGCTCTATCTCTTTTGCAGCCGCTCGCGCAAACACTAAACATTCAAGTAACGAGTTACTCGCCATTCTATTAGCACCATGTAAACCGGTATAGGCTACTTCGCCAATCGCATAAAGGTTGTTAACATCTGTTTGCCCTTGTTGATTTATCATCACACCACCACAGGTGTAATGTGCCGCAGGTACTATTGGGATTGGGCTATTTGTCATGTCGATACCCAATGACATGGTTTTTTCGTATATGGTTGGAAAATGCTGCTTAATAAATTCAGGTGATTTATGGCTGATATCTAGATACATACAATCAGCACCTAAGCGTTTCATTTCAAAATCGATAGCACGCGCCACAATGTCACGCGGCGCTAATTCTGCACGTTCGTCAAAACTAGGCATAAATCTGCTACCATCAGGGCGTCTTAATATTGCCCCTTCACCGCGTAACGCTTCAGTGATCAAAAAATTACCTGCTTCAGGGTGGAATAAACAGGTAGGATGAAATTGATTAAATTCCATATTAGCCACTCGGCATCCTGCTCGCCATGCCATAGCGATACCATCGCCACTGGCAATATCAGGGTTAGAAGTATATTGGTATACTTTTGATGCACCACCGGTCGCTAAAATGACTTTTTTTGCATAAATACCTTCTACTTTTTCGGCATTACGATTCCAAACATAGGCGCCTATGCATGGCTTATTTGATTGTTTGTGGTCTCGTACTAAATCAATTGCGTTATAGCGTTCAAAAATACGAATACGATTATGTCGCTTTACACGTTCAATTAGCGTAGTTTGTACCGCTTGACCCGTTGCATCAGCTGCATGAAGTATACGGCGATGGCTGTGTCCGCCTTCTCGCGTTAAGTGATATTTCACATCACCGTCTGCATTGTCTTCCTGATCAAACGCGACGCCTTGTTCAATTAACCACTCTAAACACGCTCTAGCATTTTCAGCGGTATACTGTACGGTGCGTCCATCACATAACCCTGCACCTGCAATTAATGTGTCTGCGACATGTGACTCAATGCTGTCATTTTCATCGAATACGGCTGCAATGCCGCCTTGGGCATAAAAGGTTGAACCTTCATACATTTTACCTTTACTTAAAATAACCACGTCAGCATTTTGAGCTAAATGTAAGGCAAGGGTAAGTCCGGCAGCGCCACTACCAATAATTAAAACGTCACAGTTATGTTGATGATTCATATACGTGGTGAACTAAGGTGTTGTATAATGACAGGGATTTTATCTTGTAATAGGCGTTGATAACAGCATATTAAATAGAGATCTTTATCTTTTTTTAAATAAATTAAAACTTTTTAGAACTTTTTAATGTTTCCTTAGTCTCACTTTATGCGTTTGTTATGAGCCAAATGTTTTTTTAATTAAGTTGTTTGTAGGAGAATTGGCTCGAATGAGCGAACTGAACGTCGACCAAGAATTGGTTGAGCGGGTACAACGTGGCGACAAAAATGCCTACAACCTGCTAGTAACGAAGTATCAGAACAAAGTAGCAAACTTGGTGTCACGCTATGTAAGAAATCATAGTGACGTCCCCGATATTGTTCAAGAAGCGTTTATTAAAGCGTATCGTGCATTGCCTAATTTTAGGGGTGACAGTGCATTTTATACTTGGCTATATCGAATTGCTGTAAATTGTGCAAAAAACCATATGGTGTCGAGTGGTCGTAAGCCACCAGGCACAGATGTTGAAATTGAAGATGCAGAGATATATGATTCAGGTGATGCATTACGTGAAAATGCATCACCCGAAAAATTACTGCTAACCAAAGAAATTAAAAAGATGGTGTTTAGTACCATTGAACAATTACCAGATGATTTGCGTACAGCAATTAATTTACGTGAATTAGAAGGGTTAAGTTACGAAGAAATTGCGACAATTATGGAGTGTCCTGTTGGTACAGTACGTTCTAGAATATTTAGAGCTCGAGAGGCTGTAGATAAAAAAATTCGTCCATTACTTCAGCGCTAATAACGAAAAGGTTAAGGTTTTTCTATGAGTGAAAGCAAATTTGAAACAGTATCTTCGCTAGTCGATAATTTTCATCATGAAGATGCGCTTTTAGACGATGTGCTAAAAGACAATGATATGTCTGAAACGTGGCAGCGTTATCATTTAATTGGTGATGTGTTGCGTGACGATGTAGCACAATCTATAGATATCGATCTTTCTGATGCTATATCAAATGCCATTGCAGAAGAGCCAACAGTGTTAGCTCCGTTGAAAAAACCTAGCTTGCCAAGTGTCGTTAAAGCAAAAGTTGTGAGCATGGTGAAACCATTCGGACAAGTTGCAATTGCAGCGTCAGCCGCAGGTTTGATGGTGTTTGGAGTGCAAACTAATGTGGCTGACAATGATACCGCCACGCCTTACCAAGTAGTTCAAACTGGTTTAGCGGTTGGTGGTGTGGCACAGCCAGTAAGTTTAAACTTTCAACAAAATACTCGTGCTGATCAACAACAAGCGATTGTTGAACAACAACGACGTTTTCATGCGCTTTTACAAGACCATAAACAACAAATGAAATTTAGCGCAGTTATTCCTTCTTCTAAAGATAAGTAGCAACCGCAAGAGGCTGATAAATCGGTTAAATGAAATTAACGACTTTCCTTATTTCACTGGTGTTGATGATATCACCAGTGAAAGCGCAAGAGACGCAAGAACCTACCTCCGCCGAATCATGGCTTAAACAATTATCACATTCACTAAAAACATTAAATTTTGGTACCTCTTTTGTTGTGGTAAAAAATAATCACGCAGAACCGTACCATTGGTTTCATGGCATAAGTGAACAAGGTATTGAACTAGAGATTTTATCTTTACTTAATGGCCCTAGACGCGACGTTTTGAGAAAAGGCGATATTGTCAGTTATATTGAACCAGAACTACCACCGTATTCAGTTAAAACCAGACAAATTACTGGGCCAATTCCTAATGTGTTAAGTAATGATTTAGCCGCGCTTCAAGCACATTATAATTTTGTTTCTGTAGGTAAAAGTAGGGTGCTAGGGCGTGGTGCTCAGGTTATTCGTATTGTACCGAAAGACAACAGTAAATACGCTTATTGGTTATGGCTAGATCAACATACAAGTTTATTATTAAAGTTGGCTGTGATCACTCGAAAAGGCCAACAGCTTGAACAGGTGCAGTTTACCCACCTAGATATTACTGAACAGCCTGCAGAGAGCTTAATACAATTAAATAGTACTGAACTACCTGATGTGGTTGATATTCCAGAAGGCTACCAGCAACAAAAACTTGCTTGGAAAGTTGACTGGTTACCGCAAGGTTTTGAGCGTATCAATGCTAATAGACATCGCATTGTTTCAACAAAAGAACCTGTTGAATTTCAATTATTTAGTGATGGTTTGGCTGAAGTGTCGATCTATGTAACCCCGAGCAAAGAGCAGCAACGTGCTACTGATTACGTAATGGACGGAGCAACAGTTGTATTAAGCCAAGTAGTGAAAGGCCTTGAAGTGAGCGTTGTCGGTAAAGTGCCAACGCAAACCGCGAAACGTATTGCTGATTCTGTCAGACTCATATCTGGAGTAGCTCCTTGATAGAAGAACATGCACAAGTTATTGAAGTAAATGGTGAAAAAGCTATTGTGAAAACAACGGTTAAGTCTACGTGTAGCGGCTGCCAACAACTTGAATCATGTGGCAGTGGCCAAGTAGCGAAGGCTTTTGGTCAAAAGCAAGTAAGCTATCAAATAAATGCAACCACCCCTGTAAGTATTGGTGATAATGTACTCATCGGCCTATCAGAAAAAGTATTATTGTCGGCCGCTTGGCAGGTGTATTTGTGGCCATTAATTGGCTTGTTTATCGGCAGTATAATAGGGCAATATTTTTTTGCTTTAATGAATCTAACGCATGAGCTATTTGCGCTATTTACCGGTTTTTTAGGCGGATACATTGGTTTTAAATGTGCGCAAATTAAGCAACAACGTACTGCATCAGATGAGCGCTGGCATGCAAAATTATTAAGAGTAATTCAACGCAACGAAAGTTCTTCTCAACGTATTAATCTCAGTTAATAATTCATTAAAATACGATTTTTTCTTCAATATCCCAACAAAAGATAGCCCCCACGCGCTAAATTAGATAAAATCTCGCCACTATTATTTTGTGAAAGCTGTATATTAATTTTCTTCTATGAAACATATCCGAAATTTTTCCATTATTGCTCATATTGACCACGGTAAATCTACGTTGTCTGATCGTTTAATCCAACATTGTGGAGGTTTGACTGCGCGCGAGATGGAATCACAAGTGCTAGATTCAATGGATCTTGAGCGTGAGCGTGGTATCACAATCAAAGCACAGAGTGTGACATTAGATTATAAAGCGAAAGATGGTGAAACGTATCAGCTAAACTTTATTGATACGCCAGGACATGTTGACTTTTCTTATGAAGTTTCACGCTCGTTAGCGTCTTGTGAAGGCGCATTACTTGTTGTAGATGCTGGCCAAGGTGTTGAAGCACAAACTGTTGCAAATTGTTATACCGCGATAGAAATGGATCTTGAAGTATTGCCAATTCTTAATAAAATTGATTTACCTCAAGCGGATCCAGATCGGGTTAGTGAAGAAATAGAAGACATTATTGGTATTGATGCGACAGGAGCAGTAGCTTGTTCGGCTAAAACCGGTATTGGTATTGAAGATGTACTTGAATGTATTGTCGCAAATATTCCAGCACCTAAAGGTGAACCAGACGCGAATTTACAAGCACTTATTATTGATTCATGGTTTGATAATTACCAAGGTGTTGTATCACTTGTTCGTGTAATGAATGGAGAAGTGAAAAAAGGCGATAAAATGTTAGTGATGTCTACCGGACAAACACACATTATCGATAAAGTGGGTATTTTTACGCCGAAACAAACAGAGACAGGCATATTAAGAACCGGTGAAGTAGGTTTTATCATTGCCGGTATTAAAGAAATTCACGGTGCACCGGTTGGCGATACTATTACTATTGCTAAGAAAGAAGCTGAAGCACCGCTTGCCGGCTTTAAAAAAGCTCAACCGCAAGTATACGCGGGCATTTTTCCAATAAGCTCTGATGACTATGAAAGCTTCAGAGATGCATTAAATAAACTGAGCTTAAATGATGCATCATTGTTTTTCGAACCAGAGAATTCTTCTGCATTAGGTTTTGGTTTTCGTGTCGGTTTTCTTGGTATGCTGCACATGGAAATTATTCAAGAACGCTTAGCACGTGAATATGATTTAGACTTAATAACGACCGCACCTACAGTAAATTATGAAGTTGAAACGACTAAAGGCGAAGTGTTGTCTATCGATAACCCGAGTGATTTACCTCCGGTAAACGATATTGCTGAAATTCGTGAGCCTATTGTTGTAGCCAATATTTTAGTACCACAAGAGCACTTGGGTAATGTGATTACGTTATGTATTGAAAAACGTGGTGTACAAAAAGATATTATTTATCACGGTAAGCAAGTTGCGGTTACTTATGAGTTACCGATGGCTGAAGTGGTTATGGATTTTTTTGATAAGTTAAAATCAACAAGTCGAGGCTATGCATCACTAGATTATCATTTTATCCATTTTCAAGCGTCTGATATGGTAAGAGCTGACGTAATGATCAATGGTGATCGTGTTGACGCATTAGCGATGATTACTCACCGTTCAAATTCAGTAGCTCGAGGTCGAATGCTTGTTGATAAATTGCGTGAACTCATTCATCGTCAAATGTTTGATATTGCTATTCAAGCGGCAATCGGCAATAACATTATTGCGCGTACTACCGTAAAGCAATTGCGTAAAAACGTAACGGCAAAATGTTACGGTGGCGATATTTCTCGTAAGAAAAAATTATTACAGAAGCAAAAAGAAGGTAAGAAACGCATGAAACAAGTAGGTAATGTAGAAGTACCTCAAGAAGCGTTCTTAGCAGTCCTAAAACTGGAAAACTAAAGGTAAATTATGGCGGTATATTTTTCGATTTTATTGGTCATATTGACAGTAATTACAGGTGTTGTATGGCTAGCCGATAAATTTTACTGGGCACCACAACGACGTGTACAGTTAGCCATAGCTCAAAAGCAATGTGATGGTGAACTAGATTCAGACATAGCAGAAAAAATACTAGAAGCACCATTTTTTATTGATACGCCAGTACAAATATTTCCGGTCATTGCTTTTGTCTTAGTGTTGCGCTCTTTTTTATATGAGCCCTTTCAAATTCCGTCAGGCTCTATGATGCCAACCTTACTCGACGGCGATTTTATTTTAGTTAACAAGCATACTTACGGGTTACGTGATCCGGTATTACGCAATAAATTTATTGAAATCAGCGAACCTGAACGTGGTGATGTTGTTGTGTTTAAATATCCTGTTGATACACGTATAGATTACATTAAGCGAGTTATTGGCTTACCGGGTGATCGCATTATTTATCGAAATAAGTCGTTATATATTAAAACAGCATGTACCGATGAAAACTCTGCATGTGAAGAGTTTACCCAGATCCCACACACATTTGTTAGTAATGGTGACTATAGTGATGGCGACATTGAATTGACGCGATATACTGCTGAATTACCCACGAAAAAACACGATATTTTAGTCAATAATTTAATTGCACCTAGAACAGAGCATTACCATAAACAAAACGGTACGCAGCGCGATGAGTTTGTGGTACCCGAAGGGCATTATTTTGTGATGGGTGATAACAGAGATAATAGCCTTGACGGTCGTTTTTGGGGGTTTGTGCCAGAAGAAAACTTAGTGGGTGAAGCGGTCTTTATATGGATGAGCTTTGACTTCGAGCGCACGGTAGATGATATTTTACCCACTTGGATACCTACAGGTATTCGCTTTTCTCGTTTAGGTAGCATTAATTAATGGTAAAAAATACGCCACAAGCAATGGCGCGGTTAGAAAAACGCTTAGGCTATCATTTTAATGATCCAGGCTTGTTATTACGTGCGTTAACACATCGTAGTGCTAAAGGGCAGCATAATGAACGCTTAGAGTTTTTAGGTGATTCAATCTTGGGTTTTACTATCGCGCAAGCGTTATATGAAAAGTTTCCAAAAGAAAATGAAGGTGACTTAACACGCATGCGTTCAAGTTTAGTACGTGGTGTAACCTTAGCGGAAATTGGCCGAAACTTTGAACTTGGCCAACATCTCATTTTAGGCCCTGGAGAATTGAAAAGTGGCGGCCATCGACGTGAATCTATTTTAGAAGATGCAGTTGAGGCCATCATAGGAGCGGTCTTTTTAGATTCAAATATTGATATTTGTAAGCAATTAGTGCTTTCTTGGTTTGAACAAAGACTCAATGATATACAGCCGGGCCATTCACAAAAAGATCCTAAAACGCGCTTACAAGAGTACTTACAAGGTCGAAAAATTGCCTTGCCACAATATGAGGTTATTAATACAACAGGCCAATCTCATAACCAAGAATTTACAGTACGCTGTTCAACACGAGAAATTTCTGAACCTGTGATCACCAAGGGTACAAGTAGACGCAAAGCGGAGCAAGCAGCCGCTGAAAAAGTGCTTGGCTTGATCTTATCTGCCAAAGAAAATTCTAAGCAATCGAGGAAATAAGATGACTGAACAGCATTGTGGCTTAGTTGCTATTGTTGGTAGACCAAATGTAGGAAAATCTACCTTACTTAATGCATTACTAGGGCAAAAGGTAAGTATTACGTCACGTAAACCTCAAACGACAAGGCATCGTATTTTAGGTATTCTTACTGACGAAGATAAACAAGCAGTTTTAGTGGACACACCAGGTTTGCATGCGGATGAAAAACGTGCAATAAACCGCTTTATGAATCGTGCAGCAAGCAGTTCTATTGCTGAGGTAGAATTAGTACTTTTTCTTGTTGAAGGCACGCATTGGACCTCTGACGATGAACTGGTATTAAACAAAGTAAAAAATGCCAAAGTACCTTGTGTTTTAGTGATAAATAAAGTGGATAATGTTCAAGACAAAGAATTGTTATTACCGCATTTGCAAAAGTTAGGGCAGCTGCATACGTTTCAAGAGATCATGCCAATATCTGCAACTAAAGGCGATAACGTAGAGAAAATTAAACAATTGTGTTTATCTTCGTTACCGGCTGGCGAATTTTGGTTTCCTGAAGATTATATCACTGATCGTTCAAGCCGTTTTATGGCGTCAGAAATTATTCGTGAAAAATTAATGCGCTTTACTGGTGATGAACTGCCATATTCAACCACGGTTGAAATTGAGCAGTTTAAAATGGACGATAAAGGCGTACTACATATTAATGCATTGATCTTAGTAGAGCGTAACAGTCAAAAGAGAATGGTTATTGGTAATAAGGGTGAACGCCTTAAAACCATTGGTAGAGAGGCGCGCATTGACATGGAAGCGTTATTTGAACGTCAAATATTTCTTGAGTCATGGGTAAAAGTAAAGTCAGGATGGGCTGATGATGAGCGTGCTCTACGTAGTTTAGGTTATGGTGATGATTACTCGGGTTAAGGGTACAACCGCATGCAAGAGTTAGAACAAAATGCTTTTTTGTTGCATGCTAGGCCTTACAAAGAGCATCAAATAATCGCTGAATTTATCACAGAGCAACACGGGAAAGTATCAGCAATTACCTATTCGGGAAATTCTGTAAAATCGAGTAAAAAAGCATTGTTACAGCCTTTCATCCCATTAAAAGTGGCTTTTAAAGGCCAACGAAATCTTAAAACTATCACGTTGTTAGAAGCCACAGCTAAATCTTGGAATTTGACCGGAAATTACTTATTTAGTGGGTTTTATCTAAATGAATTGCAAAATAAATTGCTTGATGAGTTATTGCCAATGCCCAACATTTTTCAGCAATATCAGCAATCATTAACGCAGTTGGCTGAACAGCAACCTATAGAGCCAGTATTACGCAATTTTGAACGACATCTATTAGATGAACTCGGTTATAGTATAGACTTTTCATTAGCATTTGCGTGTTCAACACCTAATTGTCATTATGTGCCAGAGCAAGGGTTAGTTGTTGAACAATTAAATACACAATTGCCACGATATCCTGTTGAGCATTTACAAGCGATCGCACAAAATGAATTAGCTGACAAACAAGTGATGCAGACTTACAAAAGATTAATGCGAGAAGTATTCCATCATTTACTTGATGGTAAACCACTGAACAGTAGAAAACTATTTATTAAAAGAGATTGAAAATGAAAGATATTTTACTTGGCGTGAATGTGGACCATATTGCGACGTTACGACAAGCACGTGGCACAAATTATCCTGATCCTGTGCATGCAGCCTCTGTTGCTGAACATGCGGGAGCGGACGGTATTACCATTCACTTGCGCGAAGACCGCCGTCATATCCTCGATCGCGATGTAAGACTAATGAAGCAAACACTTCATACGCGAATGAATTTAGAAATGGCCGTAACAGAAGAAATGTTAACGATTGCTTGCGAAGTTAAACCTACGTTTGTTTGTTTAGTGCCTGAAAAGCGTGAAGAGCTAACCACTGAGGGCGGCTTAGATGTTGCTGGTCAATTAGATAAAATGACAGGGGCTGTTGCTCGACTAGCTGATCAAGGGATCCAAACCAGTCTATTTATTGATGCAGATAAAGCGCAAATTGATGCTGCGATTGCCAGTAAAGCGCCATATATTGAGATTCATACTGGTCAGTATGCTGATGCTAGCAATGAAGCAGAGCAAGCGATTGAACTTGAACGGTTAATTGACGGTATTCAATACGCTCATCAAGGTGGATTAAAAGTGAATGCAGGTCACGGTTTAACTTATTTTAACGTAAAACCCATTGCTGCAATCCCTGAAATTATTGAGTTAAATATTGGTCATGCGATCATTGCTCGAGCAGCGATAGATGGCCTAGATAAGGCAGTACGAGATATGAAAAGGTTAATGTTAGAAGCAAGAGTTTAATTATATGTCAGTGATTGGTATTGGTACTGACATTGTAGAGATTGATCGACTTGTTGCAATGTCAGACAAAGTGTTAGAAAAGCTTGCACATAGAGTATTAACACCAACTGAGTTGAATAAATATAATTCACTTAAGTTTCCTTTGCCTTTTTTAGCTAAACGTTGGGCAGGGAAAGAAGCTGCTGCCAAAGCATTAGGTACAGGGATTGCCGCAGGAGTATCCTTTCAACAGATGGAAATTATCACGTTAGCAAGTGGACAGCCTAGCTTAAAATTAACAGACATAGCATTAATGAAAGCAAAAGAATTGACTGCTAAGTCTTGGCATATTTCTTTATCTGATGAAACCCATTATGCAACAGCATTTGTTGTTTTATCGCGTTGATATGAACATGTTATACCAATTCGCATAAAGATTAAGTCAATTCAGAGCGATGTCAGAGGTGGGAGAATAAGCGAAGCGTGTGCAGGTAGAGTTGTTCTACATCAAACACGTTTTGCGCAATTATCGCGTCTCTAACACGCTCCCAAAGGGCGAGTTTAAACGCTTCATAGTCTGTGTTGTTGATTTTGAAAAGGACGCTACAAGGATGTAGCTTATTAGAGAACGCAGGAGCACGTTCTCCTTAATAACCATTCTCTGCAATCAACGCCGTGCCTCTAAAGCGTTTAATTCTCGCTGAATGACCGAATATTTATGCGAATTGGTATTACCGTTTATGTTTAAATGATCACGTAGATAAAGTGGCCAAGCAGCTCTTTTTTAGTCTATACTTGTTAATAGTTGTGTTTAAAATTTGCTCAGTAGGTGTGTTATGCAGTCACTAAAACAACCCATGGTAGACAGGCGACGAGAACCCCCTGAAAAGTCAGTGTGGTGGACTAAGTTATCATTAGCGCAAAAATTTTCTGCTAGTAGCCTTGGAAAGTTCGGTTATGAGCTTGCTTTTATTCGTAATGAAAATGGTCATAGTCTTGCCGTCTTAACCTGCAATGGTGGGTTGGCAGTCGTTAACGAAGAAGGTGATATCAATACGTCTCCAGATATTCAATTACGTGACTAAATAATCTATCAATCAGTCCTCTTGTTGATTGGAGATAGTTTCTATTTCTGCTAAAGCTTGAGTAGAGTAAGCTATTATTCTATCTACGTGTTCAAAAAATTCATAAAATTCTGGTTCTAATTCGTCTATTCCAGCCCCTCTTTTTAGCTCTGTTTCAATCTGGTGAACCATTTTTCCAAGATCAGGTACCCCCGAATAACAACAAGCTCCATTTAGCTTATGGATTAATATTTTTAATCGTTCTAGATCCTGTGAAGCGAGTGACTCGGTAACGTCTTGCTTCACCTCAGGTAGGCTTTCAATTAACCCTGTTAACATATCTTGTGCAAGCTTTTGTTTTCGTCCTGCACGTTTTAACGCTAGTGGCCAATTGATTACTGATGATGTAGCAATAGATAATGTACCGTTGTCGCCTGTATTTTCTAAAAGCTTATCAGTTTGATATTCTTCTTGTTCGGTGGCAGAAAAATCAGCATTGAGTATTTTCGCTCGTGATGCTTGGGTACCGAGTAAATCTAAATCACAATACTCATAGATAGTGTGCCGTAACATAGTTTCATCAATAGGTTTGGTCATGTATGAGTCAAACCCCTCTTTTAGTAATTTGTCTTTTTCACTACTTAATGCATGGGCTGTAACCGCGATAATTGGTGTTTGTTCATTTAGTGAGTTTGTTTTTATATGGTTAAGCGCACTGATACCATCCATTATCGGCATTTGAATATCCATAAATATCAGTGCGAATTTTTCATTTTTACAAATATCTACCGCTTCTTGACCATTAACAGCAGTTAGTACTTCGCTGACTTGCTCCATCAATAACGCATTGATTAACTTTAAGTTGGCGTCGTTATCGTCTACGGCTAATACTTTTATAGGTACTTTATGTTCGAGCACTTCTGTTAAGGAGTTGGCAAAATCAAAGTGTTGTGGCACAAGAGACTTACATAGCTTTTCGGGAGTTAATGGTTTACTTAAGCAACTTTTTGCACCTAATACGAGTAATGCTTCTTGTAAGTTAGGCGAGTTACTATTGATTGCAAGATGAATTGAAGGGATATGCACTTTTAAAGAAACGATGAGTTGCTTTAGTTCATTAATTGCTGTTGGCGTCACTTCATGACCAATAAGCGCATAATCGAATTGTTTCTTACTGGTTAATGCTGCCGTAACTTGCTCTAAATTTTCAACTGGTGTGACATGCATCTGCCAACTTTCTAGAATTTCACTGTTCGCAATTCTACTGTGCGTGTGTGACTCTAGGTATAAAATACGTTTGTTGCTTAATGCTGGTGGACTTAATAGTGCATCGTCTGGAATCGGGTTGATTTCACATTGAAAGGTAAACCAAAAGGTTGACCCATTTTTCTCATTACTGATAAAACCAATATCACCGTTCATTTCTTTCACTAAACGTTGTGAAATCACGAGACCTAACCCGGTGCCGCCATATAGTCTCGTAACGCTTTGATCGCCTTGGCCAAAAGCCTCAAAAATTGAAGCTTGTTGCGCGGTATTAATACCAATGCCTGTATCGTGTACAGTGATTTTAAGTTGTGCAATATTCTCGCTTTGGCGTTCACAGTCAATATCAATATTCACAGAGCCTTTGTCTGTGAATTTTATTGCATTATTAGCTAGGTTTATCAGTACTTGTTTAATGCGCATAGCATCGCCAATTAACGAGTCAGGTACGTTAGGCACAACACGTAACGACAGCTCAATATTTTTACTGTGTGCGCTAGGCGCTAATAATATCGTAGATTCTTCAACAGTTTCACGCATTGAAAAAGGAATTTTTTCAATGACCATTTTACCGGCATCTAGCTTAGAAAAATCTAAAATGTCATTAATAATGGCTAATAAATTGGCTGCTGAACGTTCTATCGTTTGTAAATAATCACGTTGTGTATCTGACAGTGGTGTTTTTAATACTTGGCGGGTGAAGCCGATAACACCATTTAATGGTGTTCTTAATTCATGGCTCATATTTGCCAAAAATTCTGATTTAACTTTATTGGCTTCTTGTGCTTTTCGTTTAGCTATGTCTAATTCAACGTTTTGAATTTCAAATTGCTCTAAACTTTCTCGCAAATCAAGCGTGGCTTGGTCAATGCTTCGTTGCATTTCATCTTGATAATCACCAAGTGATTGCGCCATGGCATTAACACCATTTTTAAGGAAATTTAATTCGCCAATTAACTGACCGGTAACTCGGCTTTCTAATTTACCTTCTCTTATTCTATCAACTGCTTGCACCATAGAAGTAATAGGGCGTGTTACATTTTTAATTAACGTGATGGATAAAAGAGCACTAAGAAATGCCCCGACCAAAGCAATAGAAAAAGCAATTAAAAATTGATTTTGTTGTGCAAATTGAACACTGTTCTTATCTATTTGCATGGCAACGTAACCCACAGTAACTTGTTGTAAGTTATTGTTAGCAATTACTTGTGTATTACTTTTCTCATCGATAATCGGGGTACGTAAAATGAGATGATCATCGTAATGAATAAATTGTGTATTTAAGGGAATTTGTTCACCAACTGAAATGCGCATTAGTTCAGTATCACCATGATAAGCACTAGTCACAAAGACTTGGTTATCTTTAGTGAAAATTGTAATGCTTTTTACCAATGATGACTGGCTACGATGGGCAAAGTTTACTAATTCTCTTAGACTACTGCGTTCTTTCTCCTGTAAGCTTTTAGTTGCCGATATTGCAATAGGCTCAATAATGCTGCGTGAACGATTTTCTAAATATTCATTGAGGTTTGTGTAACTAGAATACGAAAAATAACTTGCAATAAACAGCCCTATTAAGGTTGTTGGCACGATGGTGAGTAAGATAACCCAGTCTTTTAGACTTAATTTCTGCATAAGTTATTCACGGTTTAATCGATTAGCTAAGGTAGGGGGTGTTATATTTTGTTGTATGATATTTATTCACATTCAAAAGATTCTGATCAACACACCCTAATAATTTGTCTGTAATCTTTCACACATTCCGTGTGATTTTTTGTATCATGGCATAGTCAACAAACAATTTCATTAGCTAAATCAATTGTCCTTAGCTCTTATGTACATGATAAAACACCTAAAGGTATGGAAGTAACATGGTTTCGGTACGTAAATCACATCAAATGACGCTCACGAGCTTTACGCAATGGTTAGATACATTGTCGTTATCATTTGAGAAAAAAAATGCGCTAGCGTTATTGTGGCAACAGCACTTTACGTTATTTTCACAGCATAATGAATGTGAAACTAAAGCGCTTGAAATGGTTGAAATTTTAGCAAGTCTTAATTTAGATAAAGACTCACTTTGTGCCGCTATTATTATCCCGTTAATCGAATATCAATTGATTACATTATCAACAGTGCAAGAAACGTATAGCAAAGACATTTACCTACTTTGCAAAGGGGTGTCTCAAATGGATGCTATTAAAACGTTGCAGCAAACGCAATCGAGTAATGTCTCTGTTAATCAAGTGGATAATATTCGCCGCATGCTACTTGCCATGGTTGAAGATGTACGAGCAGTTGTTATTAAACTTGCCGAACGTTTAGTGCA
This sequence comes from Thalassotalea sp. PP2-459, assembly GCF_001913705.1. GTDB lineage: Bacteria > Pseudomonadota > Gammaproteobacteria > Enterobacterales > Alteromonadaceae > Thalassotalea_C > Thalassotalea_C hakodatensis. The sequence continues at coordinate 19,161 of NZ_MKQD01000045.1, read as the reverse complement.
TTTACGTTTGGTTAAAAATGCTGATGAAGAAAACCGAGTACTTGCTGCTAAAGAAACTGCCAATATTTATGCACCGTTAGCAAATCGCTTAGGTATTGGACAATTAAAGTGGGAGCTGGAAGATATTTCTTTCCGTTATTTGCATCCTAATACCTACATGAAAATTGCTAAATTACTTGATGAAAAACGTTTAGATCGCGAGCAATACATGATGGATTTTGTTGCAAGCTTAACTCATAAAATAGCGGAAACTGGCATTGTGGGCGAAGTCTATGGGAGACCTAAACACATTTATAGTATTTGGAAGAAAATGCAGAAAAAGTCGTTAGACTTTGATCAACTTTTCGATGTAAGAGCTGTAAGGGTTGTTGTGGACAAGCTGCAAGATTGTTATGGCGCTCTTGGTATCGTACATACAAACTGGAAACATTTACCTAACGAATTTGATGACTATGTCGCCACACCAAAAACCAATGGTTACCAATCTATTCACACTGTTGTTTATGGCCCAGAAGGCAAAACGGTCGAAATTCAGATACGTACCAAACAAATGCATGATGACGCCGAACTTGGCGTTGCTGCGCATTGGCGTTATAAAGAAGGTACGGCGTCAGGTAAATCTACAGGCTTTGACGAAAAGGTTAGTTGGTTAAGAAAAATTTTACAATGGCAAGAAGATGTTACCGAAAGCGGCGAACTTCTTGACGAATTACGTAGCCAAGTGTTTGAAGATAGAATTTATGTGTTTACACCTAATGGCGATGTTATTGATTTACCTACAGGCGCTACCCCGTTAGATTTTGCTTACTATATTCATTCAAACGTTGGGCATTGTTGTATTGGTGCTAAGGTATTTGGCAGGATTGTGCCCTTTACCCATCAGTTACATACTGGCGACCAAGTAGAAATACTCACCAGTAAAACCCCAAATCCGAGCAGAGACTGGTTAAACCCTTCGCTTAATTATCTACATACGCCTAGAGCTCGTGCAAAAGTGCAACATTTTTTTAAGCTGCAAGATAGAGATAAACATATCAGCTTAGGTAAAGAGCAACTTGAAGTTGAATTAATAAAATTTAATTGTGAAAAAGCTGATTTATCAGCAGTTTGTCAACGGTTTAATGTAAATAATAATGAAGATCTTTACGCTTCAATAGGCTCAGGAAATGCTAGACTACAGCAAGTGGTTAATTTTATCGTCGCTCAAGAAGAAAAACATAAGCCTGTATCTGAAATTGATCCACAATCGCTGGTAAAGCATAGCCCTACTCAACAACAACTTAACACTGATAAGAATGGTATTACGGTATCAGGCGTTGGTAACTTATTGACTCATATGGCAAAATGTTGCCAACCAGTTCCTGGTGATGACATCGTAGGGTTTATCACTCAAGGTCGAGGTATTTCTATACATAGAAGCGATTGCGAGCAATTTAGTCATTTATTAACACAGCACCCTGAACGTGAAGTAGAAGTTCAATGGGGAGAGCAGGGCTCAACATCTTATCAGGTTTCTTTATTAGTTACGGCTTATGATAGACAAGGTTTACTTAGAGATATTTCAACCATTGTGGCAAATGAACGATTATTAATTATTGGTTTTGAATCAAAATCTGATAGAAACGAACATACCACTACGATGACAATACAATTAGAAGTTTCTCATCAAGAAAGGTTACAAAAGCTTATCGCAAAATTCTCGCAACTAGATGATGTAATAGAGGTTAAAAGAAAATAATCATGCTTAATGAAAAACCGTCGATTGAAAAGTTACGTTGGATCATGGCAGAGTTGCGTGACCCAGATACAGGCTGCCCGTGGGATATCAAACAAACTTACGCTTCTGTCGTACCTCATACCATTGAAGAAGCTTATGAAGTAGCAGATGCCATAGCACAACATGATTATACGGAGCTTGAAAAAGAGCTTGGCGATTTATTGTTTCAAGTGGTTTTTTACGCACAACTTGGTGAAGAAGAAAAACGATTTGATTTTGATTCAGTGCTCGCAGCAGTATGTGAGAAATTGATAAGGCGCCATCCTCATGTCTTTTCAGATTCTGACCTAACATCAGATGATGAAATTAAACGAAACTGGGAACAAGAAAAAGCCAAAGAACGAGCTGAAAAAAACAAGTCAAATAATTTGAGCATTCTTGCTGATATTCCAAACGCATTACCTGCTTTGTCTCAAGCAGCTAAAATTCAGAAGCGTTGTTCGCATGTGGGTTTCGATTGGTCAGATATAAACCAAGTAATTGAAAAAGTTGAAGAAGAAATTCAAGAAGTCAAAGATGAACTTGCGGTTAACAAAGCAGGGCTTGCTGAGGAGCTTGGCGACTTACTGTTTGCTGTGGTGAATGTGTGCCGACATGCTAAGCAAGATCCCGAAGCGTTACTTCGACAAGCAAACGCTAAGTTCACTCGACGATTTCAGCATGTAGAAAAGCAAGTGAGTGATGCTAATAAATCATTTTCGGAGCATGATCTAGCGATGCTTGAGCAATATTGGCAACACGCAAAAGCTCAAGAAAAAGTACAAAATAAGGAATAGCCATGCAACAACCAGAACTTGTCGATTGTCAATTAATGGTAGCAGATAACATTGCGACCTTAATGTTTGCCCGACATGATGTGCGTAATGCACTCACAGGTACTGCTATAGCTGATGATATTGTTGCAGTGGTCAATTGGGTTAACTGTCAATCAAGTATTGCGGTATTGATTCTCACAGGAGAAGGTTCTGCCTTTTCTGCGGGAGGCAATATTAAAGATATGGCTGATCGCGCGGGTGATTTTGCCGGCGATGTTGAAACACTTGAACAACGATATCGTCAAGGAATTCAACGTATTCCTAAGGCGCTTTATCGTTGTGAAGTGCCAGTGATAGCCGCCGTTAATGGTCCTGCAATAGGTGCGGGATTTGATGTCGCTAATATGTGTGATATTCGGATCGCCAGTGAAAAAGCTAAATTTGGCGAAACCTTTATTAATTTAGGTATTATCCCAGGGGATGGTGGAGCTTGGTTTATGCAACGACTTATTGGCTATCAACAAGCTGCACACTTAACCTTTACTGGGAAAGTTATTAATGCCGAAGAAGCTAAAGAGCTGGGTATTGTTTTGTCTGTAGTGCCTGATAATGCATTACAAAACGAAGCACAAAAATTAGCAAAAGAAATGGCTGATAAACCGACCCATGCGCTTCGTATGAGTAAACGATTAATGCAGATGGCGCAGAGAACTGAACTGGATGACTTTTTAGGTATATGCGCGGCCTTTCAAGGGATTTGTCATAACAACCCTGAGCATATCGAGGCTGTTAAAGGATTAATGAATAAATTGGCCAAGTCATCGTGAACCCTTGGTTACACCATTTTATTATCTATATTCGAAAATATGCGAATAAACTGATACGCATCCCTTTACCAACTTTAGTGACAGGGTCAAATCACTTAGATGATGTTCCTGAATTATTACAACGACAGGGGAAATCATGCGTTTTTATTGCCACCGACAATGGTTTAATGCAGTTAGGGTTGATCAAACCATTGTTGACCCTGTTAGAAGATAAAGGTATCAATTATCATCTTTTTGACCAGATCACGCCAGATCCGACCATTGAGTTAGTAGAGCTGGGGAAAAAATGTTTTATCGAGCATCAATGTGACGCCATTATTGCCTTTGGTGGTGGCTCTGTCATCGACTGTGCAAAAGGTGTTGCGGCAAGCGTTGTTAAGAATAAATCTATTGCAGCTCTTAGCGGTTTATTTCGAGTTCGTAAAAAGTTACCTTATTTTATTGCTATTCCAACTACGGCAGGAACGGGCTCAGAAACAACACTGGTTGCGGTGATAACGGATGTTACTAAACAGCAAAAATTTACTGTAATTGATCCATGCTTGGTGCCTGCCGTTGCGCTATTGGATCCTGTTCTGACGATTGGCTTACCCAAACAAATTACCGCGGAAACAGGTATCGATGCACTTACGCATGCCATTGAATCATATCTAAGTAAGCATGCTACGAGGTTAACTAAACAATATAGTTTACAGGCAATGAAAGGTATTTTTACTTCTTTACCACTTGCTTATGATGATGGGAGTAATGAAAAGGCACGACATGAAATGCTGCTAGCCAGTTATTATGCGGGGGCCGCTTTTACGCGGGCTTCTATTGGTTATGTACATGCTATTGCACATCAGCTAGGAGTGGTGTACCACATTCCCCATGGCAGGGCGAATGCAGTCTTGTTGTCGCATGTACTTGAATTTTCAAAGCACAAGTCTGTTGAAAAATATGCTGAACTTGCGGTTAGTTTAGGGTTTTGTGATAAAAGCGAAGACAAAAAGCTTCAAGTACAAGCCTTTTTAACGCGAGTAAATTCACTTATTAGGCATTTAAATATTCCTATTTACTTTGAACAGCTACAGACAAAAGACATTCCCTTATTAGCAAACCGAGCAATAAAAGAAGCTTATTGCGATTACCCGGTGCCAAAATTAATGAGTGTAATGGAGTGCCAAGCTATATTGCATAAGCTTTGTAATAGCCACCCCGTATAAATAAGTGAGCACACTTATTTAGGACTATAAAAAAGAAAAAGCGCCAAATATGGCGCTTCTTTGCTTGAATGCTACTTTTTATGCATCGTTAGGTAAGTCTGCATTGTGATATACCTGCTGAACATCATCACAATCTTCTAACATTGCCATAAATTTCTGAAAATTGGTGATATCTTCTTCTTCAGTAATATCAACGTAGGTTTGTGGTACCCACGAAATTTCTTCTACTTCTAACGTAAATTCTGGCATTGTGTCAGCAAACGCGGTTTTAATTTTATAAAACTCAGTGTGTGGAGCATAAACAGTGATCACACCGTCTTCTAGCTCAACGTCTGTAACGTCAATGTCAGCCATCATTAAGTTTTCTAACACCACTTCGTCATCTTCACCTTTAAAAGCAAAAACGGCTTGGTGATCAAACATGTGAGACACAGTTCCGGTAGAGCCAATTTTTGAATGTGTTTTTGTAAAGCATTGACGCACATCTTTAATAGTGCGGTTGCCATTATCAGTTAAACAATCAATGATCACCATACAGTTACCTGGGCCGAAACCTTCGTATCGTGCTTCTGAATAATCTTCACCACCCGCGCCACTTGCTTTATCAATTGCTTTCTCAATAACATGTGTAGGCACTTGATCTTTTTTGGCCTTTTCTATCAAGCTGCGTAAGGCTAAATTTCCGTCTGGGTCGCTGCCACCACTTTTAGCTGTAGCGTAAATGGCTTTACCATATTTAGAATACACTTTGGTTTTTTGTCCGGCGGTTTTCGCCATAGATTCTTTACGGTTTTGAAACGCTCTACCCATCTTGTATCGTTCTCTTAAGATTTTAAAATGCGTAGATTCTAGCAAGCTATGCTAATGCTTTCTAGTAGCTAAACTGAACTGGAGGTAAGCAATACTTGTTAAAATCACAAATTAAGTGAAATAATTATTAGGTTTACTATGAATAATTCGTTATAGGTTACATAAATTAGTATAAAGAAGCATCAACGTTCTGTGGTAGGCATTCAAATAAAAACTGATAATTTCCGCTTGTTAACCGACGGCTCCTATCTATACGGTAGTGTGTAATTCATTAAGAAGAGGCGAGAACTTAGCTTCATTCTCGCCGAATTAGGTTATTAGTTGCATTCGTTTATATCACTCTGTCGTTGATTAATTATTTGTGCTTGCTGTAATACATTAATGTCCCATTGTGCGAGGTTTAAATGCGCTAATTGATGCAACAATAGCGATTGTTTTAATAAGTAGTCTGTTAGCATATTGCGTTTCATTATGTGCTCCTTATTATTCTGTTAATTCAACAGTGTCTGTACCTAAGGTTCTTTTGCTCATGCTTACTTTTAGATACGCTAAGTTATCTTTAATCACTTTGCTATCAGAAAGTAAAAGTGCACTGCTAAAGTCTTCAAGAGCACCATAGCTATCGTCTTGTAAATAGCGAACAATACCGCGGTTACTTAACGCTAATGCTTTAATAAATTTACCTTCACGGCTTCTTGCTGCATGAGCGTCAATTCCTTCTATTGCGTCAGAACAAGCTTCTTCTGCTTGCTCAAATTTAAGGTGTTTTAAGTTTGCAGCACATAACCCCATATCGATATCGAAACCGGTAGATGACTCTTTAGCCGAAGTTAGTTTATGCATGCCTGATGTGTAATCACCTTGCATTAACTCAGATGAGCCAGTGGTGTCTTTAATGACAGCAATTTTAAATTTTTCTAAGGTTGTTTCGCTTGGGCTGGCAATTGCAAGCATACTTGCCATTGAAAGCGATAGTAGTGTTGGGTGTGTTAATTTCATCATTTATCCTCTTGTTTGATTCATGTGTTTTGTCAATTACAAGTTAAATGCAATTGATGGGTACACAATAAGAGGAACCGACTTTACTGACAAACGATAAAAATACAGTCGTTAGGTGAATTTTATTCATCTGTCAGTGATGTGGTAAATTAGGAAGGCTGATAATTAATGATCAGCATTGAAGTTTCTTTCTACCCACTTAGCGAAGGTATCCATTGCGCTGCCAACTTCAATGTTTTCATGCTGAATCAAGTAATATTTATCTTTTGTGACTAATTCTTGATCGAACAGTTTAATCAGTAGTTTTTCACTAAACCATGTTTTGCTCATTGGCAAAGGTACTAACGCAATTCCCATGCCTTGCTGAGCTGCTCTTGCAACGCCAAACATGCTATCAAATTGGATAATTTGTTTTGGATCAAAGTCATCAATATTCATTTTTTCAGCCCATTGATGCCAAGACCATGGTCTTGACTGATGTAAAATCAGCGGTACATGTTTAAGGGCATCAATTCCATGATTTACCCACTGTTTATAAAGTTTTTTATTACAAGCTGGTGCATAACGTATTGGGAATAACTCTTGTACGATGCTGGCGTTTGGTACGCCGTTAGCTAATACAATGGATAAATCAGCATTATTAGATGAAGGAGAGCTTGCTTTAACGGTTTCGAGTTGTAAATTGATATTTGGGTATTTCTCCGTCCAGTCACTTAATTTAGGAACAAACAATTCACTGGCAAAAAACTCGGGCATTGAGATAGTAATAGTTTGATTTTGTTGATTATGAGTGAAACTTGAAATAGTGTTTTCAAGCTCAGAAATAAGCGGTTGTACTGCACTATAAAATTGTTTTCCCGCACTTGTTAATGCGATAGCACGCGTTTGTCGTTGAAATAGCTCAAAACCTAATTGTTCTTCAAGCTGTTTTATTTGATGGCTCACTGCTGATGGCGTTAAAAATAGTTGTGAAGCAGCATGTTTGAAGCTTAAACATTTAGCGGCGATACAAAATGATCTTAAGCCGCGAATAGGGGTTTGAATAGCCATATATACCTTGTCTTTATTAATCTAAACGATGCAGTGCAAGTGTTAAACCATAAATTAGTTGACTGATTTATAAGGATAAATTAAATTTCTATTAAATTCCTGCTTCGCATTGTGACATGGGTTGCACTAAGGTGGTGCATAGCTGTAGTAAAGATATTCTTGATGATGCGTTTTTCGTAAAAAAAAGCGCTGCAAATGCAGCGCTAGGACTTAAACATAAAGCGTCAAATGCAAGAAATCTGGGGAGACTTCAAAAGCAAGTGCAGCATATCGAGATGAGCATGCTATGACAATTGAAATAAATTATCATGACGGGTGAATTTAATTCATTTGTTCTTAATTATTGAGCATTGTTCTCTTCTCGTTTCCATAGCCACCACGAATAAATTTGTGGTGTAATTGCCGATGGTAAAACGAGGCCAATGATTAAGTAAGTTAAATAGTCATCGTGAATTAGCCAACAAGTCACACTGACGGCTAACCCTGAAACCATAAACAGGCGACCCGCTAATCGATGTGTTTTGCGCCAATTTTCGTCATTTTGAAGTGTCCATGGAGTACGAATACCAATAAAGTAATTACTTCGTGTTTTACTTAAATAATTGCCCACAATCATTAAACAAATACCAACCATAAAGACCACGAGTAAATGCATTTTGAGTGTGAAACCATAAATTAAAGCAACATAACCACCTTCCAATACAGCCAGTAATAATATTATGGCGAATGCAATTGCATGAGTTGCTTTTTTTGATTGTACTAAATTTTCTTTTCTCGGTTCTAAATAGCGTAAGATGCTTAATAACAGTATTAAGCCTACCATTACTCCAGGCGGAAACAAAAGTGCTGTGGCAGCGTCTGCATATCTATCTATTTCACCTGCACTATTCCAGTGAATGGGTAACATCATATCTGTAGGGACCTGTGTAATCATAAATAATGCTACTAGCATAGTGATAGTGGTAATTAAGAGGTTAATTTTAAAAATGTTCATGCTTACTTCTCCTGCTCTTTAAAAGTATCTTTCCCAAATATGGCAAACATTCCCGCCATAAGATCTTCAACAACACTAGTATTGAGCGAGTAATAAATGGTTGTTCCATGTCGATGTGTTGTTACTAAATCAGCGGCCTTTAAAACATTAAAGTGTCCAGAAAGAGTTGACTTAGCAACGTCTATTTCTTGTGCAATTTCACCAGCTGTTAGGTTTTTCTCTTTTAACAAAGATAGTATTTTTCTTCTAACTGGGCTTGATAATGCTTGAAAAGCGTCTGACATAGGTGCTCCGTATCGGTATCTATTTTGTAATTTAGCGAAATAGCGAATTAGGTGCAATCATTATTTCGTTATATAGCGAAATAATGGTGAATAAATAGAAGTTTCTAATTCTATAATGTTACTAGAGCGTGTTGATCTTTGCTGTTTAAGTTTTATTCAAATTAAACGCCTTCTGATTGCGGCACTTGGATTATTGCATAGTCATTCTATGGTTAATTCAAGTAACAAAGAGCAGGAGGCGTTTAGTTGAACCCAAAGGGTAGCGTTTTTTGTCATTTATACGTCGTTATTGCTTTTTCCTGTGGTATAACCACATATTAATCGCAATGCCTTGTCTAAATACCAATAAACTGCTGAAAAATACCACGCGAAAGCTCAATGGACCCTCCTAATAATTAAAGAAATTTTTATTTTATTAATTCATGTGTAATAAAATTGTTAACGAGCAGACTAAGCACTCGTTACATAAAATAAATGTTAAAAGATAAAAACAAATATAGGAAATAAAAGATGCTAGAAATCAAGGGTTTGTCTAAGACTTATGACAATGGTGTTCATGCACTTAATAATGTCAATTTGACCATTCCAAAAGGAATGTTTGGTCTACTTGGACCAAATGGTGCTGGTAAATCATCGTTAATGCGTACAATTTCTACGTTGCAGGATGCAGATGAAGGGTCAATCACTTTTGATGGTATTGATGTATTTACAGATCCGCAGGCGTTACGTCAACGATTAGGATATTTGCCACAAGACTTTGGTGTTTATCCAAGAATTAGTGCCTATGACTTATTAGATCATATGGCCATTTTAAAAGGTATTCGTAATAAAGCAGAACGCAAAGAAGCCGTTGAGGGTTTGCTTGCACAAACGAACTTATTTCAGCATCGTAAAAAAGCCGTTAGTGGCTTTTCGGGCGGTATGCGTCAGCGTTTTGGTATTGCACAAGCGTTATTAGGAGATCCTGATTTATTAGTGGTGGATGAACCAACCGCTGGTTTAGATCCTGAAGAACGAAATCGCTTTCATAATCTATTGGTTAGTTTAGGCGAAGAAAAAGTTATTATTTTATCAACACACATTGTTGAAGATGTATCTGAACTTTGCCCTAACATGGCAGTGCTAGCTTCAGGCCAAATATTACTTGAAGGTAACCCCATTTTATTGACCGATAAACTCGGTGGCCAAATCTGGCGTAAAACAGTGACACAACAAGAAGCCGTAGAAATAGAGCAGAACATGCCTGTTATTTCAAAACGATTATTTGCCGGTAAAACTATTATTCATGTGATGGCTGAACAAGCACCTGAAGGCTTTGAAGCAGCCCCCGCAAACTTAGAAGATGTCTATTTTTCTACATTACATTCTCATCGTAATGCGGCTTAAGGGGTAAGTTATGTTTGCAAAAATGTTTTTATTTGAGTGGCGGTATTATACCCGTCAGCCATCTTTCATTGTCACGAGTGCGATTTTTTTCTTTTTGACTTTCTTTGCAACAGTCAGTGATAACGTACAAATAGGTGGTGGGGGCAATGTCTTATACAATGGTCCTTACTCTATTGCTCAAACCTTAGTAATCATGGGGATTTTCTCCATGTTTTTGGTGGTTAACTATGTTGCCAGTACTGCAACAAGAAATGATACAACCAAAATGGCTGAGATCCTTTATAGCAAACCAATTAACCCAATAAGTTATCAGCTTGGGCGTTTCTTTGGTGCTTTCGCGATGGTAGCAACCGTGTTTGCTTTCGTGCCTTTTGGGATCTTTTTAGGAACGGTTCTTGGTGGTTTAGCTGGCTGGGTAGATGCAGAGCGGTTAGGAGCAACTAATCTTAGCTATTATTTCACGGCGTATTTTTATTTAGCCTTACCAACATTACTGGTCTTATCGTGTATGTTTTACGCGGTTGCTATTCGTTTTCGTAGCATGATGGCTGTTTACTTGATTGCAGTCGGGTTTTTTATTGCATATACCGTTGCTGGGCAGCTTTTCTCAGATCCTGAATATCGTACAATTGTTGCACTTGCAGACCCTTTTGGTGTTAATACCTTTGGTGAAGTAACTCGTTACTGGACCATGCACGACAAAAATAACACTGCTGTTGAATTAACCGGTGTATTACTTGAAAACCGGGTGATCTGGTTAATTGCTAGTATTATTATTATGGCATTATTCGGTGGTTTTACTCGTAAAATATCATTAACACAGCCGAAAGCTAATAAAAAAGAAAAACAAAAAGTTGAAGAAAGTTCTGATTCAGCGCTAGCCAATCGTGTTGACTATAAAAGTCACGGTATCACTACAAGTGCGCATTTATGGTTGCGTATTAAATTTGAAGTAAAACAAGTGATATTTAGTGCACCATTTTTAGTGCTTGGTGCTTTTACTATCTTTGCTTTAGTTGCTCCCCTAATTGACCCTAGAGCTATGTTTGGCACTCCAAATTGGCCGATCACGCAATCAATGATTCAATTAATTGCAGGCTCAACAGGGTTATTAATGCTGATTGTATTAACGTACTACAGTGCTGAAATTGTGTGGCGTGAACGTAATTCTGGTATGGGTGATATAGTTGATTCAATGCCTGTCAATAACATCACTTTTTGGTTATCAAAAATTATTGCTATTAGCTTAGTACTTGCACTGTTATACGTATTTGGTATGTCAGTCACTGTACTAAACCAAATTATCAGAGGGTATGATAATTTTGAATTCTCACAATATTTTATTCGCTTAGGCTATGTAAACCTAGTACCGTTAATCATGACAGCTGTACTTGCATTCTTCTTACAAGTGCTTAGCCCGAATAAATATATTGGCATGCTATTGTTCGTGCTATATATCATTTCAACGTTAGTGATAAGTAGCTTCGGCTTTAGCCATAATATGTTCCAATTTTCTGGCGCCCCTATCGTTTTTTATTCTGACATTAATACCTATGGCCACTTTTTAACAGCACATTCTTGGTATATGTTGTATTGGCTAGGCGCGTCAATAATTTTGGCCGCTCTTACTTATGCGTTATGGCATAGAGGCCCAGCTCAACCATTAAAATCAAGGTTTAACAAAGTGGGTTACTACCTAGGAAATAAAGGTAAAGCTGCTATTGCACTTGGTCTAGCAATATTTATTGCAACAGGTAGTTATATTCATTACAACACGCGCGTGTTAAATGAATATGTCATTCAAGAAGATGCACAAGATCTACAAGCGGAATATGAAAAAAAATACGTTGCGCATAAAGATGATGAAATACCAACGATCACTAAAACGCATGCAAAAGTTGATATTTACCCGTCTGAACGTCGTATTGACGCGGTTGCGGAAATTACCGTTAAAAATACCAGCGACACAGCGATTGAACGTTTCTTAGTGTCCAAACCGCGTTTTACCGAAAAGTGGGACGTGGTTTTAGCAGGCGGAAAGCTTACTGAATTTGATGACAAGTTTAATTCAGCATGGTTCGTTTTTGACCAACCATTAGCGCCAGGAGAAACAACAACAGGACAATTAATTGCCCATCGAACACATCAAGGTTTTACTGATGGTAGTAATGATTTTTCCCTTATTGAAAACGGTACTTTCATTAACAACTATGATTTGTTCCCAGCCTTTGGTTACCGTTCTGATTGGCAGATAGTTGATCGACACGAACGTAGAAAACGTGACCTAAAACCAATTCAACGCGCGAATAAATTAGAAGACAATCGTTACTACAATGAAAGCTTCTTTGGTAAAGGTGTTGGCTTTATTGATTTTGAAGCAACAATTTCAACCAGTGAAGATCAATTTGCCATTGCGCCTGGTTATGTGCAAAGTGAAACTGTTGAAAATGGCCGACGTACGTATCATTATAAAATGAATGCACCAATGGTGAACTTTTATTCGATAATGTCGGCTAAACTAGAAGCGAAGAAAGAGCAATATAAAGGCATTGATATTGAGATTTATTATCATAAAGATCACCATATGAATGTAGATCGTATGATTGAATCAGTACGTGACTCTATTGATTACTTTACGCAAGAGTTTGGTCCTTACCAGCATAAACAAATGCGTATTATTGAATTTCCTGGTTATAGAAGTTTTGCGCAGAGCTTTGCCAATACAGTACCTTATTCAGAGCAAATAGGTTTTATTACTGATTTACGCGACCCTGAAGATATTGACCCTGTTTATTACGTTACGGCTCATGAAGTTGCTCATCAATGGTGGGGACATCAAGTAGGGGCAGCTAACGTACAAGGTAGTGCAATTATTTCTGAATCATTATCGCAATACTCTGCTTTAATGGTGATGGAGAAAAAGTATGGTCCTGAAAAAATTCGCAAGTTTTTAAAGTACGAACTTGATCGCTACTTAAGAGGTCGTAGTGTTGAAATCATTGAAGAAATGCCATTGTTCCGTAGTGAAAATCAACAGTATATTCATTACCGTAAAGGCTCTGTGGTGATGATGGCACTTAAAAATAGATTAGGCGAGCAGCAATTAAATAAAGCATTAGCTGATTTTCTAGCTGAGTTTAAATATCAAAGCACACCTTATCCAACAACGTTAGATTTAATGGCGTATATTAAACAAGATGCTAACGAACAGGAAAAAACGTTTGTTACTAGTTTGTTTGAACATATAACGCTATATGATCTTAAAACAACCAATGTTGATGTGACTGAGCGAGAAGATGGTAAATTTACAGTTATCGTGACAATTGATGCTGCAATGCTTACCGCTGATGGTCAAGGCGCAGAGACAGAAAAAGACTTTACTGACATGATTGATATCGGTTTGTTTAGCGCTGATCCTGAAGATCTTTCTGCAGAAAATCTTGTGCAATATTTAGAAAAACATGAAATTAAATCAGGTGAAAACAAGATTGAAATCATCGTTGATGAAAAGCCTAAATATGTAGGGGTAGACCCCTTTGTACGGTTAATTGATCGTGATAGTGCAGATAACATTTATCGACTATAAAACGGGTTAGTATTGGAAAAACCACCGCTAATGCGGTGGTTTTTTTTCGTTATGTTGATCATAACAAGGCGCTATTTCATATCATAATAGATGTGAATATTAGTTCGGGCTTGATTCGTCTTCGTGAGCGGATAGGCTTGGTTTTAACCCTCTACAGTCCTAATAATGAAATATTCAGGCCAAATTTCTTTGACTTCATTTTGCCATGGCACATCAACACTGCCGTTGGGTAATAGTTTCAACCAGTATTTTGCCCACTTTCGTACTATTTTTCCTGACTTACTTAGTTTTAATGGGGCAAAACGGCACTGATATTGTTCATCGTTATATTCACATACTTGAGCACTTTTGGCTGTTTTAAATTTAACCATTAGCACCTTACTGATCACTTCAACATTTGAATAAGGCAATAAGTTTTGTTCTTTTAATGTTTTTAGTATTCGTGCTTTTTCAACACAAACTTTATTGTAGGCGTCTATGTGTGGCGTATCGATATAGCCGGTTAACCCCCAAATAGCTTGACGCTCTCTGTCTGCTGTTTCTTTTAGCGGAACAAGCACTTGCTTAATGCGTTCAAGATCGTTGAGGGTGTACATGATAAAATCTCAATATAGGTTTAGTGTTAAGTTGAGCGAGAATGGAAAATTTAGCTTTCGAAAATTACTATTGAGCAAGCCAAATAAGAAAAGCTTTAAAATCAATAGAGTTTGCAAAGCTAATGACACTTGAGCCACTCTTGTGGTTTACCACTGCTCGGTTTTTGTTAACAGAAATTGAATGCACAGGTTGCATTATCCGGATCTGTTGTCCGTTATAATTATAAGACATATAAAATCTCGAAAATAGAAGGCAATATTGCCAATATATAAAATATTGCTGCATCGAAACAATAGCGTGAAATCAATCGAAAAATTCGATAAGCAATTACTTAGTTTTCTAAAGATGGCTATCTGGAGCTAGGAAAGACATTACAATAGGAATAGTCAGATTATATGTGAGAGGGAATACTAATCTGCTGGCGCAGTATAAAGCATGAATAAGTAATATACAACTAACATTCCTATAAAATTAGGCAAAACGCATGAACTAGGTAATAGCCCACGCGATAAATATACCTGAACTTATTTCTGCTATTTACGTCAATAAATAGAGAGCCCTAATTCTTCTGCAAGCCCTGCGATAAAATTCATACCGACAACGGAATTGCCAAAACTATTTAATGGTGGGCTCCATGCACAAATAACACCGAAATTAGGCACAATTGCGACAATTCCACCTCCTACGCCGCTTTTCGCCGGTAAACCAACTGAAAAAGCAAATTCACCAGATTGATCGTACATTCCACTCGTTGATAAAATAGCATTAACTCTATGCGCTTCTTTTCGTGTGCATACAGGAGTATTGGTTAATGGGTTTATACCTTTATTGGCTAAAAATAATAAGCTTTGTGCTAATTGTTGGCAATTCATTGTAACTGAACATTGTGTAAAATAATGTTCTAATACATCAGGCACTTCAGCTTCAATATTATTAAAACTTTTCATCAAATATGCTAACGCCGCATTGCGATTACCGTGAGTGAGCTCTGATTGAAACACATCATGATCAATATGAATATCTTCGTCGTTGGCTATGGTGCGTAAAAAACTGACAAAAGCGAGTTTACTTGCTGAATAATGGCTCACTAAAACATCTGAAATTAAAATAGCGCCAGCATTAATAACCGGATTTCGAGGTATGCCTTTTTCCCATTCAAGTTGAATAATCGAATTAAACGGTTGCCCAGAAGGCTCCATATTTACACGTTGCCATAATGAATCGCCTACGCGGTTCATCGCCATGACTAAACCAAACACCTTTGAAATGCTTTGAATTGAAAAGGCATGTTGGTAATCACCTACACCGACAAAATCGCCATCAATTGTCGCAATAGCTGCACCCATTAAGTTCGGATCTACCTCTGCTAAAGCAGGGATATAATCAGCGACATTACCACGAGGACTACTATCATGTTGTGCTAATAGAAGAGCTTGTAATTTTTCACGTAAATTCGATAAATCTTTATTCATTCAGTGAGCTTTCGTTGAACTTTACAGAAGGGGCTATTTTACATAAATGAGTATTGATAGATACCCTAGTAAAAAAACACTTTGATTTTTTGGTCGCCAGTGTTCATGGCCTTTTACTTTTAATGTTCTATCAAATAGCTGTTGTCAGGTGTGATTAATTCTGGAGGGTTAATTGCGTTGTGTGTTTTTGGTTTATCTATTTGCTGAGCGATTAATCTTTGTGGGATATGCGGATGCAAAAGTGGCTTAAAATGTTCAGTATTGATGAATGTTGTATTAAGCCAACGATTAATGAGGCTTTCATTCTGTGGTAGTATTAGCGGCATGGCTTTACTGTGAATATGTTTTAGTTTTTCGTGTGGTGGTAGGGTAATTACTGAGCATGAAGTGGTAACTTCTCCTGTTTGTTTATTAACCCAATCTCTTGCTAAACCACCCAATAATATTCCACCACTGTCTGCTGCCATATCAAAATAATGTACAGGTTTTTTATCGTTAAATTCAGTTTCACCAAAACCTTTTACCGCAATAACACAACGTGAATGACGATATGCATGATAACCCGCACTTCTTGGCGTATTTAATTTATCAAATCGGGTATTAAATGATGTGTATTTTGATGGTTTAAAACCATTTTCAGTGTTATCTAGCAATAACCACCAGATAGCATTTTCTACAACGCGGCTATTATTCTTTTCTCTTACAATAGAAACAGTGTCAGCCGCTTTAACAAAGCGTTTATCAATGGGTTTATCAATTACTTTGTTAATCTTTAAACTGGTATAAAGCTTTTTTACACCGCTATCAAATGTCGCGTTGAATCTGCCGCACATAACTGGAATGTATTTTTTAGTAAATAATTTTTATAGAGTTTAGCATCTTATCTTAGGTATATGTTGCCAATTCGAAGTGTATTGTGGGCTAAGAAACTGTCGTTTCATATTCCACTTTTGCGTTTGACCTGCACTGGCAACGTTAATACTACCAGAACCATAGCGTTTATTAATCTTATCAAAGCACTGCATTAGCTTGGGATTAGTATTATCTAATGTAAATAAATCAGCTTGATAAAACGTATTGCTTGTTAACTCAATAGCACCAACGCCGCAGCGATAAAAGTTTACACCTGATTGGTAAATATTGGGTAATACTAACGATACTGCGCTGGCTAGTTGGCTCGTGTTGTCAGTTGGTATGGCAAAAGGATAAACAAGGGCTTGTTTGTAGTAGTAGTCATCATGTGGAGAGCTAGAAGCAAATACCATGAGTTTATGGGTTTTAGATGATTGCTTCCTAAGTTTTCTCGCGACAATTGTAGCGTGACTAGAAAGTGCTGCTTTTAATGTGTGGTAGTCAGTTATACGTTGTCCAAAACTACGGGTAGAAAATACTTCTTTTTTAGGTTCTTTTACTTCATCCCATGACAAACATGAAATACCGTTTAATTCATTAACCGTACGCTCTGTTACTACACTGAATTGCTTTCTTATCATTTTTGGATCTTGCTTTGCTAAGTGATGAGCCGTTGTAATGCCTTGTAAGTTAAGCTTTTTAGTAATACGGCTACCAATACCCCATACATCACTGGTTTTCATTTTTGCTAAAATGGGTATGGCATCGTAGGTATTATTAATAACAGCAACACCATCAAATCCAGAGAGCTTTTTTGCTGCATGATTGGCAGCTTTTGCTAGCGTAGCCGTTGAGCCAAAACCTACCCCAACAGGCAAACGTGTTTCTTGCCATACCGCTTGTTTTATTTGATGGCCGTACTGATACCAATTTTTAATGGCTCGATGAAAATGATCAAAATGCAAAAATGCTTCATCAATCGAGTATATGTGTTGGTTATCACAATATCTAGCTATCACTGTCATCATTCGTTCAGATAAATCAGCATATAGTTCATAGTTGGATGAGCGGATCACCACCTTATGTTTATAAAGCAAATCTTTAATTTGAAAAAAGGGTGTAAATTTCGGAATACCTAACTGTTTGGCTATGGGGCAAGCCGCACAAATACAGCCATCATTATTCGTTAAAACAACGACAGGCTTATTACGAATACTTGGATCAAATACTTTTTCTGCAGACGCATAAAAAGAAGTAGCATCAACTAAGCAATACATGCCATTAACTCAGGCGCTTTATGATGTAGTCGAATAGAACGAGTGACCACACCTTCAACTTGAAATTCATCTTGCGCTGAAATAGCGACAGGTTGATGATGCTTTGATGCAGATATTAATCGCGCTTGTGCTTTATCAATGAGTTTACAAACGAAGCAACCATTATAATTGGCAACAATAACGTCGCCATTGCGTGCCGTTAGTGAGCGATCAACAATCAGTAAATCACCGTCAAATATACCAACACCTTGCATAGATTCGCCGGATGCTTGACCAATAAATGTTGCATTAGGGTGTCGTATCAATAGTTGATCAAGCGATAAGCCTAACTCCTTGTATTCTGCCGCCGGCGATTCAAATCCTGAAATACCCGCTTCAATATAGATAGGAATAACTTTCATACAAACCAAAAAATAACTGTAATTATATACAGTATAGTTTTTTAGTTATCATAAATAAAGACATTATGAGCGAATTGTTTTTAGCGGCATTTGAACCTTTACTGATTCTGTATATAAAGCCTTGCTTAGTAGTGCCGGTAATGACTACAAGTTTATTAATATTGCGGAGACAGTAAAATTGATTGAAGAACTCAACCAAGTGCCTAATGATAAAAGATCAAAAAATCCTAACCGAAGTAGAAGCTTTTCTTATCAATAGTGCCGACTGCCGGGGTTGAACTGCCAACCCTGCTTAGCTGCTGATTCATCAGTAGGTCAGTTCCATAATTTGCAGACGAAAAAAAGCCTCAACCGAAGTTGAAGCTTTTCTTATAAATGGTGCCGACTGCCGGAGTTGAACTGCCAACCCTGCTTAGCTGCTGATTCATCAGTAGGCCAGTTCAATAATTTGCAGACGAAAAAAAAGCCTCAACCGAAGTTGAAGCTTTTCTTATAAATGGTGCCGACTGCCGGAGTCGAACTGGCGACCTACTGATTACAAGGTACTGACGCTAGAAAGCTAAAGTCACTGTCTATGCGCTATAACTACATGTTCAATATAGAGAAATATAAAAATAGCCCTTGTAGATTCAAGTGATCATCGCAACACCCTTTTCAATCATGTGTGATGGCGTCTTAAATTTCAATGTTTTCCTTGGGCGTTCATTTAATTGTGTTGCAACTATATTAAGCTTGCCTTGTGAGTGAGGTGACAAGTCTGTTTTTCGTGGAAAGTATTGGCGTATTAGGCTGTTATGTCCACTTCCCCATTAATGACACAGTTCTAAATTAGAATTTTCCAGTTTTTCTCGGTAAGCTGCCGGCGGCAGCTTACCCAGACTCTCATGTG
>NZ_MKQD01000044.1 GCF_001913705.1 Thalassotalea sp. PP2-459 | reverse complement strand
TCCAAAACGTTTATGAAGCACGTTGGACTGTAGGTACACGCGTTAAGTTCTAATCGAACAACTCTGGACTGAATCAAAAACCGTCGCATTTGCGGCGGTTTTTTTATCTATATCATGTAAAACACGATATAAAAATATTGAGCTTAATCAAATAAGCACTAAATGATGTTAATTTCTATATTACTGCGTGCTAGGGTAGTACTCAGTAATATAGGAATCAGTATAATTCTCAGTGGTATATTTAGTAGGTCATCGGATGGAAGCACATAAAGAAAAAGTGAATTCAATTGTTATCGTTGGCGGAGGAACCGCTGGTTGGATGACCGCGGCAGCGTTAAGCCATCATTTTACCAATAAAAATGTCAGTATAACTTTAGTAGAATCCTCACAAATAGGAACCATTGGCGTTGGTGAAGCAACAATTCCGACACTGAGGCGTTTCTATCGTAGGTTAGGCCTGTCAGATCTTGATGTGTTAAAAGCTACGGCAGCAACATGCAAATTAGGTATTGAGTTTCAAGATTGGCATAAACTAGATGGTTCGTTTATTCATCCGTTCGGCCTTTATGGACAAGGGACGAAAGAGGTTGATTTTCATCATTATTGGATGCGTCAAAAGCAAACCGATAATGCATCACCTTTGGCAGACTTTTCCTTAGGTGTTCAGCTCGCCAAAGAGAATAAATTTACTTTACCAAACACTAAGCCTGAAAGCCAACTTGAAATATTTGACTGGGCTTTACACTTTGATGCTGCTTTATTTGCAAAACTAATGAGGGAATATTCCGAAAACAATGGAACAACCTTAGTTGATGGAAAAATTGTTGATGTTATTACATGTGAGGAAAGTGGTGTTATAAAACAAGTTGTATTAGAAAATAATACGACGGTTGAAGGCGATCTTTTCATTGATTGTTCGGGGTTTAAAGGGTTACTCATCGACAAAGCATTAAAAGTTGGTTATCAAGATTGGAGTGAATGGTTGTTTTGTGATCGCGCTGTTGCTGTGCAGAGCGAGTCAACATCAGCGCCTAGTGCACGCACAGTCTCTAAGGCACATCAGGCAGGTTGGCAATGGAAGATTCCTTTACAGCATCGACAAGGAAATGGACATGTTTATGCGAGTAACTATATTGACGACCAATCTGCCCTTGATACGCTATTAGCAAATATCGACGGTAAACTATTGCACGACCCTCGTTCTTTTACCTTTACCCCCGGGCGACGCGAAAAAGCGTGGCATAAAAACTGTGTGGCTATTGGGCTTTCTTCCGGCTTCTTAGAACCTCTTGAATCTACTAGTATTGCCTTGGTTGAAACAGCGATAGAAAAGCTCATTCCATCATTAGATGCACTGAACTATGACTCAGATACCGTTGAACAGTTTAATCAAAAAACAGTGTTGGAATATGAACGAGTGCGAGATTTCCTAATTTTACATTACCAATCAACACAACGAACTGATTCGCCATTTTGGCGTGATTGTCAACAAATGAAGTTGCCAGAAACGTTACAAGAAAAGGTTGATATTTATAAACAGACTGGCGAGATAAAGCCTTATCCATTTGAGATTTTTGGTAAGGATAGTTGGCTGGCTATTTTTGATGGTTTTGAAATTTATCCGCAAAGCTATAATAAAAAGGCAGATAACATGCCGATTGAGTACCTAAATAAGAATTTAGCTTATATGCAACAACGGGTAAGGCAGTCGGCAGATAATGCTTTATCACATGGTGTTTTTTTAAAGAAATATTGCCACTTTGAAGCAAAGATATCGTCTTAATCGTTTTCACTGGAATTAACATGAAAAAAACAGAAAATCCGCTTAATAAAATAGTCATTGTTGGTGGTGGAACCTCCGGGTGGATTGCTGCAGCGACACTTGCTCACGGCTTTAGAAACGCAAACATCAACATAGAATTGGTTGAATCGGAACAAATCGGCACTATTGGTGTGGGTGAAGCAACTATTCCTTCTTTAATGGTGGTGTTAAATAGTTTAGGCATTAGCTTAGATGAATTTGTGAAAGAAACGCAGGGAAGCTTTAAGTTAGGCATTCAGTTTGAGGATTGGCATTCCCAAGGGGAAAATTATTTTCATCCGTTTGGAGGCTTAGGTAAAACGATTGCCGGTTTTGATTTTTTTCAATGTTGGTTAAAGTGTAAAGCCGAGGGGGATTTAACACCATTAATGGCACACTCTCCAGAAGCAGTTTTAGCAGAAAGAGATAAATTTTTTCTACCTTTTAATGTGCAAAATACGCCCTTAGAAAGGGCTTTTTATGCGTTACACTTAGACTCTACTCTGGCGGGAAAATACTTTCGTAATTTTGCTGAAAAGTTGGGCGTAAAACGTACAGAAGGTCTAATTGAAAGCGTTACCCAGTACCAAAATGGCAATATTCAATCGGTAACCTTAGAAAGTGGAAATGAAGTTAAGGGTGATTTTTTTATTGATTGTTCGGGCTTTAGAGGCCTATTAATCGAACAAACATTACATTCAGGCTATGAAGATTGGTCTGAATATTTACCCTGTAATCGAGCGGTTACGGTACAAACAAAAAATATAGGCAGTACTAAACCTTATACTGTTTCTAAGGCACGAGACGCCGGTTGGACATGGCGTATCCCATTGCAACATCGCACAGGAAATGGCTACGTTTTTTGTGATAAATATATTAGTGATGATGAAGCGATAAAAACCTTATTATCTGCGGTAGAAGGAGAGCCATTATCGGAGCCTCGAGTGATTCCCTTTACAACGGGGATCCGTAAAAAAGCTTGGCAGAAAAATTGTTTAGCCCTGGGGTTAGCGCAAGGCTTTATTGAGCCACTAGAGTCAACGGCTATTCACTTAGTGACAAGAACGTTAGCTTATTTTATTAGAATGTTTCCAGATACATCTTGCCAACAAGAATTACAAGATGAATTTAACCGTCGAGTGAGAGTTGATTATGAGGAAATAAGAGACTTTTTAGTCTTACATTATTGCACCACTTCACGAGAAGATACTGAATTTTGGCGTTGGTGTAAACAAATGCCTATTCCTGAATCACTACAACAAAAAATTGATTTTTTTAAAGCGTCTGGAGGGTTAATACCGGGTGTTGAGTCGCTATTTCAACCGTCAAGTTGGTATGCCATATTTAATGGTATGAAGGTGATGCCGACACGCTATAATCCTGCGTTAGATACTTTAGCACCAGAAAAACTCAAAACGATATTGGCTAAAGGCGCGAATGGTTTAATTGAGATTGCCGAAAAACAACCGAGTCACGATCAATTTCTTGAGCAGTATTGTCAAGCACCTTTACCAGGTAATAAGTAACCTGAGTTCGGCATAACAATTGCGTGAACAGTGTGATAAATAAAAAGCTCACCGTTTCAGTGGATTAGCTAACTTCTTATCCAGAGATCAGGTTAAGTAATAATGTGTTATTTGTGTTTAAATGGTGATGTCCTGAGTTTTACTCGGGATTTGCTCGACAATGAGTGTTAATGAAATCTTGGTGTTGCATCGCTTGCTGTGCAGCATTTTCAATAGATTGTTTCATTTGTGCTAAATTTTTGCTCATCACATCAAAAGGCATGTTAGCAATACGCTCATCAAAACGCTTTTGCTTGATATCAAAAGCATTGTACATCGTAAGCCAACTAGCTGCTTCGAAGGACTCACTTTCTCGCATGATGATATGCCCGCGGCTTTCAAAAACTGCTATTTTATGCGCTAACGTTTCGGGAATATCCATCTTTTGGCAATGACGCCAGAAAGCTGAATCATCACGTTTTGTTGCTTTATAGTGTAAAATGAGAAAGTCGCGAATGTGCTCAACTTCATCATTATGCAAGCGATTTACTTCATCAATATCATGTTGATTAAAAGATTGATCAGGAAAAAACGTTAATAACTTATCAATGACTGACTGTATTAACGAAATACTCGTAGACTCTAAAGGTTCTAAAAACCCAGAAGATAACCCTATTGCGACACAATTTTTATTCCAAACTTGCTTTCTACGTCCTGGTGTAAAACGAAATTTTCTCACTTGGTTAATGGTTGCGCCTTGTACACTATCAAGTAAGGTACGTTCGGCGTCATCATCAGTTTGAAATTGACTTGCATAGATATAGCCATTGCCCATACGGTGTTGTAAAGGGATGCGCCATTGCCAGCCAGATGATTTAGCAATTGAGCGTGTATATGGTGTAGGTTCGCCAACTAGTTCAGTTTGTACGGCCATAGCGCGATCGCAGATCAACCATTGACTCCAATCTTCATAGCCTGTTTGTAATGCTTCTTCAATCAGCAGGCCTTTAAAGCCAGAGCAATCAATAAATAAATCCCCTTCAACAATTTCACCATTATCGAGTGTTACAGCAGAAATGAATCCATTATTTTGATTTAATTCAACACTGTTAATGAGAGCATCTATGTGCTTTACACCTAAATTCATTGCAAAATCTTTTAAAAAGTTAGCGTATAGGCCAGCGTCAAAATGAAAGGCATATTGGTAGTCAGCAAGAGGGCTTGGCGGGTTAGGGTGAGGCTGAGCAAATTTTCCTTTTTTTGCAAGTACTGCGGGAAAGCAATAATCTTCAATATTTAATGCCGCACCTTGATGGTTTGCTTGGTTGATATATTGATGAAATTCAATATTGTTAATCGGCATCCCATAGTCAGAGAAAGGATGAAAAAAATTTTCTCCTTGTTGGTGCCAGTTTTCAAATTGAATACCAAGCTTGAAAGTTGCCTGAGTTGCTTTAATTAAATCGAGTTCGTTAATACCCAAATTTTTATTATAGCTAACAATATTTGGTATTGTTGCTTCACCAACACCAACAGTCTCTAAAGCGCTTGACTCGATAATCGTAACATCAACGTTTTTGCCTTCTAAGAAACGGCCTAAACTTGCTGCACTCATCCAGCCTGCGGTACCACCACCAACAATGACAACTTTTTTAATGGGCTCTGACATAAAGTACACTCTCAACGATTTCAGGATTTATGGGACTATATCACGGGTAATTAGCGTTCATCTGCGTTAAATAGAAGATAGGTGCAAATAAAATAAAGTGATTAATATGTCTATAACCTAGCGTTGCTTGAGGCTTGTGTAAAGATTTTTTTGACAGCGCTGTCAAAATGAGTCATGTTTATACGATCAATAAAAAAATAAAATGAGTAGCGAAATGATGAAAAAGAATGACTTTGCCGCTTTAGCGACTGCGGTTGTTATGTTGTTAGGGTGTGGTAATCCTCAAGCGCCGTCGACTCAAGATGAGCAATCTTCAGAGACAAAAATGCAACAAACGCACTCGTTAACACAACAACAGTTAGATAACATTGCTACTTCATTACAGGTAACTTTTGTGCTGGTAACTAACCAAGCTGGCGATAAGTGCGATAAAAATAAAACTGATGGCTTATGCTTTGAGGCACAGTTTCAGTTAACGGCAACTGAAGATTTGCCCGCGGCAGGTTGGAGCATTTATTACAGCCAAATTGCACCGTTACACAACTTCGATGGGGAATTATTTACCTTAGAACATCTAAATGGCGATCTTCATCGGTTAACGCCAACGGATAAATTTACCGGTATCAACAAAGGCGAAAGTGAAACCATTACTTTCCGTGCGAGTTTTTGGACCTTGGCGGAATCTGACATCATGCCAAATATGATTATATCGGCATCTGATTTAGCACCAAAAGTTATCGAAAGCACTAAAACTGGCATTGATTCAGAAACAAAAATGGAAGTGCTTAAACATGTGAAAAGCTATTCAGATTATCAGCATCATTTTCAACGAACGCCCAGCGATAAAACGCAGTGGTTAACCGCCGAAGATTTTTATCAAAGAAACAAAGTGCTTGGAGAAAAGTTACTTGATGTGAGCAAGGTGATTATTCCTACGCCAAAAAACATTGTTTTCCCTGAACCATCAGGAGTGTTAGAGCTTACTTCTGGCCTTACAGTTGATTACGGTAATGTACCATCAGAAAGTGTTGCTGCAGCGTTGCATCGCCTTACCTTGCTTGGCGTTGAACAAGCCACAAACGGTGTAAAGGTTAAATTAAGCATAGTGCCAGATCCGGAAAAAATGATTGGTAGTTACACCTTAACAGCTTTAAATACAGGGATCCGTATCACCGGTGTTGATGAAGCTGGTGTCTTTAACGGACTACAATCTCTCGCAAGTTTATTGACTGTTAACGAGCCGCGAATACCGTATGTGAGTATCCAAGATGAGCCGCTTTTTGAATTTCGAGGATTATTGGTTGATGTAGCACGTAATTTTCGTGATAAAAATTTTATTATCAAGTTAATGGATCAAATGGCGGCTTATAAACTCAATAAGTTGCATTTACATATGGGTGAAGATGAAGGGTGGCGTTTGGAAATACCAGGCTTACCGGAATTAACAGAGGTAAGCGGTAAACGTTGTTTTGATGTTACGGAACAAAAATGTTTAATGCCTCAGCTAGGTGCTGGAGTAGATGAAAATAACAAAAATAATGGTTTTTATAGTGTTGACGATTATACCGAAATTTTGAAAGCAGCCACGGCACGTCATATTCAGGTATTACCATCACTTGATATGCCTGGACATTCTCGCGCTGCAATAAAAGCGATGACTGCACGCTACAACAAGTACATGCAATTAGAAGATAAAGCAAAGGCAGAGCAGTATTTATTACATGATCCCAATGATATAACTAAGTATTCATCGGTGCAGTTTTATAACGACAATACGATTAACGCTTGCCAAGAGTCTTCTTATGCTTTCGTTGAAAAGGTGATGACGGAAGTGAAAAATATTCATCAAGCAGCGGGGCAACCCTTAACACGCTATCATATTGGCGCAGATGAAACAGCCGGTGCTTGGCTTGAATCGCCTGTGTGTAAAGCCTTTATTGAAAACAATGATAAAGGCGTGACTGACATGAAGCAGTTAGGTGCATATTTTGTAGAACGCGTTGCCAATATGATCTCTGACATGGGCATAGAACCAGCAGCATGGAGCGATGGCCTAGAGCACGTAAATAAAGAGAATATGCCAGCGGTAGTGCAAGCGAATTCATGGGGGCATATTCCTTGGGGGGCACACCATGTGGTTAATAAGTTTGTGAATCAAAATTGGCAGGTGGTGATGTCGACACCTGATGTTACTTACTTTGACTTTCCGTATGAAGCCGACCCTAAAGAGCATGGTTACTATTGGGCATCTCGTCATACAAATACGGAAAAAGTGTTCCAATTTATGCCACAAAACTTACCTGTGCATGCTGAATTTTGGTTAGATAGACAAGACAATCCGTTCTCGATTGACGATACCTTACAAAAAGATGAACAAGGCAATGTTATCAATCGTCCGATGAAGCAAGGGCGAAACGTGCTTGGCATTCAAGGGCAACTGTGGAGCGAAAATGTACGGACAGACAACGTGGCTGAGTATAAAATTTTTCCAAGGTTAATCGCGTTAGCAGAAAGAGCATGGTACGAGCCTGAATGGGTAGTCCCTTATAATTACCAAGGCGCTAAATACTCACAATCAACCAATGCATTCACCGCAGAAAAAGAAGCATTAAGAAATGAAAAATGGCGTGTATTTGCCAATGCGTTGGGGCAAAAAGAGCTGCCTAAGCTCGATCTTGCTAGAGTGACCTACCGCTTACCAACGGCCGGTGCACAAATTAAACAAGGAAAGCTGTATGTAAATAGTGCATTTCCGGGACTAACCATCGAATATAAAGAAAAAAATAAAAATTGGATAACCTATCAGAAACCTATAGCTGTTAGTAACGATGTAGCAATACGAACTAGCACGCAAGAGGGTGATAGGAAAAGTAGAATAACAAAAGTAAGGTTTCAACCGTAGTGAATACGTCGGCAATAACAAGTAAATTTAACAAGGCACTTGGCCTTTTATGGCATTATTTTATTGCTGACGTTAGTAATGCGTTGAAATTAGTGAATGGATATATTATCACTCGCCTATAAAAGTGTAGAGTAATCAATATTTTGTATACTTATTTATTAATTGTTTATAAAAACAGGGTAATTTTCTTAAAAAGTGAATGACAACGCTGTCATTTCTGGTTAAGATAAATTTATCTAAATATATAAGTTTTAATTTGTAATCAACTTTTAGTATTACAAATGTAGTAAGCATGAGGTCAAAATGCCTAGCAGCAGTGACATTAATAACACATACTTTTTAGGCATCGATGGCGGTGGTAGTAAATGTAAAGCCATTATCGTTGATGCAGATAATAAAGTACTTGGAGAAGGCATTTCAGGCCCAGCGAACCCCTTACATGGCTTTGAGCAAGCAGTTAATTCAATAACTGAGTCTGCTCACATTGCACTCAAGGCATCAGGTTTGAATTTGCAGTTAAGTGATTTAACAGCAGGTGTTGGTTTAGCAGGGGTTAACTTGCCTGCACTATTTGAACAAATGTCTAACTGGCAACACCCGTTTGGCAAAATGTTTTTAGCTACTGACCTATTGATTGCTTGCTTAGCTGCACATAATGGAGATGATGGTGCTGTTATGATAACGGGTACCGGCTCATGTGGTTTCTCTTATGTAGATGGGCATCCTTATACCATTGGTGGACATGGTTTTCCGCATGGTGATAAAGGCAGTGGCGCTTGGTTTGGCTTTCAAGCCGCAAATTATGTATTAATGTCATTAGACGGTTTAAAAGCACCGTCAATGATTAATGAAAAATTACTCACCTTGTTAGATGTGCAAGATGGCTTACAAATGGTGGAAGCTATCGCCGGAAAACCTGCTGCTTTCTACGCTAAACTGGCAAATCTTGTCTTCGATGCGGCAGAAGAAGGTGATTTTGCAGCTAAAGCGATTGTTGAAGAAGGCGCTTGCTATATTAGTGGTGTCGCTCGACAGCTTGAAAAACAAAACCCTCCGAGAATTTCGTTGATTGGAGGATTAACTCCTCGAATAAAGCCTTGGTTGGATGAAGATATAAAACATAAACTTGCTGAGCCAATATGTGCGCCTGAAATGGGCTCGGTAATTTTTGCTCAGCAACAACTCACGTTGCTTTAATTAGTTAGAAATTTAAAAGATATAAGGTTTACACATGACACAAACAATTATGGAGCAAGAAGCTAAACAAGCTCCTTCAGTGATTAAAGGCCAACTTTCGGCAAACCAAGCATTGGCGAAGTCTATCGGTGAAAAGTTACGTCAAATTAATCCAAAAATGGTGATGATTATTGGCCGAGGCTCATCAGATCACGCAGGTGTATTTGGTAAGTATTTAATCGAGGTTGAAGCCGGTGTGCCTACCTTTGCCGCAGCACCATCAGTATCGAGTGTTTATGGCAAGCAACTTAAGCTTGAGCAAGCAGTTGCTATCGTTATTTCTCAATCAGGCCGTAGTCCTGACATTATCGCTCAAGCTGAAATGGCAAAAAAAGGTGGCGCATATGTCATCGCGTTAGTAAATGATGAAACATCACCATTAAAAGATATCGTTGATGAAGTATTACCGCTAAAAGCTGGCGCAGAAGTGTCTGTTGCAGCAACCAAAAGTTATTTAGCTACTTTATCAGCATTGTTGCAGTTAACTGCTTTTTGGACCGAAAATGAATCACTTATTAATGCATTAGATACGCTTCCAGATGCCTTACAAACTATCATTGATTCAGAGCCACAATTAACTTCTAAGTCAATTGAAGGCGTTAAAAATATGGTCGTACTAGGGCGTGGTCTAGGTTATGCAATCACTAAAGAAATGGCGTTAAAATTAAAAGAAGTGAGCTCAATTCATGCTGAAGCATTTAGCTCAGCAGAGTTCTTACATGGGCCAGTAACGCTTGTTGAACAAGGGTTAGCTATTTTAAATGCAGCGGTGAATGATGAAAGTGCGCCTTCACATCAAGAACAAATTGATGAAGTAACACAGCGTGGTGCTGACTTAGTGCATATTCGTCAAACAGATAACTCAGTGCATCCGCGATTAGCACCATTAGTGGTATTGCAACGTTTTTACCTTGATGTGGCTGAAGTCGCTGTCTCGAGAGGTTTTAATCCAGATGAGCCGAAAGGCCTTAAAAAAGTCACTAAGACATTATAATGACTAGTTTACGTCTACATGTTCATCAATTATTCGACGGTCAGCAAGTGCTTGACCATCAAGTATTGACCGTTACTGACGGCACCATAACGGCGATCGATAATGATACCTCAAATGCTGATGACGTGATCTCGGCATTCGTTGTACCTGGTTTTATTGATCTACAGGTTAACGGTGGTGGTGGTGTATTATTTAATGATTCTCCCTCATTAGAGAAGTTAACAACCATCATCGCCGCTCATCATCAGTTTGGAACAACAGGCATGCTGCCAACGTTGATCACAGACAAAATTGAAGTGATGGAGCAAGCAGCAGATGCAATGGCTGCTGCTATTAGCAATAAAGTACCTGGAATATTAGGCATACACTTTGAAGGCCCGCATTTATCGGTTGCTAAAAAAGGCACACATGCGGAAGAATATATTCGCCCGATTAGCGATCGAGAGTGGCAGGTATTATCACGCAAAGATATCGGGCAGATTTTAGTAACCTTAGCCCCAGAAACTGTTTCGGTAGAAGATATAAGTCGAATGGTATCGTTAGGCATCAAAGTATGTTTAGGACATACAAACGCTGATTATCCAACAGCGCAAGCTGCGATTGATGCTGGCGCTGATGGCTTTACTCATTTATATAACGCAATGTCACCGATGCAAGGAAGAGAACCAGGGGTTACTGGTTGTGCTCTACTTAATGATAACGCAAGTTGTGGCATTATCATCGATGGACATCATGTTGATTATACTACCGCTAAATTAGCATTAAAAACGAAACCAAAAGGAAAAGTGTTTTTGGTTACTGATGCAATGT
The DNA here is from genome assembly GCF_001913705.1 of Thalassotalea sp. PP2-459. Lineage (GTDB taxonomy): Bacteria > Pseudomonadota > Gammaproteobacteria > Enterobacterales > Alteromonadaceae > Thalassotalea_C > Thalassotalea_C hakodatensis. Next base: position 125,880 of record NZ_MKQD01000044.1, on the reverse strand, counting down.
CTACCATTGGTACAAATCAAACTGAGTTTTCATTTTTTGATCGAACAGTGTATTTGCGAGATGGCCGCTTAACATCAACTACCGGTGAATTAGCGGGGGCAGCCTTAGATATGATTACCGCTGTAAATAATAGTCATCATGGGCTAGACATATCGTTTGAAGAAGCTGTTAGAATGGCTAGCAAGTACCCAGCAAATTATATAAATCAATCGGGTATTCGAGGTGAATTACAAGTAGGTCAAGCTGCTGATTTCTTGGTGTTAAATCAAGATCACCAAGTTATATCTACTTGGGTTGCAGGGAAGCCTGTATATAACGCATAACAATTTATAGCAATAACAATAATAAGATTAAAATTTGAGGAAACTATGGAAATGTCCGTATCAACAGATAAAAAACAAAGTAGCGTCGTGCCTATGGTAATCGTTGCTACGCTCTTCTTTATATTAGGGTTTGCGACTTGGCTTAATGGCTCTTTAATGCCGTATTTGAAGCAGATTTTAGATTTAACACCCGTACAAGCGTCGTTAATTCTTTTCTCTTTTTACATTGCTGTTACTTTTACTGCAATTCCTTCAGCAGCCGTCATTAGAAAAGTTGGATATAAAAATGGTATGGCGTTAGGCATGGCGACGATGATGGTTGCAGGTTTACTTTTTATTCCAGCAGCTAAAACGCAAATATTTGCTTTATTCTTATTTGCTCAACTTATTATGGGGGTAGGTCAAACGTTATTACAAACGGCCGTGAACCCTTATGTTGTGCGATTAGGCCCAGAAGAATCGGCCGCAGCACGTATTAGTGTTATGGGGATACTAAATAAAGGTGCTGGTGTCGTTGCACCAATGGTATTTACCGCACTTATATTAAGCAACTTCACCGATTTAGTTGGTAAAGAGTTAACACAAGAAGATATTGATTTAATGGCTGATGGGCTAGTGTTGCCGTATTTAGGCATGGCATTATTTATTGGTTTACTCGCTTTGGCTGTTAAAAAATCTCCTTTACCTGAGTTAAAAAGTGAAGAGGAAGAAAGCGATAAAGGTCAGGTTAAAGAAGCTTTATCTCATCCAAACCTTCGTTTTGGCGTGATTGCAATTTTTGTTTATGTCGCTGTAGAGGTTATTGCAGGGGATACTATTGGCACTTACGCATTGTCGTTAGGTGTAGAAAATTATAGTGTTATGACTTCTTATACCATGATTTGTATGGTAGCGGGTTATATCTTAGGTATTGTACTTATTCCTCGTTATATATCACAAGCAAAAGCGTTAGCCGCTTCTGCAGTCTTAGGTGTCGTCTTATCATTAGGCGTATTGTTTTCTGATGATCAGTCTTTCATCATTGCGAATTCATTATTAGTGCCATTTGGTGGAGCCTTACTACCAGATCCTTTATTACTAATTGCCTTTTTAGGGTTGGCGAATGCGATTTGTTGGCCGGCAATATTTCCTCTTGCTTTGTCAGGTCTTGGTCAATTAACAAGTACTGGTTCGGCGCTGTTAGTGATGGGGATTGCTGGTGGTGCCTTTGGTCCCTTATTTTGGGGGATTTCAACGGGTACCTCATTTGGCCAGCAAGGCGGCTATATAGTGATGTTACCTTGTTATTTATACATCTTATTCTATGCGGTAAAAGGGCACAAAATGCGCAAGAAAGCGTAGCCTTTTGAATCTCTGGAAATTTGCCTGAAAAGGCATACCTTCTCACTAGTTGAGGGTGCGTTAAAAAGATCTTATGTGATCGCCCTGGGTTTTGGCTCAGGGTTTTTTTTCGTATAAATTCAGCAGTGCTTAGGTTGGTTTTAACCACAAATTTACGTATCATGTCATTGGCCTTATTAAATTGTTATTTAACAGATTAAAGTTGCAATTTGTTACCTTAATGAATAGTTTAATAGTGGAGCAAAGTGATTAAATTATAGATATATACACACTAGTTAAAGGCGCTGTGTATATCCTTTTAAAACTCGTTAGTTGTCACACGAAAAAGTAGGGTGTAATGAGTACTAAAACCGAACTAGTCACAATTATTTACTATTGTGATAAATCAATCGAATTGTTCCATCATATTGGGCATTTTGAAACCAGTAATTCAGGTAGGATTATTTTGCCTGATAGTTTTAAAAAAGGTAAATCAATTGTTGCGGTATGCCGCGGCGAAGTAGATATACTCAATAAGATTGGTGATCGAATTTTACCAAATGAAGACGTCGCATAACTCTGAAATAAAGCGAAGCTACTGTGTTAACAATTATAGCACCTTTATGTCTACAAGCTTGCAGTCAAATAAGCGATGATAATACAGTCACTAAGTAGTTTTAGTGACTGCGCTTTTAGATTAATTTTTCTTTGGGTATTCAGGAGGTGTATGGCCTTCACCTAAAGCATCAGCAACTTCTTTTGGCATATAATTTTCGTCATGTTTCGCTAAAACTTCAGAGGCTTCTAATACTCTGTTTTCTATTAATACGCCGTTAGCAATGATACCTTGGCCTTCCCGAAAAAGATCAGGTAAGATGCCGTCATATTTAACGGTAATGGTTTCACCCTTATTGGTTAAGCCAAATTGTACTTTTAGGCTCTCAGGGTTACGTGAAACAGAACCAACTACAACTAGGCCGCCAACGCGAATTCGCTGCCCGATTACTGGTTTATTGCCCGTATCATCTTTACCGTGAATAATCTCATGCGGTGTATAAAATAAATCAATATTTTGATTCAATGCGTATAAAACTAATGATGTGATTAAACTGATACCTATCAGTATTGACACAACGATTGTTAAACGTTTCTTTCGTCTTGGGTTCATGAGCTACCTCTTGTCTTGATTTTGTTCAAGCGCTGCTTGTTTTAATTTTTTCTCTCGATTATAACGGCGTTTAATATGTCCGAGGGTGGCGTGATGTTTCGCACGTGAAAACAAAGCCAATAATACAAAGAGTGCAAATGTAAAACCGTATGAAAGCCATACGTAAAAACCATGCCCGTCCATAGCGATAAATTCTGCGAAGTTTGAAAATTGCATGATTATTTCTCTGTTTGATTCACTAAATCTTTTACCCAAGGGCGGGTGGCATTTCTTTCAAGCAGTTCAGTTTTAAACCTTAAACAGATCAGCCAACTGATAAGGAAAACGAAGCCAAACAAACAAACCACAAAAGGTAGGTACATATCCATGGTCATCGCGGGTTTACCTATCTGGGTGACTGTTTGGCCTTGGTGCAATGTATTCCACCATTCTACTGAATATTTAATGATCGGTACATTTACAACACCTACAATGGCTAAAATACCGGCGGCTTTACTGCCCTGAGCTTTATCTTCAAAAGCGTTATGAAGTGCAATTACGCCTAAATATAAAAACAGCTGAATTAATTGCGAGGTTAATCTTGCATCCCACACCCACCAAGTACCCCAAGTTGGTTTCCCCCAAGCGGCACCAGTGAATAGCGCAACTGCGGTTAATGCTGCACCTACAGGTGCAATGGCTGCTACTGAAGCATCAGCCAACTTTAATTGCCACACAAGAGCACTAAAAGCAATAATTGCCATTGCCACATACACACTTAGAGAAAGAATGGCAGATGGCACATGGATATAAAAAATTCGAAAACTATTGCCCTGTTGGTAATCAGGTGGCACAAATAAAAGTGCCCATATCATACCAACGGCTAATAAAATCATTGATAAATAGCCAAACCATGGTGTTAACTTTTCTGTTAAATGAAAAGTTTTTTCAGGGTTAGCGTAAGGGTGTAACCATTTCCACATTTAGTTAGTACTCACTTTTAATGCTGCGCTTACAGCAAATGGTGAAAGCGTAACAGAACCGATAAAAAGTGCGCCAATTATAGCAAGTTGTCCCGTGTAGGGTAAGTTCATTGCTGCAGTATCTATTGCACTTGTCGCAAAAATTAATAATGGGATATATAAAGGTAAAATTAACAAACTCAGTAACACTCCACCTTTTTTAACGCCAACGGTTAACGCAACACCAATTGCGCCGATAAAACTTAATACAGGGGTTCCAATAAGCAAGGTTAATAATAATGCCCCATATGCATTTTCAGGAAGATACAATAATACCGCGAGTAATGGTGAAATTAAAATCAGGGGTAAACCGCTGATGATCCAATGTGCGCATATTTTAGCGAGTACAATAATAAATGTTGGGCTTGGGCTTAACAGCATTTGCTCAAGAGCGCCATCGGCATGATCACTTTTAAAGAGGCGGTCTAACGATAAGAGTGTGGCTAGTAAAGCAGCAACCCAAATAATGCCGGGCGCTATTCTAGCAAGCATATTAGGCTCAGGGCCAATGCCAAGAGGAAAAAGCGTAACAACCAAAATAAAAAATAATAATGGGTTAGCAATATCATCTTTATGACGGAAAGCAATAGTGAGATCGCGCTTAAATACGGTGTAAAAAACCCGCCGATATGAAATTGAAGTCTTGATTTCTTTACTCATAGATTAACCTAGAAAAACCTATATTCAAGCGTAAGCTTTTGATAGCAACTAATGGGCATTTGTAAGTCTTGATGCGTGGTCAAAATAACAGCCCCACCATTGTTAGCGTGTTCTTTTATAAGCTGTTCTAGCTTTAATACCCCTTTTTTGTCAATTGCGGTAAATGGTTCATCTAAAATCCATAGTTTCGCTGGGGTTTGCCATAATTGTGCTAACGCTATTCTTCGGTGTTGACCAGCACTTAAATGGGAAGCAAGAGCATCTTCAAAACCTAATAAATTAACTTCTGAGAGCGTCTCTTCGGCTTTTTGAATAGGTAATCCATGCAATGCTAAGGAGAAAGCTAAATTTTCTTCGGCGGTTAATTCATCTTTAACGCCAACCTGGTGGCCAAGGTAAAGCATATTTTGGTGAAAATATTCTTCACAAGTTCGAATAGGTTTCCCTGCAAAATAGACTTGCCCCTCATAAGGAGAGGATAAGCCTGCTAAAATACGCAATAAGCTTGTTTTTCCTGCGCCATTTGGCCCTTCTACTTGTATAATATCACCGCGCTTTACTGTAAAGTTAAGCGCTTCAAAAAGCACTCTATCTTCTCTTATACAGGTTAAGTTTCGCGTTGCTAAAAGGGTATCGTCACAGTGACTCATGAAATGGTTCGTTTGTTACGTTATTGAAATTGTTGCTAGTGTAATCTAAATCACACACGTTAGTTTGATCTAGATCCTACACCAAGTAAGTAATTTATTATACCATTGCTTTCGTTCGCAAAATATATGCAACTTAACGCAAGATTACTGCTTTTTTTAGCGAAACGGTGGTAGAATTGCAGCAATTTTTGGCCTACGCATTTTACTTCATCAGCCAATTTTTGATGGTGACAGTGTGTTAGTCTGCCTTATAAGCGCTATCGGAGAAGTTTTATGATCCCTGAATTGGGGCACTTTGCCTTAATATTAGGATTGGCGTTTGCCATCTGTTTAAGTATCGTTCCACTCATTGGTGTTTTTACACGACAACCTATCCTTGTTGGTTATGCAAAGCCCCTTACCTTAGGGATGTTTGTGTTTACCGGGCTTAGTCTCATCATACTAGCGTATTTATTCGTTATTGATGACTTCTCTGTTAAATATATTGCTGGTCATTCTAATTCGTTATTACCTTATTATTTTAAAATCAGTGCAGTATGGGGAGGTCATGAAGGCTCTTTATTATTGTGGGTTTTTTCGTTAACGGCATGGACAATGGCGGTCGCTAAATTTAGCAAAGGTATTGATGAAGGATTTATCGCGCGAGTACTTGCTATATTAGGTATGGTGTCAGTAGGGTTTATGTTATTTACCATTTTAACATCGAATCCCTTTGAACGCTTATGGCCAATTGTTCCGTTAGAGGGGCGTGATCTAAACCCATTACTGCAAGATGTAGGCTTAATTATTCATCCGCCCATGTTGTATTTAGGGTATGTAGGTTTTGCGGTTGCCTTTGCTTTTGCAATAGCGGCATTAATGTGTGGAAAGCTAGACGCTGCCTGGGCTAGATGGGCCCGTCCTTGGGTAACAGCAGCATGGATATTCCTTACTCTGGGTATTGCATTAGGCAGTTGGTGGGCATACTACGAATTAGGCTGGGGTGGTTGGTGGTTCTGGGACCCCGTTGAAAACGCCTCGTTTATGCCGTGGCTTGTGGGTACGGCATTATTGCATTCATTAGCGGTAACTGAAAAGCGCGGCGCGTTTAGGAACTGGACCGTGTTACTTGCTATATTTGCTTTTAGTTTAAGCTTATTAGGTACATTTTTAGTCCGTTCTGGTGTAATCACATCAGTACATTCTTTTGCTTCTGATCCAACGCGTGGCATGTTTATTTTACTACTATTAGCAATTGCTGTTGGTGGTTCGTTGATCTTGTTCGCCTTTAGAGCATCCAATGTTTCTAGCTTTAGTCGTTTCTCATTTTACTCACGCGAAACGGCATTATTATTGTGTAATATTATCCTAGTGGTTGCCTCGATAACGGTATTACTTGGTACGTTGTATCCATTAATGATTGATGCAGCAGGTCTTGGAAAAATATCTGTTGGTCCCCCTTATTTTAATGCGGTGTTTGTACCAATTATGAGTGTGTTATTTCTTGCGATGGGTATAGGGCCGCTGATTCGCTGGAAAAAAGCGAAAAAAGGGGAATTGCGAAAGCAAATTACTAAGCCTTCGATTGCAAGTATCGTATTAGGCATATTATTTCCATTGGTATATGCCGGCGAGTTTAACTTATTAGCAAGCTTTGGAATGACCCTCGCTTTCTGGGTTTCACTCGTGGTGATAAAAGACTTAAGAAACCAAGCTAAACAAGGTAAGTCAGGTTATCAATTTTCACGTATTACACTAAGCCAATGGGGAATGACGGTTGCGCATATGGGCATCGCGGTTACCATTGTGGGTGTTACCTTGGTGTCCATTTATGAAAAAGAAGTGAGTGTAAAAATGCACTATGGTGAAGCGGTACATGTTTCTGGGTACGATGTTACCTTAAATGGTGTTATTCCCGTGAAAGGGCCAAATTATACTGCTGAGCAAGGGCAATTAGAAGTCACTAAAAATGGCGAATTCGTTGCCTTATTGAAACCTGAACGCAGAACCTATCTGGTGCAAACAATGGGTATGACCGAAGCTGGCATAGATCCAGGACTTTTTAGGGATGTATATGTAGCACTAGGGGATCCTTTACCTGACAATGCTTGGGCAGTGCGGATTCATTATAAACCATTTGTACGCTGGATTTGGTTAGGGGCTATTTTTATGGGGATAGGTGGTTTTCTGGCGATGTTAGATAAACGTTACCGCCGTAAAAAGTCTGCGAATGTAAACACAACCCAAACCGTTATCGAAGGGGGAAATAATGAATAAAATAATCCGTTTTATTCCTCTAGTACTGTTTATTGCTTTAGGTGTTGTTTTGTATCGTGGTTTATCGTTGAATCCTCAAGAATTACCCTCGGCATTGATTGGTAAGCCCATACCAACGTTTTCATTAACACAATTGTTGAAACCAGAAGTCACACTAACGGAAAAAGATCTCAAAGGAGATATCGTTTTACTGAATGTATGGGGAACATGGTGTGTGTATTGTAAATATGAACACCCGTACTTGGTAGATATCGCGAAAAGTAAACGTGTTTCTTTATATGGTCTTAACTATAAAGATGTACGTGAAGATGCGACTAAATGGCTCAAAGATTATGAAGACCCTTATGTTTTGTCAATTTTTGACCCCATGGGAAAGTTTGGCATTGAACTGGGTGTTACCGCGGCACCTGAAACGTTTGTTATTGATGCTAATGGGATCGTACGAATGAAGCATGTTGGGCCGATAGACGGTAAAATATGGCAACAAAAATTCATTCCAATGATTGAAAAACTAGAACAAGAACAAGGAGTAACTCCATGAAGATGTTCACGATCATTGTTATTTTATTGTTGGGTATGATCTTAAGCGCATTTCCTGACAAAGCATTAGCAACGGATACTTACGTGTTTGATAACCCAGTGACTGAAATACGCTATAAAGCGTTAATCAAGGAACTTCGTTGTCCTAAATGTCAAAATCAGAACCTTGCCGATTCAAATGCACCTATCGCAAAAGATCTGCGCCGTGAAGTGTTTCAATTGTTGCAAGAAGGCAAGGCCGATAAAGAAATTGTTGATTTTATGGTGGCGCGATATGGCGAATTCGTATTATACCGCCCGAAAGTGTCACCGCTGACATATGTGCTTTGGTTTGGACCTTTAGTGCTGTTACTGATAGGTATCGTGGTACTGGTGCTGATTGTCCGTAAAAAACCAACGATTGACCGTTCTGCAAAACTGTCATCACAGCAAAAATCACAATTAGATCAAATTTTAAAAGATAAATAATCCTATGGTAGCACTACTTTTTACACTGATTGCCTTTATTTTATTGTTGTTAATAATTGTTTGGGGGCATTTTCTTCGTCAACGTAACTATCGTAATAAGGTGGATAATAGCTTTCGCGATGAAACTAATATTCGTTTGTATAAAGAACACAAATCTGAGATAGAGCGTGATTTTTCCCAAGGACGTTTAGATCAAAGCAGTTATGATTATCTGATATCCGAGCTTGATCAAAGTTTATTACAAGATATAGAAGAAAATGCCAATGAGCAGAAACAAGTGACGGAAGCTAAACCGATCACGATGTTTTGGCCGGTTACGATGACTGTGTTTATGCTAGCGTTTAGCGCACTTCTTTACCAACAAACAGGGGCTTTTGAAGAGTTAACGACAATGCCTCGACAGCAGCAAAGTCATCAATCACTTGATGCTGAACAGCAAGCGTTGGTACAGCTGCAAAAATTAAAACAACAAACTGAACAAGAGCCAAATAATAGTGATGCTTGGTATAGTTTAGGGCAGGCACTTGTGGGGGCGGGTGACTTTTCAGCGGCATTAGCAGCTTTCGACCGTGTTATTGAAATAGACGGAGAGCATGCTGATTTATATGGAGCGAAAGCGCAAGCAAGCTTTTATCAGAATGAGCAGAAAATCACACCTGAGGTTCAATCTTACATCGACAAAGCATTGGCGCTTGATGCCAGAGATCCATCAACAAATATTTTGTTAGGTATGCATGCCTTTGTTAATCAAGATTATCAAACAGCGGTACAACATTGGCAATTGGTCGTGTCTGATAATCGCCCAAGTGTTAATGTCCAAGCTTTACAACAAGCACTTACTGAAGCGAAAAGCCGCTTGGCGCTAACAGGAGAACAAGCATCTGTTGATGTTAATTCGCAAGTATCTTTAAGTGTTAAGGTATCGTTATCCGATGAGATTAGAAAGCAACTAGAACAAGGTCAAGACAAGGTGGTATTTATTTATGCCATTCCTGCTGAGGGCTCAAGAATGCCATTAGCTGCTATTAAGTTACGTGCAAGTGATTTACCAACAGCAGTGACCTTATCAGATGCCAACGCCATGACTCCGCAAGCGAAACTAAGTGATGCTAAAGCAGTTAATGTGTTTGCTATTATTTCAGAGTCAGGCAGTGCGGGTATAAAACCGGGTGACTTTAAAGCCGAAGCCTTAAATGTCGAACTTGCTACAAACAAAATGATCTCATTAAATATTAATACCGTAGTAGAGTAGATGCTGGTTAACGAAAAGGTTGTGAACGATAGATGTTAAAATCAAGGTATATAGGGCAAGATAAATCAGTCCATAAACGTACGGCCAAAGTTGGGGTGCTGTTAACTAACTTAGGTACACCTGATGCACCAGAGCCAGTAGCCTTAAAACGTTATTTACGTGAATTTCTATCAGATCCGCGCGTTGTAGAAATACCCAAGTTAGTATGGTGGATTATTCTTCACGGCATTATTTTACGTGTAAGGCCGAAAAAATCAGCTAAGTTATATCAGTCTATTTGGACAGATGAAGGTTCACCGCTATTGGTATTTATGCGAAGGATCCGCGATAAGGTCGCGAAAAAGTTAATGTTAGAGCAACAGAGTGAAGTTGTGCTAGATATCGCAATGCGTTATGGGTCTCCGGCTATTTCAGAAGCGCTTACTCGCTTTCAAAAACTGGGTATCGATAAGTTTATAATTTTACCGTTATACCCACAATATGGCGGTCCTACAACGGCATCCACGTATGATGCGGTCACTCAAACTATCAGTAAATGGCGTTGGATACCAAGCATACATTTTATTAATGGCTACCATAATCATCCTTTGTATATTAACGCGTTAACAAATAGTATTCAGGCACATATTGATACTCACGGTAAGCCAGATAAACTGTTACTGTCTTATCACGGCATGCCTAAACATTTTCTTGATAGTGGCGACCCCTATTATTGTTTCTGCCATCAAACGACGCAGTTAGTAGCGGCACAATTAGGATTGCTTGAGGGTGATTTTATCACGACCTTTCAATCGCGATTCGGAAAAGCTGAATGGTTAAAGCCTTATACTGATCAAACGCTTGAAGAACTCGCTAAACAAGGCTGCAAGCATGTTGCTATCATTAGTCCTGCCTTTAGTGTTGATTGTTTAGAAACGCTAGAAGAATTAGAAGAAGAAAATCGAGAGATTTTTATTGAAGCAGGAGGTGAGCAGTATCATTATATTCCTGCTTTAAATGACAACGAAGATCATGTCACCCTTATTTCGGATATTATTGAGCAATATCTGTAGTAGAAAAACGCATTGCAATAGCAGCGGTTACTCCCTCTCCCTAAGCAGTAACATGACTATTGCAATGCTAATTCATTTACACCAATACACAAAAATATATCACTAATTATTTATACTCATTAGTACTCATCAAGCGCAAAACTGATAATGTTGATCAACAGATTTTTTATAGCTGATCGCGAATAGCAATAATAAACTTAACGAAAATAGTATCGGGGTAGTAGGTAACGATACTGTCACCGGCATGGTCGTTAATAGCTGCTGTTGGTTGATAGCATTTGGGGAACTAGTGGCTAATTGCCATTGAACCTGTTGTAAACTACCTGTGCGCTGCAGCGTCATGCCTTTTGCTGTAGAAGGGGGTTGAGTAACCAATATATCGGTAGAAACAAGGCCTGTTGCAGCCCCATTTGTAGCAACAAAACGCCCTTCATAACTTATAAAGTCTGATACAAAGTCATGCTGGTTATTGACTAAAGCGATACCGTCTGGCGAGCCATTTTGAATCCCTGAAAAATAAAAAGTGGCAAAACCATAGCCATTACTGTTATTTGCTAAGGTGCCGGTAAGGGGCTGGTTTTTATATACCTTGCCGTTGCCGCCGTTATAGAACAGCAATGACCAGTGCGATAAGTCTGTCCCTGCATTGCCAATAAGTTCTACAAATTCATTTTTATCACTTCCAGCGTTGTCATAGTGTATTTCATTAATCTGCAATAAACTTGCAGCACATTTACTGCAAAACAGCGTAAAAATAAGCGCTATACAATAGCTTAATGGTTTCATATGTGTAATTCCTTTTACTTAAGTTGTGTTGACTCCGCAGGTTAGTGTAGAAAAATAGCCAACGTCAGCAACCTTAAAAAGGTGATACAAGGTATTTACAACATATAATTAACCTTTTTTAGGGTAACATTTAAAATGGGGGGCATGAGTGCGCTTTTACTGTAAAAATACAAGTGAATTTATTTAGTAAGTAGTGTTGTTTCAGGTGACTGGACTTCCCAGATTTTGTGAAATGAGTTTGCTTTTTGAAAATATCACTAACTCGTTTGGTGATGAGAATCAGTTGATATGTAACTTACTTGACCATTTAACGAAGTGCTAAAAGCCAGTAGGAAATGTACAGGTGCAGAGATTGATTATTTACTTATCAAAAAGGTAAAAGAGTTAATAAGCGACACAGAAATTTAGGCAATAAAAAACGGAGCACTATCGCTCCGTTTTACAGTAATCTTTTTTAATTAAAGTGCTGTAACGTTTTTCGCTTCAGGACCTTTTTTACCTTGCTCAACAGTAAATGATACTGATTGACCGTCAGTTAGTGTACGGAAACCGTCACCTGTGATTGCACTGAAGTGAACGAACACATCAGGGCCGCCTTCTTGCTCGATAAAGCCGAAGCCTTTTGATTCATTAAAAAATTTTACTTTGCCAGTTACTGAGTCAGACATACCAACATTTCTCTCTATAATATAAGGTTTAACAATTTAGGCTATTCAGACATACATGCAGATGTAGCCATGTACGGAGTAAATGCTCTCTACCCAAAAGTACAGACAGAGAAAGGTTTCCATAACACAGGTGCGTTTAGGTTTAAATAGAACTCATAAATGAGGCTATTTAGTCCCTCTCTTCAAACGCAAAAACTCAACGCAAAAGAATTGTAGCACACAAAATTATTAATAGCTTGAATTATAGTGAAGAATAATTGAACTTTTTTTTACAAACAAAAGCCTGCATAAAACAGGCTTTTGTTATTTACAGTAAACGTCGGCTAAATAGCGCTACATTGCAGCAATTTGCGCTTTTTGGTCGTTAAGTTTCGCTAATGCAGATTCAGTTTCTGCTAATTTAGTTTTTTCTTTATCGATAACGGCCGCAGGTGCTTTAGCAACAAAATTTTCATTGTTAAGCTTTCCGCTGATTTTTTGTGCGTCTTTCGCTAACTTTTCAATCGCTTTACTAAGTCGCGCTAACTCTGCTTCTTTATCAATTAATCCTGCCATTGGAATTAACACAGACATTTCACCAATGACGGATGTGGCCGAAATTGGACCATCGTCATCAGCAGATAAAATTTCAATGCTTTCTAGTTTGGCTAGCGCGCTAATGAAGTTGTTGTTTTCATCTACGCGGCGTTGATCGTCTGCGGAAGTATTTTTCAAGTACACAGGTAATGGTTTGCTTGGTGCAATATCCATTTCACCTCTAATATTGCGTATCGCAACAATAAATTGTTTTACCCACTCTAAATCATCAACGGTTGCTTGGTCGACAAGCGAATCATCATACTGAGGATATGCTTGCACCATAATGCTATCACCTTGAGCATTAAAGTTGGTTAGTGGCACCACACGCTGCCATATAGTTTCTGTAATAAATGGCATTAATGGATGCATGACACGCAATAGCGTTTCAAGGGTTTCAACTAATGTTTTGCGTGTGCCGCGTTGTTGAGCTTCATCACCTTTAAATAATATTGGTTTTGTAAGCTCTAAATACCAATCACAGAATTGATTCCAGGTAAATTCATATAATGCTTGTGAAGCTAAATCAAAACGGAAGGTTTTAAAGGCTTCATGTACGGTTTTTACCGTCTTTTGAAGTTCAGCTTGTATCCAACGGTCTGCTAATGAAAGGGTAATGTCACCGCCTGACTTGCCACAATCGTGTTCTTCGGTGTTCATTAATACATAGCGGCTAGCATTCCAAAGTTTATTACAGAAGTTACGATAACCGTCTAAGCGTTTCATATCCCAGTTAATGTCACGTCCAGTAGAAGCAAGTGCTGATAAGGTAAAGCGAAGCGCATCGGTACCATGGGCTTCTATACCATCAGGAAAGGCTTTTTGGGTTGCTTTTCCTATTTTATCTGCAAGCTGAGGCTGCATCATGTTGCCGGTACGCTTGGTCAGTAACGCATCTAAAGAAATGCCATCAATCATGTCGAGTGGATCAATAACGTTGCCTTTTGATTTTGACATTTTATCGCCATTTTCATCGCGAATAAGCCCTGTTACGTAAACTTGTTTAAAAGGGACTTGAGGCTTGCCATTTTCATCTTTGATGAAATGCATGGTCATCATGATCATTCTAGCAACCCAGAAGAAAATAATGTCAAAACCTGTGACTAATACATCAGTCGAATGAAACTTCTTCATCATTTCTTCTTCATTAGGCCAACCTAATGTTGAGAAAGTCCAAAGTGCGGAAGAAAACCATGTATCTAGTACGTCGTCGTCTTGCTTTAATATAACGTCTTCAGCAAGTTGATGTTTATCTCTGACTTCTTGTTCACATCGACCTACATATACATTGCCTGAATTGTCATACCAAGCAGGAATACGATGCCCCCACCAGAGTTGGCGTGAGATACACCAGTCTTGAATGTCGCGCATCCAAGCAAAATACATATTTTCATATTGCTTTGGTACAAATTGAATGTCACCATTTTCTACGGCTTCAATCGCAGGTTTTGCAAGGGCTTCTGTTCTTACATACCATTGGTCAGTCAGTAATGGCTCGATAATAACGCCAGAACGATCACCGTATGGAGCAACTAAATCATGATCTTTAACGCTATCAAGTAACCCTAACTGTTCAAATTTAGCGATAATAGCCTTACGTGCGTCAAATCTATCTAGTCCAACTAAATCGCTAGGCAATGATGCGTCAAAATCTTCGCTCGGTTCGCCATTGGTATTGTATACTTCTGCATTAGCCAAAATAGCCGCATCTTTATTAAAGATGTTAATCATGGCTAAATTACAACGTTTACCCACTTCATTATCATTAAAGTCGTGCGCAGGCGTAATTTTTACACAACCTGTGCCTTTTTCCATGTCAGCATGTTCGTCACCAACGATAGGTATTAAACGATCAACAAGCGGTAATTTAATATGTTGACCAATTAATGCCTTATAGCGTGGATCTTCTGGGTTTACTGCAACGCCTGTATCACCTAACATGGTTTCAGGGCGCGTTGTTGCTACCACTAAATAGTCTTTGCCATCAGCGGTTTTGGCGCCATTAGCCAGTGGGTAACGTAGTTGCCACATATGGCCTTTTTTGTCTTTGTTTTCTACTTCAAGATCAGATATGGCTGTGTGTAATTTTGGATCCCAGTTAACTAACCGTTTTCCGCGATAAATTAAATTATCTTGATAAAGGCGCACGAATACTTCTTGTACTGCGTCACTTAAACCATCATCCATGGTGAAGCGTTCTCGCGACCAATCAATTGAATTACCAAGGCGTTTCATTTGTTTGCCAATGGTGCCACCAGATTGTGCTTTCCATTGCCAAATTTTATCGATAAAAGCGTCTCGACCATAATCATGTCGATTCTTACCTTCTTCTGCCCCTATTTTTCGCTCTACTACCATTTGTGTAGCAATACCTGCGTGGTCAGTACCTGCCTGCCATAAGGTACTTTTACCTTGCATACGTTGATAGCGTATTAAGGTGTCCATAATGGTTTGTTGAAAGGCGTGCCCCATATGAAGGCTACCCGTTACGTTGGGTGGTGGAATAGCAATACAGTACCCTTCACCGTTGTCGGTGGGGGCGAAATAGCCTTGTTCTTCCCAAGATTGATAAAGTTTGCTTTCGATTTCAGCAGGGTTAAATGTTTTTTCCATTGGATTAATACTTACGCGTTAATTTAATGTTACTTTGTTTTCACAGGTGCAGCCGCTTGGTTGTCTACCTGAAACCCAAGTTGACGGTATTGTTTAAAGCGCGCTCTAGCAAGCTCTTTCAATTTTTCGTCGTTGGGTACAAAATCGATAATGTTTGAATATTGTTGAGCAAAGTTTGGCACTGTACTCGTTAAATTAATTAATACTGGTCGTCTGTTTGTCGGTGCTTGCCAACTAATTTCTACGGCTGAACCATTTTTTTGTCCTTCACCAAGTAAGTTATGAGGAACAAAGCTATTTGGATCAAAAGACCACAAAAGCTCATCAATGTGATGAGCTTGTTCTTGCGAGTCTGTATAAATGAATACGCGCTGATTTTGTCGATAAAAATTTGCTGCTTGAAAGCATGCATGTAAATTATCTAACGGTATGTTGTGTTTATCCTGCTCTTCTAACAGGTAAAACATGACATGTGTATTCATCATGTGCGCTTATTCACCTTGTTCTACACCAGATTTATTTAATAAAAATTGCGATAACATGCTAACAGGACGGCCCGTTGAGCCTTTATCTTTACCACCACTACGCCAAGCTGTGCCGGCAATATCTAAATGTGCCCAGTGATATTTCTTAGTAAATCGCGACAAGAAACATGCTGCGGTAATGGTACCTGCTGCACGTCCACCTAAGTTGGTGAAGTCAGCAAATGGGCTTTCTAGTTGTTCTTGATATTCTTCCCATAAGGGTAAACGCCAAGCACGGTCACCACTTTGATCTGACGCATTGAGTAATTCATGTGCTAGAGGATTATGTGTACTTAACAAACCACTGGCATGTTTACCTAAAGCGACAACACAAGCACCGGTTAATGTAGCAACATCAATCACGCAATCAGGGTCAAAGCGTTCAACATAGGTAAGTGCATCACATAATACTAAACGGCCTTCAGCATCAGTATTTAACACTTCAACGGTTTGACCTGACATGGTGGTTAATATGTCGCCAGGGCGGTAAGCATTACTGCTTGGCATATTTTCACAGCCAGCAAGTACACCAATAACATTGATAGGTAAGTTAAGTTCGGCTAAGGTATGCATCGCACCCAATACGCCCGCTGCTCCACCCATGTCGTACTTCATTTCATCCATGGCTTCGCCTGGCTTTATTGAAATACCTCCACTATCGAAGGTTAGCCCTTTGCCAACAAGTACAATGGGCTTGCTGTCTTTGTCACCACCTTGATAATGAATAATACTCATCATGGATTCATTGGCAGAGCCGCGCCCTACAGCAAGGTATGAGCCCATACCAAGTGCTTCCATTTGTGCTTCATCAACCACGTCGGTTGAGACGTTGTCGTATTCATTCGCTAAAATTTTAGCTTGCTCAGCAAGGTACGCAGGATTACAAATATTTGGCGGCATATTCGCCACATTCTTACAGGTGTTAATCCCTTCTGCGACCGCTAAACCATGCGCTACTGCACGCTCACCTAAAGGTAACTCGCGTCTTGTTGGGACATTAAAAACGATTTTTCGAAGTGGTCTACGTGGTTCTTCTTTGCGTGTTTTCAAGCTATCAAAACTGTACAAGCAATCTTGTGTTGCTTCTACGGCTTGTCTTACTTTCCAATAATTATCACGGCCTTTCACATGAAGCTCTGTTAAGAAGCATACTGCTTCCATTGAGCCTGTTTCGTTCAAGTTGTTTATGGTTTTACTGATAATTTGACGATATTGCCTTTCGTCAAGCTCGCGTTCTTTTCCGCAGCCAACCAGTAATACTCGTTCACTTAAAATATTAGGTACATGATGTAATAACAACATTTGACCTGATTTACCTTCTAAGTCACCTCGACGTAACAAATTACTAATGTAGCCTTCGCTGATTTCGTCCAGTTGTTCGGCAACAGCAGATAAACGTCTTGGTTCAAAAACGCCGACTACGATACAAGCACTGCGTTGTTTTTCTGGGCTGCCGCTTTTTACGCTAAATTCCATGGGCTCTCCTAGTTTGAGGTAAATCTGAACGTTTTTTAAAAAAAATTCAGTTTAACTTGCTTAAATCTACCATTAATAGATAAGCTTACTGTGATTTATTTTTCGCTAAAGGCTATAATTATAGCCTTATCCAGAAGCATTACCTAAAGGCTTTTGAATTATTTTAGTTATGAAAATGACAAGTTTACTTAAAAATTGTCATTATGTCAGAAAAAAACTAAGTTTTTGTAGGATCTCTTTGTGATCGTTTTTCGTTATTTATTAAAAGAAGTGGTTAAAACCCAACTCGCAGTATTTGTGGTGTTAATGACCATTTTTATCAGCCATAAATTTGTCAGAGTACTTGATGACGCCTCTGAAGGTGGTATTCCTGGCCAGTTAGTGATGGTGTTTATTGGTTTAAAAGCGCCCGACTTGGCAGGCACGATATTACCTTTAAGTTTCTTTTTAGGGATTTTGCTTGCTTATGGGCGCATTTATGCCGATAACGAAATGACCATTTTACATGCGACGGGCATAAGCGAGTGGTATGTAGTCAGGGTTACGCTTATTCTGGCTGTGATCACGGCGATATTTACAGGCTTGTTCACTTTATATTTATCACCGCTTGCTTCTGAATATGAGTATCAAGTCAAAGAAAAGCTTGCTGCTGATTCTGGACTAAGTGCATTAGTGGCTGGACGTTTTCAAACCACAGGTAATAAAAAAGCTGTGGTGTTTATTCACGGGAAAGATAGGGGGAGTAATACCTTAGAAAAAGTGTTTGTGGCACAGTTACCAAATGAGAAATCAGGACAGAGTGAAATTATCAACTCAAGTTTAGTGTATGCAAAACAAGGTGAGGTAATAGAAGAATCGTCAGGCTCGCAACGTTTGATCCTATCTGATGGCACGCGTTATCAAAATGATCCAAAGAACCAAGAATTCAGACAAGTTGCGTTTGGTAAATATTACATTCAAATTGAAGATCAGAAAATTGAACATAAACGTAGAAAATTAAGTGCTATTCCCACACAACAATTGTTCAATGAAACATCGAGCGAATATCGCGCTGAAATTCATTGGCGAATAGCGTTTCCTTTAGCATGTATTATTTTAACCTTTGTTGCCGTACCGTTAAGTGTGGTGAACCCACGACAAGGGAAGTTTGCCAAAATGTTCCCAGCTATCTTGCTGTTCTTGAGCTATCTATTGCTGTTAACGGCAATGCGAAGTGGTTTAGAAAAAGGCTCAATTCCGTTGCAGTTTGGTTTATGGCCCGTACATTTATCTGCGTTATTTGTTGGCTTTAGTCTATTAGCAAAAAGCCGAAGTACGGGGTTGAGGTTACGCTCTGTTTTACCGTTTTATGCCAAGAAAAAAGAGGCTAAAACATGAAAATTTTAGATTTATATATTGCTAGAATTATTGCTTCCACTACCTTACTCACACTTGCGGTGTTTGTTAGCCTTAGCGGCATTATTAAATTTGTAGAACAAATGAGATCGGTAGGCAAGGGCAGTTATGACTTATCACATGCGGCGCTTTATGTATTATACGCTGTGCCACGTGATGTCGAATTATTTTTTCCAATGGCTGCATTAATCGGCGGGTTAATTGGTATCGGTATGCTCGCCAGTAATTCTGAACTGGTGGTAATGCAAGCGTCGGGTTTATCGCGCTTAGATATTATTAAATCAGTGATGAAGTCTGCTTCAATTCTTATTATATTGAGCATGGCAGTGGGTGAGTGGTTAGCGCCTGCTGGCGAAGCAGCCGCAAGACAAGTAAAAGCGCAAGCCATTTCTGGAGGTAGCTTGATCTCTGCTAAAGGTGGCACTTGGGCAAAAGACGGAGATTATTTTGTTCATATCATGGAAGTGCAAGACACAGGCTCATTAAAGGGAATACAAATTTACCGTTTTGATCGTGATTTAAAGTTATCAAGCTGGCTGGCGGCGAGTTCTGCTGTATACCAAAAAGATGCGTGGCTATTAAGTGAT
This sequence comes from Thalassotalea sp. PP2-459, assembly GCF_001913705.1. Lineage (GTDB taxonomy): Bacteria > Pseudomonadota > Gammaproteobacteria > Enterobacterales > Alteromonadaceae > Thalassotalea_C > Thalassotalea_C hakodatensis. The sequence goes on along the minus strand of NZ_MKQD01000044.1, from coordinate 106,565 downwards.
GTGGTAGATACCTATATTCAAGATAAAGAAATTACCACAAAATCGTTACCTACCATGGCTTGGCAATCTACGTTAACGCCAGATAAACTCGGTGTGGTAACGGTTAAGCCAGAATCATTATCGGTCAGAGGGTTATTAGATTATTTAGATTACCTTGCGGAAAATGACCAAGACTCAAGTCGTTATCAGCTTGCCTTTTGGCGAAAGTTGATACAGCCTGTAACGGTTGCGGTGATGTTATTGGTCGCACTATCTTTTATTTTTGGTCCATTGCGTTCAGTGTCAATGGGGGCAAGAATTATGATGGGTATTGCTACGGGTATTTTGTTTTTTATTACCAATGAAGTATTAGGTTCGGTGAGCTTGGTGTATCAACTACCAGCGCTATTTGGTGCAGCAATGCCGAGTGTGATTTTTACTGCCATTGCTTTATATTTTATTCGAAAGAAAGCGGGTTAATAACCATACTCCCGCTTTAATATAAGATTAAATTTTCGCCTTATTCGCTGCCAGCGATAACACGACAATTTCTGTATTGGTTAATTTATCTTGTAAACTTAACTTATGTTTCCATTCGATAAAAAGCCAAATATTGCCTAACCCAAATAGGCTGTAGATAATTCTTATTAATCCTAGTTTCTTATTGATTAATTGCCCGTCTAAATGTTGTAGCCTTAAACGCCAGGCTTTCATTCCTAGTGTTTGACCGCTTCTTGCCCAGAAAAACAAAAAGAAATAAATAACCCAGAAAATGTTCCAGCCATATATGAGTGCGCTATAAAAGTATGATGACTGCTGCACATCAATTAAATGTTGATGACCGTTCATGTTGACCAACCCGAGTGTTGCGCCAAGTTGAAATAAGCCAAAGCCTATTGCGCCGGCCACCATATAAACGGCAATCGCTAATAGTGCGTCATAAATCCATGCGCCCAAACGGCGCATAAAACCAGCACGTGGAAAAGCGGTAAAATCTACTGAAGACATCATGTTACTCTGTTTTTAAATGACGCGTCAGTGTAGCAGACTCTTTCTTACGACTTAATAGATTATCGGCGCTAACATGTGCCTTTTTCTTCACTCGGCTTAATTTTATATAAAGCGGCATAGAGTGCAGGCACAACTCCTAAGGTTAAAATAGTACCGATGCCTAAGCCAAAGGCGATAACATTCGCTAAACCATAAAATAGCGGGTCTTTACTAATAATTAGCGGCATTAACCCCATTATGGTGGTAATAGTTGTCATGGCGATTGGACGTAGGCGCATCAAACAAGCATCGACAATTGCTTGAAACTCACTTTTACCTTGTGCTTGTTCAATATTTATTCGGTCAATGAGTACAATGGCATTATTAATAATAATACCGGCCAAACTATACAAGCCTAATGTCACCATAAATCCAAACGGTGCTTGCATGATAAACAGTCCCATTACTGCGCCGACAAAAGATAACGGAATAGTTAAACAAATGATTAACGGCTTACGGTAGGAGTTAAATTGTGCGACTAATAAAATGATGATCACGCCTAATACAATTGGCATATTGGCACTTAATGATTTTTGCGCGGCAGCTGATTCTTTGATCACGCCGTCATATTCAATACGATGATTGACAGGTAAATCTTTTTTGAGCGCTTCAAGCTTGTCATCGATGCGTAATTTCAGGTCTTCCGCGGCCATCTTTGTATTGCGCGCTTCGATGCTGATAGTGCGAAACATATCTTCATGATGGATCATGGAAAATTGATTTACTGGTTCAAAGTCAGCTACTTGAAATAACGGTATCGTGTTGCCAGTAGTATGTGAGTAAACATTAAGCGTACGTAACTTATCAATGTTTTTTCGTTCACCTTCTTGAGCGCGAAAAATAATAGGGATAATATCGTCACCTTCGCGGAAGTTGGTGATATGAGCACCAGAAAAATAGCTCTCTAATGCTTGCGCAATATCACTTGACGTTAATCCTGCTCTTTTAGCACGGTGTTGATCAACGTTTACTGCAATTTTGGTGATCAAGTTTTCCCAGTTATGTCGAACATTAATAGTATTGGGGGTATCGTGTAATAAGGTCATAATTTCTTGTGCTTTTTTGTAAAGCACATTCTTATCAGGGCCTTTTACTTGGATTTTTAAAATGGCGGAATCTGACGGACCCAAAAACATTTTTTTCACCCGTGCCGAGACATTAGGAAATGTTGATTCAATGAGTGGATCTAAATCTTCTGTCACTGCTGTTATATTTGTATCTGGTTTTACGTTTAATACGATAAAACCTTTATTCTCTGCAGGGTCTTCAGGGTTGAGTGATAAAACAAACCTAGGACCACTAAAGCCAACATAGCCAGAATAGCTTTCAATGTAGTCAAATTGCTTTTTGTTTTCGTTAAACCAAGTAAACAGTTGTTGCATTTGACGATCAGTTTCCCGTGACGAAGTACCATTGGGTAAGTCGATATTAATCAATATTTGTGTGCGATCGGAATCCGGGAAAAACTGTTTTGCGGCAAATTGCATTGAAAATACCGCTGCAAAAAATAACACCACCATACCAGATAAAAACAAGGTTTTATGAGATAAAATCCATAACAATAGACGTTGGTAAGACTGGTAATATTTTCCTAACTGGCTATCGTTAGTTTTTGCAGGGCTGCCTTCTTTGTCTGACACCTTGATAAAGTAATAGCTTAAAATAGGGGTAATTGTGAGCGCTAAAACCCAGCTGGCTAATAACGAAATTAAAATTACTAAAGAGATTGATCGGGTATATTCTCCCGCTACATGTTCGGCTAACATTAACGGTAAAAAGAACAAGATAGTAGTGGCAGATGAACTTAATAAAGGCAAGGCGAGCTCTTTGCAGCCTTGAACCATGGCATCATAACGTGAAGTATTATCTTCCAAACGTCGCTTAAAGTCTTCTGCTAATACAATGCCGTTATCCACTAATAACCCAAGTGAAATAATCAACGTAGCTAGACTCATGCGTTCAAGTTTAATACCGCTAAATTGCATAAAGGTTAAGGTAACTAGCATCACGCACGGCACAATAGTACCTACGATAAGCCCTGTTCTTACGCCTAAAAACAGGACAACAACGACTAAAACAATAGCCAATGTTTGTAATACGCTAAACGACACCCCTTTCACTGTTTTATCGACTTGTTCGGCCTGGTGTGTGGCTATATTTAATTGATAACCAATAGGTAAAGTGGCTTGAATTTCTTCAATTTGTGCAATTAAGCGTGGTGAGTACTCTAAAATGTTATAACCCGATAACATCGCAGTGGCAAAGAATATGGCCGGTTTACCGTTAAAATATGCCTGTTTATCCGGCGGATCAATATACCCTCGTTTTATGCTTACTATATCTTTTAGCGCAATAAAGTCTTCCGTGTTAGGTATAGAAATAAAGGTATTCGCAATATCATCAAGGGTGTTAAAATTACCCGTTGGTTCAATAATATAGCTTTTTGCACCTGTATCCACTTCGCCACCAGAGCGCACAATATTTTGATTTCTCAATTCATTCATCAGGGCTTGAGGAGAAATACCCAATTGTGATAATTTCGCGTTAGAAGTTTCGAGGTATATGCGCTCTGCTTGATACCCCAAAATATCAATTTTTTTAGTACCTTCAACACTATATAAGGTGTCACGTATATGTTGAGATATATCGTACATTTCAGCCATGGTGAAACCGTCAGCAGTAAGTGCTAAGGTAACTACCGATACATCACCAAATTGGTCATTCACATAGGGTGTTATTGTACCTTCAGGTAACTTACTTTGTGCAGCGGTGACTTTATTGCGTAAATCTTGCCAAATATCATCTAAATTAAAAAAACGGTCGTAAATCTTTACATGGATTGTAGATAACCCCGTGGATGAAGACGATTTTATTTCTTTAACTTCAGGAATTTTGCGAATTTCTTCCTCAAGTTTTTTCGTGATCAATTTTTCTACACGGTCAGGCGCCATACCTGGAAACTTAGTGGTTACAATTGCTTCACGAATGGTAATGCTGGGGTCTTCTTGTGCTGGCAAAGTAAAATAAGCAAATATGCCATTTATCAGCATTAGCGCTGCAATTAAAAAAACAGTCTTACGATATTTAAAAGCCGTTGCAGTAATATTCATTGATAAAACCCTTAATTAAAACGTTGGGTTTGTTGATCTAAAAGCGTCACTTGTTGACCATCTCGTAAAAAGGCAATGCCGGCCGTAGCGATAATTTCACCGTCTTTTAAGCCTTCTGATAAAATGATCTCGTTATTAATCACATTCTCTGCATTTACATAACGCTTATTCAGTGTTTTTGAGGTTGTGTTGTAAACAAATACATAGGACTTTTGTTCTAAATCTGCGCCAATTGCTGTAGCAGGTATTCGAATTGCAGGCCCTGAATACCCTGATTGCTCACTATTCTTATAAGTGAAAGAGACTTCTGCTGTCATGCCAGCTCTTAATGCATCATGGTTGTCATTTAACACAACCGTTAACGGAAAAGCATTAGCTGACTGTGCTCTGGTACCAATTTCAGTGATGTGTCCTTTCATCACGACTTGATTTAGCACGGGAAAAGTGACATTCAATGCTGTGTTTTTTGATAATTCTCTTATCAATGTTTCAGGTACCATCACATGTACTTCTAAACCATGTTCACCTTCAATTTCAAAAATAGGTTGTCCTGGAGATATTTGCTGGGAAGGCTCAATTAATCGCTTGGTAATAACACCGTCGTAGGGGGCTAGCAATATGCTGTCCTGTTGGTTTTTATTGGCAATATCCACTTGTGCTTGAGCAACCGCTACTGCACTTTTAGTAGAATTGAAAGCTGCCTTGGCATTATCAAAATCTGATTGTGAGACTAATTGTTGTTTGATCAATTTTTTAAATCGATTGTAGGTGCTTTCTGCTTCTGAAAAGCTTGCTTTTACTTGCTGAAGGTTAGCATGTGCTGATTGCACACTGAGATTAAAACTGCGTTGATTTAATTGCGCAAGTCGTTGACCTTTTTGTACCGTGTCCCCTAAATTGACCGGTACATCTTCTACCTTACCTGCTACTTCAAAGCTCAATGTCGCCGTTTCAACAGGGGCGATAATACCTGATAGGGTACGCACTTGTTCCATAGGAGATAGCGTGACTTTCTGCCAAGCGATGGGCCTAATCATTGGATCTTTTTTAGGTGAATTATCTGAACAAGCGATCAGAGAGAAAAGAAAAAAAACATAAAATATATTACGCATTGCAGACGTCCATATAAACAATTAATCAATAAAGCGTAGCCTACATTCATAAAAGAATACATATAGATATGAAATGGTACTACTAAGTACCAGATAGTGTGGTACTATCTAGTACCAAAGTCAATAAGAAATATTTAGTGGGTATGCAAGCAGAGTTAATATTATCGCAAAAAACGTTATCTGAACGCGGAAAAAAAATTTTAGATGCAGCACAGCAATTGTTTCTGGAACATGGTTATGACAATACATCACTTGAAATGATCATTAGTGAGGCTGGCGGTTCAAGGCGTAATATTTATAGTGAATTTGGTAATAAAGAAGGGCTATTGATTGCGGTGATCAAAGAGCATATCGCCGCACAAGTATCATTATTAGTTGATATTGATTATGACTTACCGCCAGAAGAGGCGTTGACCAAGGTATGTTGTCGATTTATGGATGGCTTTTTGTCTGAAACCGTGATTAAACTTTTCCGTTTAGTGATTAATATTGTGCCAACCCTACCACAACTGGGCGAACTCATTTTTCATTATGGACCACTTACAGGTTGCCGACCGATTAGTGATTATTTAGCTTACTTGAATAAGCAAGGTGTATTATTAATAGACGATAGCGAGTTTGCTGCGCATTTATTAATTGAAATGATCAAATCTCGCTTACATGTTCAAGCGTTATTATTACCAAATAACCCGCCAACGAAAGCTGAAATATCAGCGCACGTTCGTCAAGCGGTACCAGTATTTTTACGCGCTTATAAAGTTTAATCTGTACGATAATTAAAGTGTTGTACAAATTAACAACAAATAATACCTATCAAATGAAAAAGCGGTTGCCAACATCAAGTAATCTCGTATAATGCCAGCCACTTCAACAAGAAATTGTTAAGTCACTGTGTCGCCGGAATGGTGAAATAAGTAGACACGACGGATTCAAAATTGAAAACGTCTACAGCTAACCCATTGTTAGTTAAGTGATAAACTTAGTTTTGTGTCTTGCAAAAAAGTTGTAAATCTTTTACGAGATTACAAAAATTACTGACCTAGTTTTAAGGTTGGTTTAGTTTATAAAGAGTTCGGTTTTTAGATACAAGAATTGATTTCTTTGCAAACTGAAAAGTTAGCTACAAGCCTTTGCCGGTGTGGTGAAATTGGTATACACGACGGATTCAAAATCCGTTGCAGCAATGCGTGGCGGTTCGAGTCCGCCCACCGGTACCATTATATAAAAAGCCCTGTCCTTAATCGGATGGGGCTTTTTTTATAGGATTTGAAGACTCTAAGTCCGCTATGAGCGATTTGCAGACCGTGGGGATATTCAGGTTTACGATTGAGAAACCGCTCTAAAGCGGACATTTATCGATACGATTACCTTGTACCGAATGCATTGCCAAACGCATCGCTACTCACCTACATCAATGTAACCTTAAGTACGCTCTTCTTTGCTGTGCCACACCCTGACAACAGCGATAGTAACGTTCTCCTCCCTATAACGTAAAACATAATTTCCTGTGCCAAAAGGAATGAGTATTTCTCGAAATGAGCTTAAACCTTCAACAGGGCGTCCTGATTCAGGGTTACTCATTAAAGTTAATGCACCTTCTTTTATCTTGTTTGCTGCTCTTTTAGCTGCGTTTGGATTTTTCTCTTGAATGAATTTTCTCAACCGCATTAAATCTGTTACGGCATCAGGTAACCAAACTACTTCTCGGGACATGATTTTTCCTGCTCAGTACCCCAACCCTCTAACCAATTCATTACTGATTGATTACTTACAGACTCACCATTTTCTTTATAAGCTTCCCATCTTTCTAATGATTCTTTATCAGCTAGTTCTTTCGCTTCTTCTTGCTCGATATAACGGGCTAATGCTTCTTTGGCATGATGACTTTTTGAACGATGGGTACGTTCTGCCAATGCAGACAACCTACTTTCTAAGTCATCATCTAATCTAACGCCTAACATAGTTTGACCTTTACACTTTGTTTAACCATGTTAAACAGTGTTTAACAATTTGGTGAATTTGTCAATTTACTTGTCGCATTCTTGCTGATTATTCACCTCCCATTCAAACTCATAACGTACCCAAAGTTCAAAAGCTACAAGAAAAAACTATTAGAGGAATCAATCCAAAAATACCATATCCCCCCTGTGTCAGGATAGTTCTCGCCTCAATTGATTGCTTTGCAAACTGAAAAGTTAGCTAAAAGCCTTTGCCGGTGTGGTGAAATTGGTGTACACGACGGATTCAAAATTCGTTGCAGTAATGCGTGACGGTTCGAGGCCGCCCATCGGTACCTTTATATAATAAGCCCTGTCCTTAATCGGATGGGACTTTTTTTATAGGATTTGAATACTCTAAGTCCGCTGTGAGCGAGCAACGGATTATTACTTGGGCAAATTTAATTGATCAGATATTCCACCATATGCGTCTATTGTTAACCCTCTATCGATAGCATAATTATTAGGTGTAACTCCAAGCTGCGTTTTCAGATACCTTATTAAATGAGGCTGGTCACTGAAGCCAAATTGGATCGCAATTTCCGCCCAGTCGATTTCCTCTATACTACGGCTGTATAAATGTTCTAGCATAGCTTCAAGCCTATTCATTGACTGACATTGTTTAAGCGTAAAACCTGTTACCCTGCTAAATGCTCGTTCCAATGTCCTTTGGGTGCAATGCAATTTATCTCCTAATTTAGCTATTGGGGTGGTGTCTAATATTTGCAGTGTTCGTGATGTTAGCTCACTATATTTGTCTTGATGAAATTGAGAGAGCCAAGGTGTTAGTAAACTATCAAGTTGCTCTCGACAGATAACGTCATCTTCTCTAGCCAGTATTAACAGAGCTGCTACATCTAATTTGCTGTTACTCAATAGTGTGTTCAAATTAATAGGCACAACGGTATCTAGTGCTGGAGATACTTCATTTAATGGTTGAATTGAATAAAATGCACCGACTTTAAATTTTATGCCTAAATGAATAAAAGGGTTTGTGTGATCAAGCTGAAAAGTATGTAAATTCGGAAATAAAATATGACTACCATTACCATTTGTTATACTTCCATCCATTTCATAAATATATTTTTGATTTACAGGGGAAATAATCAAATGACCACAGGGATCTGGATTTAGTTTAGGGAATTGAAAACTATCTGCTGATTCACTTTTTTCGATCAGCCAGTAGCATTCAACAAAAGTTGAAACTATAGGGCATTTGGGCTGTTGTAACCATTGGACCATCTTTTTCTTAGCTGTCGCTGTTTACAAGGTAAGTTCATTTATAGCAGTTGTATTGTGCAACCTAAAGCCTTTTACCTAAAATGATTATAGGCTTTAGGTTTTTCTATTAATTGCTAGTAAAGTCAAATTGTAAAATTCTATTTGGTGCGACAAACCCTGCTTTGCGAATTGCTTTTTGGGCGCCGATGTTGCCACTTTCTGTAGAGCAAATAGCTTTCCGCCCTTTTTCTTCAGAAATTTTTACGAGTTGGTTTAATACTTGAGTCGCTATGCCTTGCCCTCTGTAATCAGGTGATACAATCATACCAACATCTGCGTATTGCGTTTGAAATTCATCAAAGTATCTACATTCACCTGTAGCAATCATCTTTCCATCTATTGAGTAATACCATAGCTCATGACGCTGAATTAAATTGCCAAAATAACCTGTTAGCCACTCTTTTGGAGCGCCAATAGCATTATTTGCAAAATCAACCAGTAACGCTAGTTCGTCACTCTTGGCTAAAACGAGTTCCTTTTTATCTATTGCTTCTCTCGTGTTTTTGCCTGAATGTTGATACATCAGCGCATTAACTTTGCTTGTTGACGAACTATCTAAACATAATGATAAATATTGAGGCTCTGCGGTACTGACGAAAGCGCCATTTACTTCACCAATAACGGCGCTCTCACCATTAACAATCAAGGTAAATAAGTCTTTCGCTAATACCTGCACCTTGTCTGACAAATAAAACTGTAGCAGGTACTTGTCATCATTGAGGCAACAAAAGCCAATTAAGCTTTCATTTTCATAAAAACCAAAGTGCTCTGCCATTGGTACAAACCCAAAGTGCCACATACCATCTAAAGGGCTTGTCGATGCTTTAAAGTAAGCCCCTTTTAATGGGTTTAATATTGTTATCTGTGACATTTTTTTGATGTTTAGCATTGTCTTCAATCCTACTTATTAATTTTTCGTAGTATCGAACTAAAACTAATTCTCACTACGACTCAGTGAGGGCAATTTTAAAGTAGCTTATATTTTCGGTATTGAATAAAAACGACAAATTAAAAAAGAAAGCGTGCGACCGCTCTTGACACGAATCAGACGTTATATTCATTATAAATCTAAACTTATTGAAATAGGGCAGTGATCACTCAAAGATTGAGATAGTTTTCTTGTGTACTTACCGTCAAAAATTAATTGGTTAAATGAGTCTGTAACATATTTTGATCGTGCCGTAGGATTCAAGACTATATGATCTATATAGTCTTTGTAATAACCACCCCAGTAATTAGAGTTTATATTAAGGGTTAGTGTCCACATGTCTTTTGTACCCTCATCATCAATGGCCTGCCAAAGCCCTTGTGTTTCACTAAAACCTTTTTCAATATCAATAGCGAACTGCGGTTAAAGTCACCTAATACAATAAAAGGGATTTCTTCTTTAGCGTGTTCATCAATCCAGCTTTCTAGAGGTTAAATGGACTTCCCATACTTTGCTAGACACTAAACGAGTTACATTGAACTTTAACTAGAGGTGTTTATGAGTGTTTCTTTACTCACTGAGGTATTCCTACAATTGTATGATTTTTGAACCTCTTTGTAGTTTTTTCACAGTATTCTGTTGTTATTACCGATAAATTTGCCACGTTAATTGCTTACTTTCTTGTGTAGCCTGTTCTTGCGTTATATTAACCATTGGCATGCATTCTGCTCCTACTGGCTAAAAGTATATTTGGAGTAGTTATGTCCCTTACGTTTGAAAAATTTAGGTCGTTAATCAATGAAAAATTAACCGCTTGGGTAGAGTTGACGGTTAAAAATTTACCGAATGTTGTTATTGCCTTTGTGGTTTTTTTACTGTTTTTCTTATTATCTAAGGTATTTTCTCGTTGGATACAAAATTTATTAAATAGAGTGTTTCAGTCACACCAAATAACAGGACTAATTGCTGGGATTAGTCGAATAATATTTATTGCCATTGGTTTTTTCTTTGCCTTAGATATTATGGGGCTGTCTAAGGCGGTTGCTTCATTACTCGCTGGTGCGGGTATTATCGGTTTGGCTATTGGTTTTGCGTTTCAGGATATGACGGAAAACCTTATTGCTGGCGTTGCAATGGGTATTCGTAAACCTTTTCAAGTGGGTGATGTGATAGAAGCCGACGATGTCTTTGGTACCGTAAAAGCAATAAATCTGCGTAATACTTTAGTGGAAACCTTTTTTGGCCAGCTAGAGCTTGTTCCTAATAAAATTCTGTTTAGAAATATCTTAACCAATTATTCTTATAATGGCGTAAGGTGTATTGAAATACCGGTTGGTATTTCTTATGCCGATGACATTGAAAAAGCATCAGAGGCAATTGTAGAGAACATTAACCAATGTGATTTTGTTATTAACAAACAAGAAACGGCTGTATACGCAGAAGGGTTTGATGATAGCAGTGTAAAATTATTGGTATGGTTTTGGATTAACTACCCTGGGCAAAAAGGCTTTATGCAAGCTCGTCACGAAGGCGTTGCAAATATTAAACGTGCCTTAGCAGAAGCAGACATTTCGATACCATTCCCAATCAGAACTTTAGATTTTGGTATAAAAGGGGGTGAAAAATTAAGTGCAATGATGAGCGCTAGAAAAGAGAGCGAAGCTGAAACTGATTAATTATGATTAATTTTTATGCGCTAAACTCCGTGAGGGTTGTGTTTACACCATGCTAGCGATTAATTTTATCGTTAACATGGAATTTGTATACCAAATAGGTAAACTATCCGCACCTTAAAATTTAGTGAATATATAATTTTTATGCAAAAACTTTCACACCATATTTCATTATTAACGTTTGCATCTATGACATTTTTATCTGCCGATGCTTTCGCTGATGTAAACGTAGATATTGATTTAAGCAAGGCGGAACACCATTACGCCAATGTCACCATGTCATTACCAGAGTCGGTAAAAAGCAGTATTGATTTAAAACTTCCTACTTGGCGTACAGGTCGTTATGAAATTTTAAATTTGGCTAATGGTATTCGCGAATTTTCCGTTGAAGGCGATAATATTTCTTGGCAAAAAGTTGATAAAGACACATGGCGTTTAACGGGTGATTTTAAAAGTGGTGTTGAAGTAAGCTATCAAGTTTATTCAAATCAACTTGGTTATCGCACACGCCATGTTGATGACAGCCATGCGTTTTTAGACGCATCTGGTGTTGTGATGTATACCGAAGAAACACGTGATGATAAACATATTATTCAATTAAACACCCCTAAAGAATGGCGTAGTGTTTCAGGTTTAGTTTCAGGGGATAACGCCCATCAATTTATTGCATCTGATTACGATCTATTAATTGATTCCCCTATTGAAACAGGTATTAATGAGTTTCATGAGTTTACCGTTGATGGCCGTGAATATGAGTTGGTCATTTGGGGTAAAGGTAATTATGACAGTGAAAAAATGGTGAAAGATCTTAAAGTACTTGTCGCACAAGGCAATACTATTTGGTCTGATTATCCGTTCGAACGCTATGTATTTATGGTACATGCAACCAGTGGCGCCAGAGGTGCGACTGAACATTTAAATTCAACCATTATTCAACGTTCGCGCTATAGCTTTTCTGAAAGAAAAGATTATTTACAGTTCTTAGGAACTGCAGCACATGAATTTGTGCATACGTGGAATGTTAAGCAATATCGTCCAGAAGGCTTAGTGCCTTATGACTATCAACATGAAAACTATTCGAATCTACTTTGGTTAGCTGAAGGCTCAACCAGTTATTTGCAAAATCAATTATTGATGCGTGGTGAATTAATGACCACGAAAGAATGGTTAAAAAGTTTATCTAAGAGCATTAATGGTTTTAAACGTAAACCAGGACGCGATGCACAGTCTGTTGCGGAGGCCAGCTTTGATAAGTGGATCAGCGAAGGTGGTGATTACGATAAAAACCATAGCGTTAATATTTATTCTGAAGGCTTTTTAGTTTCTTGGATGTTAGATTTTGACATTTTGGAAAAAACTAAATTAAAGAAAAGCTATCGTAATGTGCATGATGTGCTTTACAAAGAGTACAGCATTCCAAAAACCTTTAACGATCAAGACGTATTAACGGTGTTGAAAAAAGTGACGGGTGATAGCTACCAATCTTGGTGGCAAAAAAATGTTGATGGCCATGCAAAACCTGATTTTGATAAACTGCTGGCTAAAGCTGGTTTAGAAATTAGCTATGGTAAAGAAGATAAAAAGAAAGCGTGGACAGGGTTAAGCACATCTTCCCATTCCAATGGCTTATTGGTAAGAGCGGTAGAAAAAGGCAGCCCAGCGTGGCAAGCAGGTTTTACTACTGGTGACATCATCGTGGCTGTCGATGGCTTGCGTATGGCAGACAAAGACTTGAAAAAGCGTTTAACCAATTTCAAACCAGACACTGATGTTGAATTTACCTTTTTTAGACGTGACCAGTTAATGACCAAAACCATTACCTTAGCGGCTATGCCAAAAAGTGAATTAAAAGTACAAGCGATGAAAGATGCAAGCAAAGCGCAGAAGGCATTTTTTAAAGCATGGACAGGTTTAGATTTTCCTGAAAAGAAAGCTGAAGAAAAGAAAAAATAACCCATAACAAGGTTTGGTACTGACAGCCACTTGTTTTGCAAGTGGCTGTTGCTTTTCTAACACACGCTATAATATTGAGAATACGGTTTAAGCTTCCTCAATCATCGCCAAAAAACCGCCATGGCTTTCGCGGTAAGCTGGGCGCTGTCTTATACGTTCAACATATGCTATAACTTTGGAAGATGGTTCATACCATTTAAAAACGATGGTAAAGTCTAACAAACCACCAAAAACAATATCAGCTGCGGAAAACTGCTGTCCAAGTATCCAATCTGATTCAGGTGTCATCGCTTCTATTGTCGCTAATATTCGCGGCATATCACCCCAGCTCACCGAGCTAGGCTGAGGGTGTTCCATATCAAAAGCAGCGAGGGAAAATGCAGGTTCAATTGTGTTTCCAGCGACAAATAAGTAGCGATAATAAGTGGCACGTTCGGCACTACCAACTTGAGGCGCCAATTGCTTTTCAGGAAATTTATCAGCTAAGTAGGCGCAAATAGCTGCAACCTCTGTCACGACTACATCATCATCTACCAATACAGGCAATTTACCCATAGGGTTTATATTTTTGAATTCTGTAGATAGGTTTTCTCCGCTATCAAAATTAATAGTGACCTGCTCATGGGGAACGTCGAGCTCTTTCAGCATCCAGTCGGTGGTGATCCCTCTGCTCATTTGATTGAAATAGTGTTTCATTTATAGACTCCTTGTCGCCATGTGGCGAGGTTAGCGGTTAAGTGGTTTGCGACAAATACTATATGGTAATTTATGCCGTTATTTGGCATATTAAAGAAATGACAAATACTAGCTTTGAACATCGCAGTGAACGGCGCAGCCGCCTACTTGGATTACTGCGCTCTGAAGAACATTGGAAATCTGCTGACTTACGCGAGCAGTTGGGGATTAGCCAGCGAACCTTGATGCGAGAAATAGCTCAGTTAAGGCTTGCTGGTTATCCTATTGATTCAGATCGAGGACGAGGCGGAGGCATTCGGTTAAATGGTCGCTGGGGCATTGAGCGCTTACAGTTAAATCATCAAGAAGTGGTTGAATTGATACTGTCGTTAGCCATTATGGAGTCACTACAATCGCCGTTGTTTACCAATAACCTTAAAGCAATTAAACAGAAGCTCTTTCAAGCCTTTCCTGAAAAACAACGCAACGCAGTGAGTACTATTCGTAAGCGTATTATGGTAGGTGATAATGCAGGAACAACCGCCGTTGCACGTTATTTAAAGCCAACATCAAAGGTATCAGAATCTGTTGCAGAAGCATTCTTACAATGTAAGTGTTTAGAAATTGATTATGTAGCAGAGTCAGGTGAACGAACAACACGTGTGATTGAAGCACAGTATATTTTATTATTCTGGCCTATTTGGTATATCATCGCTTGGGATCATTTACGCAAATCATCTCGTGTTTTTCGCATAGATAGAATTCAACGCGCTCATGTGGTTGAAAACCGTTTCAAACTTCGCCATAAAGACACATTTTTCGATGTGTGTATGCCGTTTTATCAATCAATTTAAAGCACAAGGTGCTGATGGTGATATGCTTGTACTTGCAAAAATTACCTTATATTATAGGCGTTTAACTTACTTGCTGTATTGATGGCAATACTGACACTTTGCCCTGTTTGAAGTTGCAGTGTATTGCTTTCTCGCACCCTAAGTTGTTCGCCTGTCGCGAGCTCTACGAGAAATAATCGACTTTTACCTTCATAGCGCGACCAAATAATTTTACCTATACCCTTGTCATTAGCTTGTAAATTAAGGTCTTCTGGTCGCACTAATAATTCAACGTTATCTTCGAGGTTCTCGTGAATATGAATAACGCTTTTACCCATAATACTGGTAACAACCCCTTCTGTTGAAGAGTATTCACCTTGAATAAAGTTAGCATCACCTAAAAAGCGAGCAACAAATTTATTAACGGGTGTTGTGTAGCATTCGTGTGGTGGTGCAAGTTGTTCAAGTTTGCCGTTTAACAAAACGCCTACTTTGTCGCCAATTGACAGTGCTTCTTCTTGATCATGCGTGACCCAAATAGCCGGTACACCGGCTTCTTTTAAGGCGCTGCGGATCTGCCATCGCAGTTCATCTTTTAATGCGGCATCAAGGCTGGAAAGTGGCTCATCTAATAACACTAATGCCGGTTCATGTGCTAAAGTTCGTGCTAATGCAACACGTTGCTTTTGACCGCCAGAAAGTTGATTGGGTTTAACGTGTTTAAAATTGCTGAGCCCTAATACCGCCAACCAATGTTCTGCTTTTTCATGGCTTTTTAGCCGAAAACTTACATTTTCTATGACGGTTAAATGCGGAAATAAGGCAAAATCTTGAAACACCATACCAAGCTTTCGTTTTTCAGGTGCTACGTGTTTTTTGGCTGTTGCAGTCCAAGACTGGTGTTTGATTTCGCCTGATTCAATCGGTAATAACCCAGCAATGGCTTTTAAAATAGTTGATTTACCGCAGCCTGTGGGTCCAACAAGCATCAGTATTTCTTTTTGTGCTAAGGAAAAACTCAGATTATCAACGACAGTATTATCACCATAGTTAATACTTAAATTGGTTACTTCAATCATTTAATCTGTGTTTCCTTATTAAATTCAATATCATTAAACCGCTCACCAGTGAGCATTAATAATAAACCAAGGGCGGAAATAAAAATCAATAATAAGCCTGGAATAGCAGCTAAGCCAAAATAGCCAGCTTCATATACTCGCCATAAATAGGTGGCTAAGGTTTCGTAACCCGTAGGGCCTAATAATAAAGTTGCGGGTAATTCACGCATGGCTTCTAAAAATACCAGTGCGCCACCTGCAATTACACCGCGCATGGTTAATGGTAAGGTTACTCGGCGAAAAGCTTCTTGTGGACTTGCACCCAGTAGCCTAGCTGCGTTGACCATAGAAGTATCTAAATTTTCGGTCGCGGTTCTAATGCTGCCAATAGCTAAAGGAAGAAAACGCAATAAATAAGCCAACACAAGCAGACCGAGTGTTTGGTACAAAAAGGGGAGCTGTAAACCAATATAAACGAGTGCGGTACCCATTACGATGCCTGGTATACCAAAGCCAACAAAAATAATTCGCTCCATGAACTTGCCTGCTCTTCCTTTTAAAGAAGCATGGGCAAGTGGAAGTGCAATGATCATTGCAGCCATTGCTGCTAATAAAGAAGCTTGAGCCGAGTTCCAAGCATAGGAAAGCTCAAAGTTACCAAAGCCATCTCGCCATAACCAGATAGAAAATACCGCTAAAGGCAGTACTATGGCAAATAACACGATGGGAAACATACCACTTATGATGAGCAATAGTTGCTTTTTATTAGGCCAAAACACTAAGTGTCTACCCGGGGGTTCTTGGCTACCTTTCACTTGAGCTTCAAGGTATAAAACTAATGCCACAATCACCAATAACTGTAACGACAACATCGCTGCTTGGCTTAAACCAAAAGCATTGTATTCAACGTAAATAACGCGGGTAAAAGTATCTAACCCCATAAATGCAGGTGTACCAAAATCTGATAACGCATATAACGAGGCAAGCAATGCTCCAGCGGCTATGCCGTTAAAAATGCGTGGTAATGCGATACGCCATAAACTCGTTAATAAAGACATGCCTAGAGTTCTTGCTGCGTACACTTGGCTTGCATCTAAACTGCTTAATGCCGCACGTGTACTGAGTAACACAAATGGGTAGGTGTAAAAGATCATGATCACACTAGCCCCAAATAACCCATCAAAAGGGGGAGTTTCTATCCCTGTAAGTGCATTTAATTCACCACTATAACCAAACGTTGCATAAAAGGTGAATGCGCCTAGATAACTTGGCATGGCTAACGGGGCTGCGAGTAACACTAACCAGAACTTTTTCCAAGGCAATTGCACATAAGTCAAAATAACAGCCAAAGGTACGCCAATTAGTATGGCCCCTAAGGCGGTAAACGCCATTAATAATAACGTATTTGCCAGTACTTCAAGGTTGTAAGCATCAAATATTTGGGTACTGTCTGACGCTAAAGAGAATAAAACACCAACAGGAAATAGCGCTAAAGCCGCCACCATAAAAGCGACGATATACGATGTTGACCAAGGTTTCATAGCACGCCGGCTTTACGCATTAATGTTAATGTTGGCCTGACATCAGCCAATTTGGTTAAATCTACATTAGGCGGGGAAATCGTATCAAGCGTTGGAATGCCTTGCGGTGGTGCATTATTACCTGCGAGAGGTATTTCATACGCTTCGGATGATAAGTAGCTTTGTACTTCAGTTGTTAATAAGTAGCGAATAAAGTCTATCGCCGTTTTATTTTCAGTGAGACTAATAATGCCAGAGGCATTGATCAAGCAACCTGCATCGTTATTTGTGAAAGCTAATGTTAAATTCGCGTCAGGCTTTCCTGATTTTAATCGTAAGGTGTAATAATGGTTTGCTAAACCAATATCCGCTTCTCCGCGCTCAACAGCCATGACAACACCTAATTCACCAGCATACTTTTTCGTTTTTTGTTTCATTGCTTTAAGCCACTGAATGGTTGCGGCTTCACCTTCTAATAATCGCATAGCTGTCACAAAGGACTGAAAAGAAGCATATGATGGTGCCCAAGCTATGGATAAGTCAGTATTAGGTAAATCCATAATACTGGTCGGTAGTTGCTTACTGCCAACTTTCGTAGGATTGTAGGGCAAAGTACGAATACGGCCAGTGATAGGTGCCCAATTATGAAAGCGAAATTCTGGTTTTAATTGAGCAGTAATATCAGTCGGTAATGATTTTGCTAGCCCTGCTTGAGCGACTTGGCCGATAGCGCCTGAATCAACCGCCCAAAAAAGGTCAGCGCGCGAAACACCAGCTTTTGCTTCTGCGAGTAGCATGTTAGCGAGGGCTGCTGTTGGCCCTCGACGAATTTTCAAATCAAAATTAGGGTTACGCTTTTTAATAGCATTAAGAACATCTTCATACAAACCACCCTCACCACGCCCAAGATAAAGTGTGAGCTCACCTTCAAGTTTAGGCAACTCTTCAACAGAATAGCTTTTGATACTATTTGCGAGAGCACTAATAGATAAGCCGGGTAGGGCGCCTGCCAAACTAGCCAGTGATAATGTTTGAAGCAGTGTTCTACGGTGCATTATTAAAATACGTCCTTTTTATTGTTGGCATTGTTTTTAATTAAGGTACTTGCGCGGTTAACTTTGTTGGTCATGGTTGCAACAATCTGACGAACATCTTCAACGCTTGCATGAGATTTTATTGCCTTGGGTAGGGTAACATTGAAATCTTTTTCTAGATCTTCCACTAAATTGGCGTCTAACGCAATAAGTTCTCCTTCAACACCTTCAAATAAATTCAAATAGGTTTCTGCGACCATTTTAACAGAAGTATCGATTAGTTTTTCAGCGTACTTTGCTACGACTCTATTTAAGCGTGTATTTATTGTATCTAGGGCTTCAATTGAGTTTGTTGGCGCTCCTTCTCGTGTTTGAATCTGAGCTAAAAGGCCTTTATCTTGAAGCGTAGCTGCCATTTTTACTGCCCCTAAACCTTGCCATAAAGCCTGGGTTAATTTTGTTTGTTCTTTTCTTACATCGTTTATTGGTAAACCTTTATCTATGCTCTCTTTAACGGCAAAAAGCCCTTGCCAAATAGAGGCATAAACTAAAACATAATTTGTTTCGATAGCGGCATGAAACTTCACCGCTTCCCAATGTTCAACAACTGCATCAGCGTGTGCCGCTTTTGCACCATCTTTATGATAACGGCTTACGATCCCGTCTACTTTTTCAATTAACCAATGCACTTCTTTTTCATAAGCGGGTAAATGTTTTGATAAATGATTAACATGGTCGCCTACCGGCCCATTGGCTTGTGCAGATATCGTGAATAAAGCGCTACATACCACTAAAGATTTAAGTAGATGTACGCATTTTTTGCTTATTACATTCATGGAGTGATGATTCCTTTTAAAGAGAGCTTGCGGTCGTTACATTATTAATTGTAAATGATACTTATTCTTAATTAGTTAGTAAAGTAATAACCTTTTCAGTTGTACTTCTTTGCAAAGGCCTAAAGCTTTTCGCTGAGTCGGTATCGCGTTAATTCAAGTTAATACTGTTCACTTACTTGATCGTGCCACTTTAACCTTAATCGCTCAAGCAGGCCCCTTACCTAGACCTCCTGCACATCTTTCAAAAAAACCGTTATCGGTAGTCGTGCCTATTCGATATCAAATTCGATAAAACATTGTTTTTTGATAAACAGTAAAAGTTACAATAGCCATGTAAATATTGCTGGCATTATATAAATTAAATTGTTTAATCTTTTGTTTTTATTGTATTTTTGTTATTGGCATGCCTTGTGCATCTTTAATATTGAATTAAGTGAAATTACTTTTAAACAACCAAAGTTAAGGAGTATTTATGTCATTATCAAATTACGATATGAGCCCTGTTAAGGAATTAATTAAGGTACTTAATGGTGGTGTTGAATTTTATAAAGAAGCTAAAGAAGAGTTATCAGATAACACGTTAGCGACTATTTTTAATAAAATGATCACCGAAAAAACAAGAGCTATTTCAGAATTACAAACGTATGTACTGATCGATGAAGGTGAAATTGAAGATGATTCAGATTTAGTTGTTACCATGCGCGAAAAGTATACTAAACTTCTTACTGTTGTTCGTGCCGATAAAGAGCATACTTATCTTGATCAGTTAGAAGAAGTGGAAGATAGAGTGCTTGATAAGTTATCAGCTGCAATGGAAGCATCATTACCAGAGCCGTGTAATATCGCATTAAGTCAAATTCAAATACGTATGCAAGCCTGTCACGATGAAATGAAAGCCTTGCAACAAGCATCAGCGTAATACCGTGTAAACTTACAAGGAGATTACCATGTTAGGTTGGTCACTCACATTTCTTGTTTTGGCAATTATCGCCGCGTTGTTAGGTTTTGGTGGTATTGCAGGTGCGGCAGCAGGAATCGCTAAGATATTATTTTTTATCTTTCTTGCGCTTGTTGTGTTGTCGTTTATTGTACAAATAATTCGTAAACCAAAGGTTTAACTAATCGCCACCGTAAAGCGGTGGCGTAAATTGACTTTTAATTGTTATGGCAAAGGAGCTATTAAATGGAAAACATCTCTACTTATATTAAAATTACATTATTAACATTAGTGATGGCGCTAGCAGGTTGTTCAGATGGTCCAGCAGAAGATGCAGGTGAAACGGTAGATGAAGCAATGACCGATGCTGAAAATAAAGCAGAAGATCTTTGTGAAGAAGCGAAAGATAAATTAGATACTGAAGATAAAGACTGTTAATTTTTCGCTGAAAAGCTGACTCATCACTGATGGCAGCTTATTACTGAAGAAAAACAAAGATCAAATGGGTTATCAATAACAATATAACGTTATTGATAACCCATTTTTTATGCAGGTATGTTTAATGTTGCTATTAAAGTAAACACTTAATCACATCTAATATAAATCTCGGTGGTATCGCTCTGAGGCTATAAGCGTCTCAAGTTCTGACTGACCCAGAATAGTTACTAGCGCCTGATGAACTGCATTTCCCATGCCTGTTAAACTGCCACACACGTAGATGTCTCCTTGTGTTTCAATAAACGCTTTTACTGCTTGTGAGTGCTTTATTAAAATATCTTGCACATACTTTTCATTGCTACTTTGACGTGAAAATACGCGATCTACGCGACTTAGCACATTTTGCTCTTGCCAATGGGCGATGTCAGATGATAAATGATGATCATGTATGGGCTCTCGCTCGCCATAAATTAACCAAATTGGCCCTGCATTTTTTGTTAGTGATCGTTGCTTAATGTGGCCGAGCAATCCAGCTAAACCGCTACCAGCGCCAATAAGTAATAGTGGGGTGTTAGTTGCGGTTAATTGGCAACTTGGGTTAGCTCTTACTTTAACTGTTAGTAATGATCCTTCGCGACAGGTTTGGGTAAGAAAACGTGATGCTAAACCTTGGCTGCCGTCAGGGGCAATATGCAGACGTACCAATAATATTAATTGATCATTGTAAAGATCACTCGCTGCACTGGCTATTGAATAACTTCGAGGGGCACCATATTTACCTTTTTCTGGTGGTAATACTTCTAATATATCGCCTGGTTTCCAGGTTAAATTCTTTGCATCTAAATGCAAGTGATATAAGCCAGGGCTAACACTGTTAGGGTTTAAATGTGTTCGTTCTTTTAGCTTTGCTGTTGTAAAACCGAAAAGTTTATCTTCTGTTTGCTTTGTATTGGCATCAATGTATTTGATGTCTGATAAAGGTTGAGCTCCAATGTGAGTGAGCTGTTGATAAACGTGTTTACCGAACGCGCAAAAAGCAGGGTAACGGCTATCACCCAATGCAGTTACGGTAAACTTTAATGATTGGATAAGATCTTGATTAATCGTATTTAGCGATTTAATAAAACCTCGACCATTGTCTGGTGCTTCCCCGTCGCCGTATGTACTTAAATAAAAATGCATCTCTGTTGCTAAGCTGAAATGTTGTGGGGTTAGCTTGTTTAAGGGTAAAAGTAATGCATCGGAAAATGAAATAAGTTGAGATTGAGCCGTTGCTTTTGCTTGTCCTGTTTGACTGGCATAGACAAAAATAGGTTGGTGACTAGCCATCGTCGAACGAGGCTTATGACGTAACCAACTTATACCAACCCATAAGCACCAAGACAGGCTTAGTGCTAGTGATATGCCTATGCGCAGATCTTCACTCATGCGTTAAAGCGGTAATACTTCAAGAGTTGCTGAGTAGCTACCATTACGTTCAGTTGCCGGCGCTTGAGCTTTATCATCTTTATACGATGCTTCTAAAAAATACATACCAGCATGAGGCCAAGTTACGTTAAATTCACCTTTTTCGTTAGTTTTCACAAGAATTGTATCTTGTGAGTTTCTATAACGCATGGAACCACGAATTATTTCAATTTCTGTACCTACGGCAGGCTCTCCGTCAATCACAAACTTAAATGTCGCTGTTTCAGTTGCAAATAAGTCATTTGGATGAGTAACAGTTACAAGCTCTAACCCTTTGTTGCTTACTGCTAAAACTTCATCGCTCGGCTGGCCTAAAGTGACAAAGGTTTCTGATCTGTAAGAGCTGTATTCTACTTTCAGATCTTGTGCTTGTTTTGGCACTGCGGTTTCAAATGTTTCATCTTTAGTTGGACCACCTCTGCCTGGCCATCTTTTACGTTTACCTTCTGCATCTTTCCAAGAGGCGCGTAAACCAGAAGATGCTGATCCAACGCGGTAGGTACCATTTTGAGTTAGGTTTAAATCAAACGTATTGCGGTACTTTCCCTTGCCAACATTTTCAAAATCAACAGCTTTACCATCAGGGCCGGTCGCCGAAAGGTAACTCATGCGAAAGGCAACATGTTCAGGGATAAATAGCGTATTCGATACCGCAGCATCAAAAGTGACGTAGTTTTGCTCACCGGATAACACGGTTTTGCTAGGTTTTATCCACGCTCTATGGGCATGAGCGGGTATAGAAATGGTAATCATGGTTAGCGTGACTACGACTAACTTTATTAATTTGGTTGATAACATGTGCTTTTCTCCTGGCAACATTGGTTTATTCTTTAATGGTTAATGTGATGTGGTCTAATTCGCGCTTACCAGCGACAGAAATAGGTAAGTCTTTTGATTTTATAGGCAGTGTAATAGGGATCTGAAGTAGTTCTCGACCACCCACCTCTCTTGAGGCTTCCACTCTTATTTTGTATTCGCCAGAGCGTTGATTTTTGAGTAAAGAGGCCAGTTCAAGGGTGATTATATGACTGCCTGGCCCTTTAGTTGCACCAGTAATACCATCGATAGGCATTTCAAGTTTACGCCCGCCTCTGCGCCACCATTGACGTAAATCGGCCAGCCATTCTTCACCTTTGCCATTTTCCATTTCAATATCGTACCAAACGGCGATTTGTGTAGTATTACGTTTTTGATCTTCTAACCAAACAGCGACATAAGGTTTGTGATATTCAGCCACTTGTAATCGAGGGATAGCGATCTCTAGTTGTAACGGTGACTGAGCATATGCACTGGCAGTGATGACTAAACTGGCAATTGCCAGTAATTTACATATGATTTTAAACACGGTTTTCTCCTTGGGTAATCATGGTTAATGAACAAAAAGTAATAACAAAATAGCGGGAATAATTGCCCCTAAAACAGTGACAGGCCAAGTCATCCAACGGTGGTTTTTTTGTCGGTAAAGTAGCAGCAAACCGGTTAAGCAAAAAACGACGCATGCAACAGAAAAGACATCTATAAACCAACCCCAGGCGGTGCCTGTGTCACGACCTTTATGTAAGTCATTAAAGTAGGCGATTAGGCCTCGTTCTGTACTTTCATAACTGAGCTCATTACTATAAAAATCAACCGCTAACCAAGTATCTTCACCCGGACCTGCATGAACGATATACAGTTCATCGTCTGACCACTCTGCAACAGCGTTTTTTGAAAGTTGCAAGGAATGGGTTTGTGCTAACCAAAACGATAATGCTTTAGGTGGCGTTTCTGTCGGGTTTTCATTGGCTGTCGTTTTTAAAGCTTCAAGTAAATTTTTAGGTAGTGTTGCTTCTAATGTAGTTATTTGCGGCGTAACGGTAATATCAGTTGCATGATTTAGCGTGATACCTGTGATGGCAAACCCCAACATGCCAATTAGACATAACGCAGAACTAACCCAATGCCACTGCCTAATGGATCCAAAACTTACTTGCATTTTTACTCCGAAAATAAGGCGGCATCGTTAATATGCCGCCTGTTGATATCTAAAAGCTTACAGTAACACTTGCCCAAAAGTTGCGAGCTTTGTCTTTTACGTTGTAATCATCTTCGAATACCACTTCACTGACAACCCCCCGGCCTGATAAATATTCAAACGTTCCATCACCGTTTAAGTCATCATAACTTGTTGAATAAGAAGTAAAGTCTCTATCTAGTAGGTTGTTTACACGTAAATTCACCATCACATTATCATTTAGCGTCCAACGGGCGCCTAAGTTTAGCAGTGAGTAGTTTTTGTAATATAGTTCGCGTTCGTGAACTGAGTCGAAACCACGGTAACGATCAGAACGATATTCACTTTGCAAATAAACATTTAAATCTTCTGTGGCATCCCAGCCAATGTTGATATTACCCATATGCTCGGCTGTATTGGTTAAAGGTAATCCTTCTTCCGGGCCACTTTGCTGTTCACTGTCTGTCCAGGTGTAGTTTGCATACACTGACCAGTCGTTTGTTAGCTGGTAACGACCCGCCACTTCAATACCTTGTAATGTAACTTTATCGATATTAATTTTTTGGCTGTAGGTGGTATAACCTAACTGATCGTACTGGCCTAAATTCACACATGGGCGAACCCCACCTGTTTTTTCACAGCTTTGAATGGTGTCACCGCGAGCAATTTTATCTTCAAATTCAGTATCGAAATAGGTGATATTGAAATTATGTTCATCTTTACTCCAATATAACGCAATTTCACTGTTTACACTGGTTTCAGGCTCTAGCTCTGGATTACCCGCGAAAGGACTTGTACCTTGGCCACCAAAACCCGTAATACCATCGTATAAGTCAGTTGTTTTAGGCGTTTTATAACCAGTGCTTACGCCACCTTTAATAGTCCAATCATCATTGATGTTATAAACGGCATAGGCGCGTGGTGATGTTTGATTACCAAAGACATCGTGATCATCAACACGAACACCTGCGGTTAAGGTAAAGCTATCTGTGATCATCCAGTTGTCTTCAGCAAACAATGAATACATTTTCTGTTCTTGAATAGCGCCAGCATTGCCTGACTCTAAGCCAAATACGCCATCTTGCAGTTCGCCGTCAATTGCTTGCAAACCTAAGACAAAATTATGATCGCCGGCTGCGTTATCAATGGGTATGTCAAAGCGTAAATCAAAGGTGTATTGACTACTATCTAACGGTCGCTCTGGGCGTGGTAAGAAGGTATCTTCTGCAAGGTCACGACGTTGGTCTTCTGACATATTTTCATAATCGCCTGCACCATCATACATTTTTTGCAACAATTGACGCTCAGCGACACTTAACGGCAGCGTGCGGCCATTGTTTTGCGTGTCAACATAGCCAAGTGAAGCAGATACTGCCCCGAAGCTAAATTCACCAGTATAGGCTAATGACCACCATTGACGATCAAACTGCTGTTCAGCGGCGTAACCTGCTCGTGGGTTTACTTTACCACCTCTGTCTTGCCATAAAGCTTCTATGCTATCTTTTGTGCCTAAAGGATAGATTATACTGCCAGTATCAATGTTATAGTCAGGGGTATTGTCATATTCTTGGTGTGAATTATCATAATCAAACGATAACTCATGGCCCTCGGCAGGAGTATAATTGATACTAAAACCGTAATGTTCACTGTTGTTGTCAACAGTACGACCACCGCTACCAAAACCTAATGATCTGACATGCACGTCACCGTTTGGATCAACTGCGGGAGCAAACTGAGGTGATGATGCTTGCTGATCATAAGCACTTGCACGAAACCCTACACTGAGTACATTTTTAATGATCGGCCCAGCAACCGAAACATCACTGGTAATATCATCACCAAAGTCATTGTTGCTCTGAAAGCTACGACCAAAAGTAATGGCCCCGTTCCAGTTTTCTGTATGTTTTTTGGTGATCACATTGATCACACCACCCAGTGCATCTGCACCATAAAGGGTTGACGCAGGACCACGAATAATTTCTACGCGTTCAATAGTTTCTAAAGGTGGTATATGGTTAAAAGCGTTACCACCAAAGTTATTAGGGTAGATATCGCCATGGTTGTTTTGGCGTTTGCCATCAATTAGCAGTAAGGTGTACTCACCCGTAAGACCACGCATACTAACACTGCCTTGACCTGTTTTGTCACGTGTTGTGCCAATATCAATACCTTCCTGATACTTCACAACATCCAATAAAGACGTAAATGATCGTGATTTAATGTCTTCGGCGGTAACAATAGAAATACTTGCAGGTGCTTGTGTTAGCTTTTGTTCAAAACCCGTTGCAGTGACAACAAGCTTTTCAATATTTTCAAGATCAGGAGAAACATTTGCTTCTGCTGAAGCAATACTGATGACTGTCGCTTGTAAAGCAAAGGCGACTGCGGAAAGTCTTACTTGAGTGTTCATAATATCCCTGTAAAAGTTGTGTATTCATATCTGTGTATTTTTTATGAGGCGAGATTATACAGCCCCTTACAAAAAAGACAATACAAATGATATTAATTCTTATTTGTATTTATTTCTGTGGGGTAAATATGTGTTAATTGGCTCTTTTGAAGGTTTGTTTTTGTTAACAGTAAATCTAACTATAAAGCCTATTTTTTGTGCTATAGTGAGTTAACTTTGGTGTCGGTAAGGAGGCGGGCCTTTAATGAAAAACGTTTGTGTTAACGTAGCTATCTTAAGTATGTTACGGTTAACGGCTGCTTTATTTAAAATATCAAAAGTTGAAAAAGCGCTATTATTATCATGGTGTCGTTATCTCATGCTCTTTGCATTTATGCATCCTTCACTAAGTTCAGCCAATGAAACAATTATTATTCGATACAACGCTCCCGTTGAGGAAAATGATCCCCAAAAAGATTACTTTGTTTTATTGCTTAAGGAAATTTGTCAAACGTATCAACAAAAAGGTACTGACTGTACGTTAGTGCCAGTTTCTTTACCTATGGTACTGCAACGGCAATTAAAAAGTTTAGATAAAGAGCTTATTGATGTTGTTTGGACGGTAACCAATCAAGATCGCGAAGAGAACTTTTTACCTATTCGCATTCCACTGATGAATGGCCTCATTGGCTATAGAATTGCTGTTGTTAATAATAAACATGCCCCTATTTTTCAAAAAAAATATGATTTAGCGCAATTAAAACAATTGAGATTAGCGCAAGGGCGGGGTTGGCCTGATGCAACTATTTTGCAACGTAATGGGTTTAATGTTGTGGAAACTGCTTGGTATGAAACGTTATATAAAGACACTGCATTAGGATTATTCGACTTTACGCTTCGTGGTGTGTTAGAAGTCTATTCAGAGTTTGAGAAATTTAATCAGAAAAATATATATATTGACCAACATCTATTATTTAAATACCCGTCATCAATGTATTTTTTCGTAAAAAAAGCTAACACTAAGTTAGCACAACAAATACAACAGGGTTTAGAAGCTTTAATTGAAAATGGTCGTTTTTCAGAATTATTAATGCATTTTAAAAATCACCAAGAAGCGTTGTCCCGGGCTAAACTAGATCAGCGTACTACGATTGAATTAACGAATAGTAGTTATCCTCAACAAACAATAAAGCAGTCAAACGCTAAACTTGTGGGTAAGCTTGATTAATTTCATATAATATATGTACTTAGCTCGTTAGTGGCGGTACTATTTAACGATAACAAATTTATGGGGCCATTAATGTCTAAAGCAACGTCTTTTGATATTGCCTATCGTGCGGGTGTATCACAATCTACAGTTTCTCGCGCGCTACGCAATAGCCCTTTAGTCAACGAAGAAACGCGGCAAAAAGTACAAGCCATTGCGCGAGAGTTAAATTACAAAGTTGATAAGCATGCCAGCAGTTTACGAACGCAACAAAGTAATACTATTGCGTTATTATTATTTGAAGATCCCACTAATGATGATTCATTAATAAATCCGTTCTTTTTATCCATGCTAGGCAGTATTACACGTGCGTGCGCACAAAAGGGATACGATTTATTAGTGTCATTTCAGCAGCTAAGTGATGATTGGCATGCTGACTATGAAGACAGTAAAAAAGCGGATGGCCTAATTTTATTAGGTTATGGTGACTTCATGGATTACGAAGAAAAGTTAATACAATTAAGTGAGCAAAATACCCACTTCGTACGATGGGGTGCAAAAGTAGATAATGAACGAGTACTGTCTGTTGGCTGTGATAATTTTCACGGTGGTTATCAGGTGACAGAACATGTGATTAAACAAGGTAAAAAAGCATTTGCTTTTTTAGGTGATGCTTCTACTCATTCCCCTGAGTTTTTGAATCGTTATCATGGTTATTGTCAAGCGTTAACAGATAACAAATTAACCGTTGAAAGTAAGCGTCAAATTGATGCCATTTCTGTTGAAGATTCAGGATATGAAGCTGCATGTCAGTTGATTAACAGTGGCATTGACTTTGACGCTATTTTTGGTGCTAGTGATTTGATCGCTATTGGCGCCATGCGTGCATTACAAGAGCATGGTTATACAATACCTGATCAAGTCGCTGTAGTGGGGTTTGATGATATCGCCATCGCAAGTTTTACCATTCCATCTTTAACCACTGCTAAACAAGACACTAAACTTGCAGGTGAGTTATTAGTTGATAATTTAATTGCGTTAATAAATGGCGAGTCGCCAGATGATGTTTTAATGCCTACCACACTTATCGTCCGTAAATCGTGTGGTAGTTAATATCAATGACAAGTTAACTATGCTGGTGACTTTCTTTTACACGTAAAGTTAATAAACCAGCCAAAATCATACTTGAACCGCCAATAACTAATGAGTAAATAGGCTGGTTATCAAAAACCTTGGTGATTAACACACCTAAAATACTCGCGGCTAAAATTTGTGGTAACACAATAAAGAAATTGAAAATCCCCATGTACAACCCCATTTTTTTTGCGGGTAAGGCATTAGCAAGTAGGGCGTAAGGAATGGATAAAATAGATGCCCAAGCAAAGCCAACACCAATCATGGATATTATGAGGTATGTTGGATTATCGATAACAATAAATGAAACAAAACCTACTCCACCAAGTAATAAATTAATCATATGTGCTATACGTAGATTAAACAGCTTAACAATTAATGGAATACAAATGGCTGCAAAAACAGCAGTTAAGTTATACGTTGAAAATAACACGCCTACCCAGTCTGCTCCTTCATTATAGGCCACAGATGTAACATCAGACGTATTATAGTGAAACGCTGTTATTGCTGCTGTGGTGTAGGTCCACATGGCAAAAAAAGGAAACCAAGAGAAAAATTGCACTACCGCTAATTGTTTCATGGTATCAGGCATTGCGAATAAATCTGCCATAATTTGGGCAAAACCATTGTCAACTTTATGTTGTTTATGCATATAGTTAGCAACGAGTAAACATAAACCAAATACAACAAAGCCTCCGGTTAAAATATAGAGACTTTTATCTAAGCGCGATATGTTGCTATAAACTAACACACTACTGACGATGCCGATTATTAGCGTGATCATGCCATAAATACCATAAGGTGGTGTTACTCGTGGCATTGGATGAACAGTTTCTGTGTCTTCTGCTTGTTCAAACGCGGCTAATTGTTCAGGTGAATATTCTTTAGTGGTAAAAATTGTCCATAACACTGCAAGTAAAAAAACTGCACCACCAGCGTAAAAAGCAAATTTCACTGAGTCAGGTAACTGTCCTGGCGCTGCGGTATTACTGATATCAAGCCAGTTAGTCATGATCCACGGTAATGATGATGCAACCACAGAAGCAACACCAATAAAAAAGCTTTGCATTGCATAGCCTGTTGCTCGCTGTTTTCTCGGTAACATATCACCGACAAAAGCGCGAAAAGGTTCCATGGAAATATTAATAGAAGCATCCATGATCCATAGCATACCAGCCGCCATCCATAAGGTAGGAGAGTTTGGCATGATAAACAGTGACAAACTCGCGGCAATAGCTCCTATCAAAAAGTATGGACGACGGCGACCGAATTTACCCCAGGTATTATCACTCATATAGCCAATAATCGGCTGTACAATTAACCCAGTAATGGGGGCGGCGACCCATAAAATCGCCATGTTACCGTAATCTGCGCCTAAGGTTTGAAAAATGCGACTAACATTGGCATTTTGTAAAGCAAAACCAAATTGAATACCCATAAAGCCAAAGCACATGTTCCAAATTTGCCAAAAATTTAGTGTTGGCTTTTGCTGCGTTATGGATGAAGTTGAAATTGTCATTATTATTACCTAGTTGCTGCGACTGCTTAATCTAGTGCTTTAAAGCGAATGGCGGTACCACCGCTTGTAGCGAGTGCTAGCGTTAAACTATCATTCGCTGAAACCGACTTGTTTTCAATGATTATTTCATATGGGTTATCAACCCAATTTGCATTATCGCCATCTCGATAAATTTGCGCTTGGTAACGCTTGCCTTGCTCAAGAAAGTTTAACGGTAAATCAATGGTGCGTGCATTCTCGTTGGTTAACGCCCCTACATACCAATCTTTACCATGACGTTCTTGACGTGCTATTACCACATATTCACCTATTTCGCCGTCTATCGCTTTACTTTCTTGCCAATCAGTTGGTACATCTTTAATGAACTGAAATGCCGGTAAATTTGCTTCATAATGACGCGGTAAATCAGACGCCATTTGAATCGGACTAAAAATAACGACGTACAGTGCTAATTGTTTTGCCAATGTGGTTTGTGGGCGATCAGTGTTCGCGCCTAACCCTTTAAATGCCATGTTAAAGGTTCCAGGAGTAAAGTCCATTGGTCCTGCTAACATGCGAGTAAAAGGTAAGATAGCAGCATGTGATGGTGGGTTTGGTGGTGATCCCCACGCGTTATACTCTTGACCGCGAGCACCTTCTCTGCTGATCCAGTTCGGATAGGTTCTGCGTAAGCCAGTATCTTTAATCGGCTCGTGTGTATTAATGCTGATTTGATATTTGGCGGCTAATTTAATGTTGTCTAAATATTCATTGACCATAAATTGGCCATCATGCCATTCAAAACGCGCAATACCGTGTTCATCTATACGTTTAATTTTGCCACCATCAGCGACATAACCTGTTTTAACTTGGCGAACACCGTGTTGTTGGTACAGCTCAAAAGCGTCAGCCATTTGATGACGATAATTGGTTACATTGCCAGATGTTTCATGATGACCCACTAAACGTACACCTTTTGCCAAGCCATGCTCTGTTACTGCTTTGATATCAAAGTCGTCATATGATTGAGTAAAATTAAATACATCACCGTTGTCGTACCAATCACCATCCCAGCCAATGTTCCAACCTTCCACTAGCACGCCATCGAAGCCATGTTTTGCGGCAAAGTCCATGTAACGTTTGGTTTCTTCTGTGGTAGCCCCGTGTTGCTCACCACTACCCCAAGTGGTTTCACCAACATGCATCCCCCACCAGATGCCCACATACTTTCCAGGTTCTATCCAAGACGTGTCCGTTAATTTACTGGGCTCATTAAGGTTTAAAATTAGATCAGAGTTGAGTAACCCCGCTGCATTTTTGCTCATTTGAATCGTACGCCAAGGGCTGGTGAAATTAGCTGTTTTTCTTACTAATATTCCGTCATACCAAGGTGTTAAATCCGCTTTTAGTTTATTATGACGGCCTTTTTGAATCGTCATACCTGCATAATCGACTAATGCAGCCTCATGAATACTGATGTGTTCGCCACTTGCTAATTTCATTGTCAGCGGAGTATGTACATGATCTATTTCGGATAATGGAGTAGTTTCGTATATATATTCATAGCGATTCCAACCACGTGCAGGGATCCACCAAGCAGTGGCTTTCTCAGCATGCGGTATATTAAATTCTGTTAATTCATCAGTGATAGCAATATCACCATCTAGCCCTGGCTGTTTCGGAACTTCATAGCGAAAGCCTATACCGTCATTAAATACGCGAAAGCGCACGCTAAATTGGTTAGACGTTTTTCTGTTGGTAGTGAAGTTCACGATTAATTCATGATGATTATCACGTACATTTTTGCGTTCGCCCCAGGGTAATTGCCATGTGCTGTCAGCCGTTTTTTGTTTACTTGAAGCAATTGTAAAGCCCTCAGCTAGGTCAGCTGACTGCTGAAACCTTAAACCAAGCAGCGATGTATCAATCACTTGGTTGCCGTTAAAACTTACCCGGTAGCTTGGTGTATTTTCGTCACTTATTGAGACTGTTATTTTGTTGTTTGGCGAGCTTACCTTAACTGTTTTTGCTAATAAATTTGGTGCGTATAAGTAGGCGCTTGCAAAAAGGGTTGTTAGAACCAGCAGATTTTTCTTCATTATTTTTCCTGAGGGTTTATTAATGGTTAACAGCATAAAATTACTGGTGGCAAATTACAGCTAGTTGCATACGTATTCAGCATAATTTCATCGCTCTGAACTGACTTAATCTTTATGCGAATTGGTATTATTGCTTGATAAAAACGGCGGTGGTTAGCGCCGGTACAGAAAAACTGTTGGTACCTATTTGACTTTCTTTGACCACGTTATCAGCTCCTTGTTGTTGTATTGGATGAAGTTGGTAGTCGTTTGCGTTAGCAAAGTTGAGCGTTTTGCGATTACCTGAGTTATTAAATATAACAAGGGTGCTCGGATAGCTTTTGTTACCATTGATACTCATTGCAAGCATACCAAGCTGTTGTTTGCTGCCAGTATTATGGAACCGAACATTGGCAATAATTTGTTTGGCGGTGGTTAAACGAAAAAGTGGGTTAGACATTCTTATGTTGACCAAATCAAGGAAAACCTTGGTGCTAAATGCAATATCCTTTGCAGAGGCTACATCTTTGCCAGCATTCTTATGGCGTAATGTTAAAATGGTTGGCCAGTTTTGTTGGTCCTTTTCTGCTGGCGGTAAGCCGATCTCGTAGTTATTTGAGCGTTTGGTAAAATCTACATAGTTAAACCAGTCGCCATAATCATAGGAATCTCGCAAGAAACCTTTTGAGCGTAACATTTCACTGCCCATATGAATGAAAGGAATGCCTTGGGAAAATAACGGATACGCAAGCGATAAAAGCTGCATTCGCACACGCTGCTCAGTGGTCAAATCATAAGCAATACGGTATTGGTTGTTGTCCCATAACGTTTGATTGTCGTGCTTTGATACGTAGTTAATGGTGTCGGCAGGATCAAGTGCATAGCCTGTTGGTTGATCGCCATATGGAATTTCACTTCCTTTTCGAATGGTATCTTCTGCAGTAAATAATGGGTAGTTAGCTAAGTTGCCCGTTAAACCAATTCGGAGTTGATCGGCTAACGCGAGATAACGTTGGCGATCGTCGCCTGATTGCAGTTCATTAGGAAATGTTGCCAAACCATTAGCAATACCTTGGCTTTTGCGAATTTCTTGTCCTTGCGCATTAAATGCACCGCCTCTTACAGCGTCTCTTAACCTGTCGGTAAAGGTACCAATTTCAGTTCCACCAAGTGCTAGTTGACTGGCTTGCTCAAATCGCTGGTGATTGGCAACTTCACCAAAGTTCCATCCTTCACCATAAAAGTAGGTGTCAGCATCAACGGCTTTTACTGCTCCACGGGCGTTAAGCATTGATGATTTGGGTTGGTGGCCCATTAGGTCAAAACGAAAACCGTCAATTTTGTAATCTCTTGCCCAAACTACTAATGAATCAATCATTAATTTTTCCATCATCGTATGTTCTGTTGCAGTGTTATCACAACAAGTAGACTGGGCAATTTTTCCCGTAATAGGATCTAATCGTTGATAATAATTAGGAACAATTTTATCGAGAACAGCAGTTGGCGCTAAGGCAGCTTGGTGGGTATGGTTATAAACAACATCCATGATCACGCGAAACCCTAAATTGTGTAATGTTTGTACCATCGTTCGAAACTCAACAATGCGGCTTACTCCATCAGGGTTTATTGCGTAACTGCCTTCCGGCACTGTGTAATGAAATGGGTCATACCCCCAGTTATAATTATCATGGTGTTGTAGTGCTGAAATAACGGCTTGTTGTTGTTTGCTCGTACTAGGCAACGTTGCTAGATATTCATTTAATTTCTGCGATTTATCGGTATTTAATGCACAAATTTCTTCAAGTTGGCTTTTTCGGCAAATATCATTTAGTGAGTTGTTGATATCTATTACGGTTTCGCTATTTTCATCTACCGTGCCTATATCGAATGCGGGCAGTAAATGAATACTGTTTATTCCTGCGGTTCTAAGTGCTTTTAAATGTAACATTCCGGCGCTATTTTTTTCGGTAAAAGCGAGGTATTTACCTCGATTATTCTTATTTTTTAGTGTTGTATCGTGTGAACTAAAATCACGAATATGGGTTTCATAAAAAATATTATCTTCAGGGTTTTTAACAGGGTTATCTCGCTGCGTAAGCCAGCCTCTTGGCTGGGTGGAAGGGTGATTTAAATCAACTATTTGTGAGTGCTCACTATTCGTTGATAAACTCAGAGAATAAGGGTCAGTTGTGATTACTTCTTCTATTTTTTTCGTGCTTGGATGATATAAGGTGATTTGGTAGCGATAGAACTGTTCATGTAACAAATGAGATGTGGTCGCTGACCAAATGCCTGTACTTTTATCTTCACGCATCTTGAGTTTGTAAGGTGATGTAGGTCGTTTAGCCTTATCAAAAAGTTGAACATTTATTGCCAACGCTGTAGGTGCCCATAACTTAAATTGCACGCCGTTATTCGTGAGTCGTGCACCTAATTCATTATCTTCATTCGCATCTTTTTGCCCTGAAGTATAAAGCGCATCGATCACGTTTGCGGTTTGAACATATGTACCTACGAGGTCGCCATGCTGTTGTTTATACACAATAAGAGGTTGTTTTAATAACTGTTTTATTTGTTTGGTTTGTGCTTTGACTGTGAAACACTGAAATGCTTGTAAGTGTGGGTACTTATGCGCTAATGACTGACTTATTTGGCACTTAGCTAATGGAAATGTTTGTTCTATTTTTTCAGCATTGAACGTAGCAAGGGTCATTTCATCGGATGAAAATTGTGTCGCAACTACTATGGTGTCAGGTGTTAACCAGTGGGCTCCCGCCAACTTTATATTATTCGATGTTTTTTTTGGAACAACTGCCGTCGTGCTGCTGTGTGAAAAATGTTGAAGTTGTGCATTTACTTGTTCTGTTATGCATAGCCATAGCATGATGGTTAAAAAAAAGCGCATCTTAAATCCTGTTAATTTATAAGCAGTATAGTCGGTGAATTTTGCTTAATTTACGTTGCGAGGCTATGAATAAGAAGTAGCTAGGTATTATTGCATACGTATTCAATCATTTGGTTGTGTTAGCATTTTGTAAATTTTTGTTTAAAAACCATCCGCTATCTGTGGTGAAAAATGCTATATTTTATCAGGGCTGTAACCAAATGTTTCAACACTAAAAAAGTCTTTATTGTCTTCATTTTGAATACGTATGCAGATAAATGCATAAATTGAATACGTATGCATAATGTATTTTTCAGAAGCCGACCTCTCTATATTTAGGTCATCCACGTGACAGTGGGTATCGACTTACACATGAAATATACATTTAGTTATTACAACAGCTATTGGATACGCTGAAAATTAAAATAAAGTACAGGGAAGGTAGGGGAGAGAATACAGATGGTTAAGTTTACACCGAGCAAGTTAACATTGGCGTTGTTGTCGACGGGTTTGATGGCAGTTAGCGCTTCATCGTTTGCTTACGCACAGCAAACCGACGAAGAAAAAGAACAAGCAAAAAAAGCAGATCAAGAAGTTGAAGTCATCGAAGTAAAAGGACTTCGTGGCAGCTTAATTAAATCAATTAACACAAAACGTTTTTCTTCAAACGTTGTTGATGCCATTAGTGCCGAAGATATCGGTAAACTACCTGATTCATCAATTGCTGACTCCCTATCACGTATTTCAGGGTTAGCGGCACAACGTTTGGAAGGGCGTGCGAGTGTTATTAGCATTCGCGGCTTTGGTGAAAATGAGTCGACTACAACACTTAATGGACGTGAACAAGTGTCTATTGGTGATGGACGTGGTGTTGAATTTGACCTTTATCCATCTGAAATCATGAGCGGCGTTAGTGTTTACAAAACGCCGAATGCGTCAATGACTGGTGAGGGCATCGCAGGTGTCATTGATATGCAAACGATCAGTCCGCTATCAAAAGCAGAACAAGTGATTGTGATCAATGGCCAATATGAGAAAAATGGCCATGACGCAGTGGTAGATGGTTATGATAATAATGGTCACCGCTTAAACTTCTCATATATTGATCAATTTGCTAATGACACACTGGGTGTCGCCTTAGCTTTTAACACGATGGAATCTCCTGGCCAAGAAAAGCAATTTGGTCGTCATGGTGACCCATTCTTGTATGACCTGACGGATGAAGAAGGCAATAGCTACACAGGCATTAAAGGCGCGAATATCAAAGGTCGTTCTTCAGTATTAGAGCGTGATTCTGTTATGGCTGTTGTAGAGTACGCCCCAACAGAAGACTTAACCATCACCGTTGATTCTTTATACGTTGATTTTAGTGATAAACGCTACGTAGGCGCGATAGAATTCGGTTTTAATAACTGTGATGATGAAGGTAAGTTCCCTGATTGTGAATATACCATTAATAGTGTTGAAGACGGCTTTGTTACGGGGGCTACTTACCGTAATTTTCCTTTTTATGTAAAGAACAATCAAGAACACCGCACAGCTGATTTATTAAACTTAGGTGTAAACATCGAATACCGTGTTAATGATGACTTAACGGTAACGTTTGATGCCAGCTCTTCTGAAGTAGAACGTGATTTATATCAGCATGCTACGTTTGGTGGTGCATCATCTTTTGCGGGTAATGAAGTAACGTATCAATTAAATAAAGACGGTTCGGGCGGTACTTTTGATAGTTCACTTGACTATGGTGACCCCAATACGGTTGGCTTAGGCGATATTATGGGGTGGGATCTTGCTGGTGAACGTTCTAACCCGAAAGTAGAAGATGAAATTAAATCATTTAAACTTGCAGCTAAACACATGCTAGAAAGCGACGTGTTTGACTCGATTGAATTTGGTTTAGCCTATCGTGAACGCGATAAACAAAAAACGATTAGCTATTCAAAAACTGATGTTTTACCGTCTGCGATGATCCCTGGTACTAATGTAGCTGCTATTTCACCTGAATACTTACTGGGTACGGTTGATTTAACGCACGCCAATTTGGGTCATACGCTTATCTTTGACCAAGAAGCCTTGCTTTCAAGTGGCGCGGTTTATAGCGAAACAGATGTGACTTACTCTTGGGGTAAAATTAATGATGCTTTCCAAGTGAGTGAAGAAGTATCAGCAGCATTTGTGCAAGGTAATATATCAACTGAAATAGCCGGTAAGTCGATACGTGGTAATGTTGGCTTACGCTACATCAAAACAGAGCAAAGCTCAATTGGTGACACGTTTGGCTGGAGTGGTATAGATACTAAACTTGATTTCTCGCACTCTTATTCAAATTTCTTACCAAGCGTTAATATTATTGTTGATGTATCAGATGATGAAATTCTGCGTTTTGGTTTTGCGAAAACGATTGCTCGTCCTACGATGGATGACATGAAAGGTGGTATTTTAGTTGAACCAACAAGTTGGAGTGGTAATCCTGACGACACCGATATTAATGGCAATTATTGGAAAGCTTCAGGGGGAAACTATCAATTAGAAGCCCGTGAAGCAAATGGTTTTGATGTAAGCTATGAGAATTATTTCTCAGATGAAGGTTACTTCTCGGTAGCGTTATTTTATAAGAAAATTAAAAACTGGAATTTTGATAGCGTTTATGAAACTGAACTTCCGTTAGATGACGCATCGTTATCAACACACCCTGTTGCGGGTAATATTGATGGTTTTAGTGATAAAACAGCGACGGTTAACGCAAAAGAAAATGGTGGTGAAGGTGACTTACGCGGTGTTGAACTTTCAGTGTCATTTCCTTTTAAAATGATTGATGAGAGCTTAGAAGGCTTTGGTATTTTTGCTAGCCATACAATGGTGAAGCAAGATATGAAAGACTTTAACGGTGATGATTATACCTTACCTGGCTTGTCTGAGCGTGTTTCAACCATTACCGCGTATTATGAAAAAGACGGCATTCAAGTGCGTACCTCGATGCGTAAACGTTCTGATTTTACCGCGTCAATCTATTCAACTATTGGCTTAACGACTGAACAACGTTTCGGTCTAGGCGAAACGTTAGTTGATGCGCAAATTGGCTATGACGTTACTGATAACCTTTACCTTTATGTGCAAGGTCAGAACCTAACGAATGAGGCGTTCCAAACTAAATTTGACGATGCTGATTACGCTACTGATCAATACTTTGATTATGGTCGTAGCTATCAAGCAGGGTTTACCTATAAATTTTAATAGTAATACGTTTTAAGGTTAGTTGAATAAGTGCCCTGGTAATGTCATGTTATTGGGGCATTCTACTTTTTCTCCTATTGAAATTTACCCTGCGGTGCTTAGGTCGAGAGAATTATCATGAAAAATAAAGTGAATAAGGTTGTTATTTTAGGTGGCGGCACGGCAGGGTGGATGTCGGCAGCGCTGTTAGTGAAAACCTTCGGCAATAAACTGGATATTACGTTAATAGAGTCAGACCAAATAGGCACTATTGGCGTTGGTGAGGCGACGATACCGCCGATTATGCACTTTAATGAAGAGTTAGGTATAAACCCTAAAGCGTTTATCAAAGCAACTAAAGCGACAATAAAGCTCGGCATTGAATTTGAAAACTGGGGAACAGTTGGTAATCGTTATATGCATGCTTTTGGTGATATTGGTAAAAGCTTTCCGCTTTGCGATTTTAATCACTTTTTTACAAAAGCACACTACGCGGGGCTTAACTATGATTTTTGGGACTTTTCATTAAATTACCAAGTCGCTAAACGTAATGCCTTTGCGTTACTCGATAAAATACCAGGCTTGAATCTTAACGGACTCGCCCATGCTTATCATTTTGATGCTGGGCTTTATGCAAAATTTCTAGCTCAATATTGCCAAGCCAAAGGCGTGAAGCGAATCGAAGGAAAAGTTTCACAGGTTGAACAATGTGAAAAAACAGGCAATATTCTGTCATTAACCCTAGAAAATAGCACTCAAGTGGCTGGTGATTTGTTTATTGATTGTTCGGGTATGAAAGGGCTGTTGATCGAACAACGTTTGAATACAGGCTTTGAAGACTGGTCTCATTGGTTACCTGCTGATAGCGCTATAGCAGTACCGAGTGAAAGTGTTTCTCCGATTAAACCATTTACACAATCCATTGCCCATGAAGCCGGATGGCAGTGGCGTATCCCTTTGCAGCATAGAACAGGTAATGGCTTTGTGTATAGTTCAAAGTATTTAACAGATGAACAGGCCCAGCAATGCTTGCTTGCAAATTTAGACGGTAAAGCGCTAGCAGAACCGAAAGTGATTAAATTTAAAACCGGACGTCGTTTAAAACAATGGCATAAAAATGTGGTGGCTATTGGTTTGTCGAGTGGTTTTTTAGAGCCGTTAGAGTCAACTAGTATACATATGATCCAAAGTGCTATTGTGCGTTTAGTGAAGTTATTTCCTCATCAAGGTATTGATGAGGTGATGATAGAAGAATTCAACCGTCAATCTACACTTGAATACGAGCGTATTCGTGATTTTATTATTTTACATTACAAGCTTAATCAACGTGACGATAGCCAGTTTTGGCGCGACTGCCAGCGAGCAGAAGTGCCCCAGTCTTTAAAACATAAAATGGCGTTATTTAAGTCTTCAGGTTTAGTGTTTCGAGAAAATGACGAGCTTTTTACAAAAATTGCCTGGCAGCAGGTATTTTTAGGTCAAGGGTTAATTCCTGATGACTATCATCGTAGTGCAGATCAACTAAACACTGATGAATTAAATGAAATGCTTTACAGCATTAAACAAATAATGACTAAAACGGCTGAAAAGGTACCACCGCATCATCAATTTATTGATGCATGTATTCGCTGATATAAGGGATTAATAATAAAAAAAAACCAGTGCATTGCACTGGTTTTTTACGTTCAGTTCGCGTTATTTAACTGCGCGATAAAGCGCAAATGACAAACCTGGCAGAGAAATACGTGACTGTTCACCCACTGTTTCTATTAATGCTTGTTCAGATGGATGAATGAGTTGATATTGTTTATCAAGGGTTAATAGTGCTGATTGCTCAGCAATTGCTGTGTTAAAAGCGATGAGGTAATCATCTCGTTTATCTTGTTTACGCAGTACTAATAAGCCTGCCTTATCTTGAGTCAATATAACCTTTTGCTCGCCGACACGTAATGTTTTATGTTGGTGGTAAAGGGCCGCTAATTTTGAAAAGTAAGTAAATAATGGGTGACTGATATCAAAGTTATCCTGTGCGGTACTTGCTGTTGTTTGCAGCAGTTTCTGGGCATTATGGGTAGCTACTTTAGATGGCATCATGTCTTGTCGCGCGTTGTGGTTATCACCTGTACCAATAAAGCCCTGTTCGTCACCGTAATAAATAACAGGCACTCCCCTTAAGAAAAAAGTCATAGCGCTGGCTAGCTTGAGTCGTCGGCTAATTTCTTGGTGACTAAACTTTTCTTGTTTCGCAAGCAAATAGGCAAAGCGACCCATGTCGTGATTTCCGGTAAAGTTCAATAATTGATTGGCATTTTTATATAAACCGTCTTGTGCAAAAAGCGTACTAAACAATGCAGTAGGCTTTTGTTCTATTAACGTTTGATACAACACTGACTGTAGGCCAAAGTCGAGTACAGACGGTAAAGTACCCTCTGTTGTAAATTTACTTAGCTCAATGGGGTTGCCACTATATACTTCACCAAACATAAAGAAGTTTTCTATGCCTTGAGTTTCGGCATGATCAGCAAGTGCAGGAATAAATTGTTGCCAAAACTCAATATTGACGTGTTTGACGGTATCTATGCGAAAGCCATCAGGTTTAAACTCGCTGATGATGTGTTTGTAAATATCGATCATACCCTCAACGACCGCTTGCGATTCCGTATTTAAATCATCAAGGCCGAAAAAGTCACCATTTAATGAGTTTTCACCACTAAAAGTAGAGTCACCTTGGTTATGATAATGTTTAGGATTATTTAACCACGCTGGTGTTTTAAGTTGCTCATTACCTTTTTGAATGACTGTTCGATACCCCTTGCCTTGTGCTACCTCAGCAAGAGAAATGTAAGGGCAGGCTTCACCGCTTTCAGACCATCCTGAACCGTCTTGTCCATGGCATTCCTTGTATTTGATCACATCGGCAGTGTGATTGGTGATAATGTCAAAAAATATCTTAATATTGCGTTTATGTGCTGCATCAATTAAAGCTTTAAGGTCATCATTACTGCCTAGGTGGGGATCAATTTCGGTAAAATCTAATACCCAATAACCATGATAGCCAGCGATATCTCCTTGCACTGCTTGATTACGTAAAATAGGCGTTAACCAGATACTAGTAATGCCAAGCTGTTCTAAATAAGGAAGTTTATTCGTTAAACCCGTTAAATCACCACCGTGAAAATACTTTTCATTGCTAGGGTCAAAACCGCCAAAAGAAATCGGTATTTCATTCGCGCCTTTGTCATTCATGGTATCACCGTTACTGAAACGATCAGGTAACACGAAGTAAAAGACTTCATCTTCAATCGGTCTTTGTTGATAAGGCATCAAATCGCTCGCAATCACTGGTGTTATGGAAGATTGCAATTGTTGGACACTGGTTTTTTCTTGTTTGCACCCGAACAAAAAAGTTGCACACCAGCTCAGTGTAAATAGGGTCAATAATGTTTTTAAGTGTAATGCCATAGGTGCCTTGTTTATTATTGTTACGTTAGCAAAAGTACTTTGTATTGATAGTACAAAGATCTCAGCGACAAGTATAAAGGTTACATACGTATGCATAACAATTCAGGCATGGATTAACCATGCATACGTATGCAGTAGCATTGCACTAAATCAAGGGGCTACTTATGCTTACAGGGTCTCGATTAATCGTGACTGGCCACTGCACTTAATACTGTAAGCCACATGAATATTATAAAATAACGTAGATTGGACTTGTATGGAAATTCAACCTTGGTGGCGTGGCGCCGTAATATATCAAATTTATCCTCGCAGTTTTATGGATGCCAACAATGATGGTATCGGTGATCTTGCTGGGGTTGTTGAAAAATTCCCCTATATTAAAAGCTTGGGCGTAGATGCGGTTTGGATTTCGCCGTTTTTCAAATCACCGATGAAAGATTTCGGTTACGATATTAGTAGCTATCGAGAAATTGATCCGATGTTCGGTAATATGGATGATTTTGATCGCTTAATGAACAAAGCGAAAGAGTACGACATTAAAGTCGTGATAGACCAAGTATTGAGTCATACTTCTGATCAACACGCTTGGTTTATTGAAAGCCGTCAAAATAAATCGAATGCAAAGGCAGATTGGTATGTGTGGGCTGATGCTAAAGAAGATGGTACGCCACCCAATAACTGGTTATCTATCTTTGGTGGATGTGCTTGGCAATGGGAGCCTAGACGTCAACAGTACTACTTACATAATTTTCTTACCTCGCAACCTGATTTAAACTTTCATCACCCTGATGTGCAAAAAGCTGTACTTGAAAATGTTGAATTTTGGCTAAAACGCGGCGTAGATGGCTTTCGTTTAGATGCGATAAATTTTTGCTTTCATGATAAACAGTTACGTGATAATCCGGCAAAAGCGCCTGAAGATAGAAAAGGCCGAGGGTTTAGTGAAGATAATCCGTATGCCTTTCAATATCATTACTACAATAATACCCAACCAGAAAATATTGCGTTTATGGAAGATATACGTCACTTAATGGATAAATACCCAAATGTAGTGACGTTAGGTGAAATATCTTCCGAAGATTCGTTGCAAACTATGGCTGACTATACCCAAGGAAATAAACGATTACACATGGCGTATAGTTTTGAATTATTAACACCTGATGGTAGCCCTCGCTATATTCGACAAACCGTTGAAGCACTAGAAGATAAGTTAGTTGACGGTTGGCCTTGTTGGGCCATTGGTAATCACGATGTGATGCGCGTTGCTTCCCGATG
This sequence comes from Thalassotalea sp. PP2-459, assembly GCF_001913705.1. GTDB lineage: Bacteria > Pseudomonadota > Gammaproteobacteria > Enterobacterales > Alteromonadaceae > Thalassotalea_C > Thalassotalea_C hakodatensis. The sequence continues at coordinate 63,548 of NZ_MKQD01000044.1, read as the reverse complement.
GGGGACTGATGAAAACCGCGAAGCACAAAGTAAAATGTTTAATGCGTTACTTGCTTCGCTACGAGGCAGTGTTTGTAGTTACCAAGGTGAAGAACTTGGTTTAACGGAAGCCGACATTGCTTATGAAGATTTACAAGATCCTTACGGCATTACTTTTTGGCCTACCTTTAAAGGTAGGGATGGTTGTCGAACACCAATACCTTGGTCAGTTGATGCAACCAATGCGGGCTTTTCACAAAGTGATCACTTGTGGTTACCGGTAAGCGACGCGCATCAAGAAAATGCTGTGTCAGTGCAGCAAAACCAACCCTCGTCGGTATTGAATGCTTATCAAACCTTTTTACGCTGGCGTAAAAGTCAATCACCTCTGCTATATGGTGATATCAACTTTATAGAAAGTAGTGACGATAAGTTAGTGTTTACACGTGGATATGAGGGGAAAACGATACATGTTATTGCTAACTTTTCTGCCAAGACAATTACGTGTGATTTACCTTCTTCAGCTTGTCACCTAACGGAAGGTCATGGCTTTTTAGCCGCTGATATTTCAACGAATGAGCAGCATACAACTGTTACGGTAGCGCCTTATCAAATAGCCTATCTCGCTCAATAGTTTTATATTTCGTTAATAAATAACCATCGTACTTAATTGTTCGGTGGTTTTTTGTGTTTATCATCAGGCCTTAATGACACCAGAACGTGGGGTATTAGCGGCCGATTTTTAATACTTTGTTGCCTACAAACGCGAGAACCTCTTGAACTTTGTGGTATAGTTTTTGTTCGTATTTAAGCATGCATCAAAGAGCATATGCCTATTTAAAGTGCAAAAAACAGTATTTAAATTATGATCAATGTTAAACAAACAGGGCTAACAGTTGAGCAAGAAATCACCTCATGTTATCAGCGTGAGTCAGGTGCTGTATTGGCAACGCTTATGCGTTTATTGAATGGTCATTTTGATTTAGCGGAAGAAGCGTTACAAGATGCATTCACGGCAGCTTTATTGCAATGGCCAAAAGATGGTGTGCCTAATAACCCGCGCGCATGGTTAATTTCAACAGGGCGATTTAAAGCGATAGATAAGCTTCGTAAAAATAACAGTTTCTCTAGATACCTCACTTCAACGATACCTGATGACGTGGTGCAAACCGCCCCCTTTGAAGAGCCAGAGGTTATTGAAGATGACTTACTGCGATTGATTTTTACTTGCTGCCATCCCGCGTTAGCAATAGAGGCCAGAATTGCACTAACACTCAGAGAAGTATGTGGTTTAACAACGGAAGCGATAGCCGCGGCATTTTTAATTCCAGTTTCTACTCTTGCCCAACGTATTGTTCGAGCTAAAAATAAAATTCGCGAATTGCAGATACCATATGAAGTACCTGATACTGATTTGCTGCCAGAACGATTACATTCGGTGCTAGCTGCTTTGTATTTATTATTTAATGAAGGCTATTCGGCAACTGTTGGTCATGACGTTACATGCACAGAACTATCCTTAGAAGCTATTCGGTTAACGAGGCTACTGTCGGCATTAATGCCACAAAAAGAAATTATTGGCTTATTAGCATTAATGCTACTTCACGATGCCCGTAAAAAAGCGCGTATGGATGAGCACGGCGAACTTGTTTCTTTGGAAGAGCAAAACCGTACTTTATGGGATCAGCCGCAAATAGCAGAAGGGTGTCAATTCGTAAAAAAAGCATTATCAATGGGGCAAGCTGATCCCTATACATTGCAAGCAGCTATCGCTGCCGTACATTGTGAAGCGCCTAGCTTTAAAGAGACTGATTGGGCTGAAATTACTGGATTATACCAAGTACTTTTATCAATAAATTTCTCACCGGTTTATGCGTTAAATCATGCGGTAGCGCTATCGATGCGAGACGGTCCCATTGCCGGTTTAAAGGCAATAGAAGCAATAGAAGATCATAAAGCATTACAACATTATTATTTACTTTACGCTGCAAAGGCGGATTTATATCGACAACTTGCGCAAAAAGATGCGGCATTGTCCGCATATAAACGCGCTTTAGATTTAACTCAACAAGCCCCCGAAAAACGCTTTATCGAAAAAAGAATGGCAACGCTTTAATTATTTTTTATGTGGTGTGTCGAAATTTTAAGGCCTTATACGACTACTCTTTAAAACACTTAAAATAAACACATAAGGAGTAAAAAATGACATCGATGATTTTCGTCAATCTACCTGTAGCCAATCTATCAGCAGCGATAAAATTTTATCAAGCAGTTGGCTTTGATAATAACCCGAAATTTACCGACGACACTGCAGCATGTATGGTGTGGAGTGAAAATATTCATGTCATGCTATTGACGCATGAAAAATGGCGACACTTTACGCAACGTCCTATCCCAGAAATTTCTTCTAGTGAAGTGATGCTAGCTTTGTCATTAACTGATAAGAAGCGTGTTGATGTAATGCTTAAAACTGCTCATGAATGCGGAGGTATCGCAGATGTCAATCCAGTGCAAGATTTTGGCTTTATGTATGGCCGTGCTTTTACCGATCTTGATGGACATGTTTGGGAAGCTATGTGGATGGATCCAGCAGCAGCGGCTGAATAATAAGGTAAACGTTAGCGCTGATTTATAAACATTTACAAACCCTAAGAAAAGGAGAATAAGAATGACCTATATTGATGGCATGGTAGCAGCAGTACCTAAAGTGAATAAAGAAAAGTTTAAAGCACACGCTGAAGCATTTGATGCCGCTTTTATTGAGTGGGGAGCGATACGTGTTGTGGAATGTTGGGAAGATGATGTCCCTGATGGAAAACAAACAGACTTTCGTCAAGCGGTTAAAGCTAAAGCTGATGAACAGATCGTGTTTTCTTGGATTGAGTGGCCTGACAAAGAAACACGTAATGCTGGCATGGAAAAAATGGAAGCAGCAATGAAATCCGATCCAAAGATGAACATGGAAGAAAACCCTATGCCTTTTGATGGCATGCGGCTTATTTATGGTGGATTTGTGCCAATGATCACCATGAATCAATCTTAACATTTACGGTTGTTGTATAGGGGGAGTCGATAGGCTTCCTCCCTATGTTACTTAGCCCTAAATGTTATTACTTGAGTATTATTGAGACACAATAGGAGGCAATTCATGAAATATTTATGTTTAGTTTATTATGATGAAACTAAGATGGAGAAGTTATCACAGACAGAGTGGGATGATTTAAATCAAGAGTGCATCGCTTGCGTAGAAGGCTTATCGGCTAGCGGTCACTTTATTGATGGTGCGCCTTTGATGACAACGGATACGGCATTGAGTTTGCGTATTCGCAATGAAAAGCCTTTGATCACCGATGGACCCTTTGCTGAAACCAAAGAACAGTTAGCCGGCTTTTATATGCTTGAAGCCAGAGATATGAATGATGCACTTAGATTGGCACAAAAAATCCCTCCTGCTCGTTACGGCACTGTTGAAGTAAGGCCTGTTCGCGAGCTAAAACATGATAATAATGACAGATAAATAATGAAGTGATAAACGTTAATGATTCATTCACGTTTTTTGCAAATTAATGGATGAAATTAAGTAATTGATACGCCATAAATAATAAGATAATAGCGATGAGACTATCGAATATTCGCCACTTGGTTGTCGAGCTAAGCCAGCGTTTTAATGTTGGAGAAAACGCAGTCAGTGTGATAAACCAAATAATTGAGCCTATACATGCACCAAAAGCAAACATTTGAGGTGAAGGTTGTAATGCGCCGATACTACCAAGTAGTACAACAGTATCTAAATATACATGAGGGTTTAAGAAACTGATCATTAATGTTTGTGTGACGGTAACTTTCCAGTGATGGGCATTCGCTTTTGCTGCATTTAACCCTGAACTTCCTTGATAAGCTCTATAGGCTGCACCTCCTGCTAGATAGATCAACATGAGTACACCGCCATAGGTAAGCCAGGGGGTTATAGCGGGTAAAAGTTCTTTAATTTCATTTGCGGCATATACCCCTAATATAATGAGTAATACGTCGGAAAAAATACATGCGGCGGCTAATGCTAGACGATTTGCACCCGCCATGCTTTGACTAAGTACCCAAATATTTTGTGCGCCAATGGCTATTATAAGGCTTAAGCCAAGCATTATCCCTGAGAAAAAAGACAACATATTAATTCCATGAGTTTTTATTCACTCAATTAGTAAGTTTATATTTGCATCATACGTAAATTTAATTATTATCATAATGAATAATACTGTTGATACATGAGTAATAATCATGATGGATTATCAATTGCTAGAAGCACTTCACGCGATAGTCAATGAAGGTGGTTTTGAAAGGGCGGCAAACAAACTTTTTATTACCCAATCTGCGATAAGTAGAAGAATACAGTCGCTCGAATTGCTTTTAGGTGAGCCAGTATTAATACGATCAAAACCGCCAAAACCGACGGGTAAAGGAATACGTTTGTTAAACCATTTTCAACAGGTTTTACAATTAGAAATGGAGTTAAATATAGACTCACTTGCCGATACTGCAGCTAGTGCGATGCCAATCACTATACGCCTAGCAACCAATCGAGACTCATTAGCTACTTGGTTGCCAGAAGCGTTAAGTATTTTAAATGGTTTAGATCAACAACAGGTGAAATTCGAATTACTGGTTGACGATCAATCTGTTGTGCTTAATAAGATGAAGTCTGGCGAAGTGATGACATGTATTTCTTCAGAGCCTAACGCGATTAATGGCGGAAAAGTGAGTTACTTAGGTATGTTGCGTTATCGAGCCGTAGCATCTCCGGCGTTTTTATCCAAATACAAAGTGAATGTCGCTCAAGACTTAGTCAAATGCCCGTGTCTTATTTTTGATGAAAATGACAACTTACAACATCAATTTTTGGCGGATGTTGTAAAAAGCGATACTGATTTTGTACATTTATTGCCATGTCCAGAGGGTTTTAAACAAGCGTTAATCGCAGGGGTTGGCTATGGCATGTTACCTGAGTTGCAGTGTGTTGATGCACTTGCCGAAAATAAACTTATTATCCTCGGAGATGAATACTCTATTGATGTACCCTTATATTGGCATTATTGGCAATCAGAAGCCCCACAATTAAAAGCGTTGAGAACACAAGCATTAACCGTATCTTCGCTACGTTTATTTCAACCTGATAAATAGTGGCATAGGCGTATATGCTATTCCTGTTTTTCATCGCAGAATAATTATTCACGCAATAGCCTGTTAAGTTCTTTTATTAATTTATCTTTTTCTAAGGGTTTTGATAAGTAGCCATCAAAATATTGGCGATATAAGTCTTGTTCATTTTTCAACGCGTTAGCGGTTAAAGCAATGATGGGTTGTTCAGGTGCCTCTGCCTTTATTTTTTTACAAGCGGTTAAGCCGTCCATTTCTGGCATTTGTATATCCATAAAAATAAAGTCTGGGGCGCAAATATGAAATTTATTAATCGCATCAACACCGTCATTTGCCATAACAATATTAGCATTGGTAGGCTTCATCATTTTAGAAATAACCAATTGATTTATTTTGTTATCTTCAGCAATGAGTATGGTTTTATCATGCATATCAGGGTAGAGAGTATCAAGTGTCACTGTGGTGGATTTGTCACCAGTAACAGCTGTTAAAGGCAAGGCTACAGCGATAGTTGTACCTTTATTGATCTCGCTTTCTACATCGATAGAGCCTTTCATTAGCTTCACTAATTTATCTGATATGGGTAAACCAAGACCTGTGCCGCCAAAGCGGCGTGTTGTAGAGCTATCTGCTTGTTCAAAACGGTTAAATAAACGCTTTAACGTTTGTTGATCAATACCAATACCGGTATCTTTGACGGTAAATACAATACCCTTGGTATGATCTTCACGTGCAGAAACGCTTACTGAACCTTGCTCGGTGAATTTAATCGCATTAGAAATTAGGTTAATCAATATTTGCCGAATACGAACGATGTCGCCCAACCAACATTCGTCTTGAACTTGGTTATTAAAGCTTAAGTTAATATTTTTACCTTGAAGTAACAGTGACAATTCAGAATTTAATTGTTCCATCAAAACAGGTAGCTTAAATACTTCATTTTCTAATTCAAGCTTACCCGCTTCAATTTTCGAAAAGTCGAGAATATCATTGATAATCGTAATGAGAGATTTAGTTGAATGATAAGCGGTTGAGATGAGCTTTTTATTATTAGCGTCAAAGTCTTGTTCTTTTAATAATTGAATCGTACCGTAAACACCGTTTAAAGGGGTGCGTAATTCATGACTCATGTTAGCAAGAAATTCTGATTTTGCGATGGATGCTTGTTCAGCTTTTATTTTTGCTTCTTTTAGCTCGTGCTCATGTTGTAACGTTTCCGTTAAATCGTACGCTATTCCTAAGTAACCTAACGATTCTGAGGTTGAATTCGCTAAAGAGGTTACACTGAGTCGTACTTGAATATGCTGGCCTGACTTACTGACATATGTCCATTGGTTGGTATCTATTTCGACGTATTTAGTTTTCACGACAAATACTTCGAACCCTGGTGTAATATCTTCATTTAGTTCTTTTGAGAGCTCAATAGATTTGGCAATAACTTCACGTTCAAGGTGAAAAATAGCAGGTGAATGTGTATTGATTAGCTCATCAGCACGGTACCCTAACAACTTTTCTGCAGCAGGATTAAATACTTGAATTATCCCTGTTTTGTCCGTTGCAATGACCGCGTACGCTGCATTTTTTAAAATACTATCGTTAAGCAAGTTAGCTTGTATCAGTTCATCGGTTTTATTTGCTACAGCTGTAGATAATTGTGAGTTGGTCAGTGTTAATTTTTCTTCTCTTGCTTTGGCAAGATCAATTTGATATTGGGCAAGTTGTGCTTTTCGTTGCAAAGCTAAGTGTAATAAAAAGTACGATAATAGTGTTACCAAAGTGAATATGGTACCGGTCATTAACCCTAAATACTGATGGGGTAAATTTAAGTTCTGCAAAAACTTTTCGGTCGAAAATAACTTAATTTCCCATGTGCGACCATAAATGGGCACTGTTTTAGCCATGTATTGCATACTAGTTAAATTTTCAGCCTGGGCTTGGTAAAAAGGCACTTTATCTGTAGTGTCGCTAATGGCTAGGAGATCATCACCAACTTGTGTCACTGTGGCTAAAATTTCACCGATCAGCAGAGGGGCGTAGGTCCAACCATAAATCGTATCTTCAATTTCCTTGACTGACTTGGGTATGCTATTGTTGTGATACACTGGTTTGACTAATAAAAAACCATGTTCTACTTTTCCAGTGGCTTGCACTAGTGTGATAGGAGCCGTTAAAGTCGTTTGATTATTTAGCGCTGCATTTTCTAAAGTAACTCTGCGATTTTTTTCCGAACCAACGTCTAATCCAATCGCTTTATTATTAACAGATTCAGGAAAAATATATTGAATAATATAACGCGTTTTATCATGGGGAGTTAACGACTTGATAGAAAACTTATTATCAGGTCTGTCTTGGTTAGCTTGCTCAGTAAACTGTGATTCTTGTTGTATCGTTACAGGTTTGATAAGGCCAAAACCACGGGCACCTTTATATCTCTCTGGATAGGTTTGGGCGTTACTAAAGGTATGAATTGTTTTATGAGTAATGTAGCTAGGGTCGTGCGAAAGAATTGTTGAATGTAAACTAGCTACACCTAAGGCATAATGATCGAGCCTTTCTATAATGCCATTAGTAATAAAGTTTAATCGTGTTTTTAATGCTTGTTGAATTTGGCTTTCAATCTTCTCTTCATGACTAAATTGTTGGTAAGTGGAAAATACAAGTCCAAAAATAATAATAAAACAACTAAATAGATATTGCTGTTTAGTAAAACTTAATTTAAATAATGACAGAATTAAACCCTCAAATATTTTCAATTTTAGGTAAATGTTAAGTGTGTACGGAAAATTCTTTGCACGTTGTAAATAATAAATAGGTAAAACATACGTGCATTATTGCGCACTCATGCTTCTTCAAGTATATATTGTCGGCTTGAGTTAGCAATATTGTTTTACCAATTTGATAAGCTGATGCCAATTGAATTTATGTTGATATTCTGCCACCATCTTTCTTTTCAAGTTAAATGCCCTGATGAAATTATTTCTTACCTTACTCCTTACCTTGTTTTTCACTGCCTCGGCATTGGCTGAACAAGCAAGAGTTGCCGTTGCATCTAATTTTATTTTACCGATGAAGTCGCTTATTGAAGCGTTTGAAGCTAACTCTCCTTATTTCATAAAAGCGTCTTATGGTTCTTCGGGAAAGCTCTTCGCGCAAATATCTCATGGCGCACCTTTTGATATCTTTTTTTCTGCTGATCAAGCAAAACCAGACGCTCTTATTTCTTCAGGATTAGCAACAGCAGAGCACCGCTTTACCTATGCTCAAGGTAAGTTGCTGTTATGGTCGAATAAACGTTATTCAGTTAAAACAGTATCTGAAGTATTAATGGGTGGTCAATATAATAAAATTGCACTTGCAAACCCTAAATTGGCCCCTTATGGCGCAGCTGCAAAATCAGTGCTAGTGGAGTTGTCATTGGCAAATGCAACGAGAAAAAAATGGGTGATGGGAGAAAACATTAGTCAAGTATATAGTTTTGTTGCGTATGGCAGTGTTGATATAGGGTTTGTGGCACAATCTCAATTGATAACGAGTAACGTGAGTGGACAAGTATGGCAAATTCCTCCTTCGCTTTACGAACCTATTAATCAAGATGCAGTATTATTAATGAAACGCAAAACGAATAAAGCAGCAATGGCTTTTTGGACATTTTTGCACACAGATGAAGCCAAAAAGATAATTCAGGCTTATGGCTACGAGACTTTTTGAGGTTAACAAACACAATGCTTTCAGCTGAAGATTTTGGTGCTATTTGGCTAACGATAAAACTGGCAACTACAGTTACTGTATTATTATTACTTGTCGGCACTCCTATTGCGTGGTGGTTAACGCATACAAGCAGTCGGCTTAAAGCCGTTGTAAATGCATTAGTTACCTTGCCCTTAGTGTTGCCGCCCACAGTTATTGGTTTTTACTTACTGATCACAATGGGGCCTGATGGCGTTATTGGCCAATTCACTCAAATGCTTGGCCTTGGTATATTACCTTTTACCTTTTGGGGATTGGTGATCGCGTCTATGGTGTATTCGTTACCATTTGTGGTGCAGCCAATTCACAATGCAATGCAGGCGGTTGGTAAACGACCTGTAGAGGTTGCAGCAACATTGAGGGCTGGGCCAATGGAACAATTTTTTACGGTCGTTTTACCTTTAGCAAAACCAGGCTTTATCAGTGCTGCAGTATTAGGTTTTGCACATACCGTTGGTGAATTTGGTGTTGTTTTGATGATTGGTGGTAACATTCCAGATGAAACAAAAGTGATCTCAGTGCAAATTTATGATCACGTTGAAGCTTTGCAATACACCCAAGCGCACACGTTATCATTAACCATGGTACTCTTCTCTTTTGCGGTGTTGTTGCTGTTACATACAGTGCAACGTCGTTCGAACTCGAATGTGTTTTTAGCGAAAGGACAATCGTCTAATGACTAACTGTCCACAGATATCAGCAAAATTTTCATTGTTCAGAACGCAGAAAACACAGCATGACAGCTTTGTATTAGACGTTGATTTTTCAATCCCTTTTCGCGGCGTAACGGCTATATTTGGTCATTCAGGCTCCGGTAAAACAACGTTACTGCGTTTAATTGCAGGGTTGGAAAAGTGCCAACAAGGACAGATAGTGGTTGATCAACATGTTTGGCAGCAAGGGGATATTTTTTTGCCTGCCCATCAACGCACCATAGGGTATGTGTTTCAAGAACCGAGCTTGTTTGATCATTTAACTATTATCAAGAATTTACAATACGCACTTAAACGTGCTGACTCACCCGTTTCAAAAACACACTATAACGAGGTGATTCAATTACTTGCACTTGAACCTTTATTAACACGGTACCCAGCGCAGCTTTCAGGTGGTGAGAAGCAACGTGTTGCTATTGCTCGCGCTATTTTTATTCAACCAACGGTATTATTAATGGATGAGCCTCTTGCCTCATTGGATGGAAAACGAAAAGCAGAAATTCTGAGCTATTTAGAAACATTAACGAAAGTCGTGAAAATTCCCATTATTTATGTCAGCCATTCGGTAGATGAAATCATGCGTCTTGCTGACCATGTCTTAGTATTAGATGCAGGGAAAATTAGTGCACAGGGTAGCGTTTTTGAAGTGTTTTCACGTTTAGACGTAACGTTAGGGCAAGATAAAGGGGTAGTTTTATCAGGGAAAATTGTTGCGTTTGAGCCTCAGTGGCGGTTGGCAAAGTTTGAGTTTTCTGGTGGCGATTTATGGCTTCCTGATAACGATTTTAACCTTAATCAAACAGTTCGTGTTCAGGTGAAGGCTTCCGATATTAGTGTTACTAATACATGTCTTGATGACTCGAGTGTTTTAAATCGTTTAGCTGCGAATGTTGTCGCTATCAACGAACAAGCAGAACAAGCAATGGCCTTAGTGCAATTATGTGTTGGCGATAGTATGTTCATTGCGCAACTGACACGAAAATCCATTGCAAACTTAGCATTATCTCCGGGTAATCATGTGTGGTTACAAGTAAAGTCGACCGCGATTGTGCGTTAAATAACCGTTTCATCAATAGTGATGCTCGACCCAACAATCATTTGATGAAATATATTTAGCGTAATTACATCATGACCATTTAATTGATTGGATCGGTATTAAGACTGTATAGCAATCGACCAATCAACAAAAACATACGTCGGCTTGGTCTGGTTTTTTTTTGCAATGCCCTTTATAGTGATTAGCTAATCGCAACCTGCGGTCGTGAATAAATTATATAATTAAAAAGCCCAAAGAGTATTTTATGAAACTTACACACCTTACCTCAGCAAGTCTATTATCACTTGCGATGTTGTCAGCATGCGGTCAACAAGAGGCAAAACAAGAAACAACTGTTTCAGTACAACCTGAACAAGTCGATGCAGAACGTATTAAAGCCCACGTTGAATTTTTAGCTGATGATACGCTGTTAGGGCGTGACACTGGCAGCACTGGTTATCAAATTGCGGCAAATTACGTTATCTCAAATTTCAAGCAAATAGGGTTACAACCACAAGGTGATCACGATACGTTTGAACAACAAGTAACGTTTCGTAAAACGTTTCTAGAAGAAGGCTCTGCAACCTTAGCCGTTGAAACTGCATCAGGTACGAAAGAGTTAGTGTTTAAGGATGAGTTTCTAGCTTCTGGTTCTTCAATTGAAAAAGAATCATTTGTGCAAGCTGACACTGTGTTTGTCGGCTACGGTATTATCGCATCTGACTTTGGCTACAATGATTATGAAAACATTGATGTTGAAGGGAAAGTGGTTGTTGCCTTAACCGGTCGCCCACATGACTTACCGTCAGAAGAAGGTGCTCATATTGGTTCAGGACGTGAAAAAATTCGTCACGCAGCTGAACGTGGCGCAGTAGGGTTTATTACAGTACACACACCAAAACGTAATAAAGTCCGCGACTTTTCTGTTTCAGCAAAGTATGCGAGTGCACCTCGATTAAGCTGGGTTGGTAAAGATGGTAAACCAAATGGCGTATATGAATCGATTAAAGGCGGGGCTTACATTAATCATGAAGCAGCAGCTGTATTGTTTGAAGGTGCTGCAGAATCACTAGAGTCGGTGTTTGAAAAAGATACCAATAATGAAGCTGTAAAAGGCTTTGCGTTAAACAGCAAGGTAACGATGGCGAAAAAATCTCGTCATGAAGAAATTACTAGTCCGAATGTTGTTGCGACTTTGGAAGGTAGCGATCCAAAATTAAAGAATGAGTATGTGGTTTTTTCTGCGCATTTAGATCATATCGGTGTGAGTAAACATCATGTTGATCATGAAGAAGGCGAAGAGGTTGATAGCATCAATAATGGTGCATTAGATAATGCGTCAGGTGTCTCTATTTTATTAGAAACGGCGCGTTTGTTAGCGTCACAACCAGCGCCTAAACGTTCAGTATTGTTTGTGGTAGTAACCGGTGAAGAAAAAGGCTTATTAGGTTCTTCTTATTTTGCCAATAACCCTACCGTTCCAGGTACGCAAATGGTGGCGAATGTAAACTTAGATATGCCATTAATTTTATACCCTTTTGCTGATGTGATTGCCTTTGGTTCAACCCACTCTAGTCTAGGGCCAATTGTTGAGTCAGCGGCTGGTAAAGTTGATGTTAGCTTAAGCCCGGATCCAATGCCAGAACAAGCGTTATTTACACGCAGCGACCATTACAGTTTTGTAAAAGCAGGCATTCCATCGGTGTTCTTGATGACAGGCTTTAAATCAAAAGATCCAAATATTGATGGTGGCAAAATGTTTAAAGATTTCTTAAAAAACCATTATCACCAACACAGTGATCAAATTGATTTACCGATTCGTTGGGATGCTGCGGCTGATTTTGCCGAAGTAAACATGATGATTGGTTTAGAAATTGCCAATGGTGATAAACGTCCAGCATGGAACCAAGGTGATTTCTTCGGTAAAACATTTGCACAATAATTAGTACAAATTATAAGGTGCTAAAAACGTGGCTATTGCCACGTTTTTTATTTTCAACCCTTAAATAAACGCGTTACACTCATATGTGACAATAATAAATAAAGGCTGTGTATGAACGCTCATGATTATGCAATACAAGCGAACGGTTCGTTCGCTTTACCTGACGCATGTTTCAAGGTTAAAGCATTAATGGAAGATGAATCTTCATGTATTGAAGACTTTGCTAATGTGATCAGTGTTGATCCGTCGATGACTTCAAGGTTATTGCAAATAGCGAACAGCGCAATTTACAGCTTTCCAGGTGAAGTTAGCACTATTTCAAGAGCTATTACGATAATAGGCACACAAGCTATTTATAACATGATGCTCGTTGATGTTGCCGCCTCTGCCTTTAAGCACTTTTCAAACCAAGCGATAGATTTAAAACGCTTTTGGCGGATGAGTGTTTTTTGTGGATTAGCGACAAAAAATTTATCGATTAAAGCGGGAATTCGCGATATAGAACGTTTATTTGTCGCAGGCTTATTGCAAAACTTTGGTGAATTAATTGTTGCGAAAGTATCACCGGAACTTGCTAAAACGTGTGAAAATTATGATGCTGAACACTTACCGTGGATGGTTCAACAACAAACTTTGGGGTTTACCTATACTGAAATATCTGCAGAGTTATTAAAGATTTGGCAAATACCGGAAAAGATTATTCTACCTATTCGACACTACAATGAAGCACAAGATATTCAAATTAATAAAGATGTTAAAGTGCTTTATTTAGCAACACGCTTGGCACTTGTTGATGCTCATCCTGACCGCTTTAGTTATGATGACACGATTGATGAATCACTATGCCAAAGCTTGGGCATTTCAACCGACGATTTAAACTTAGCTGCTGACTTTGCCAGCCAAGAAGCTGAACATATATTATCGATTATGGATGCTAAACACTTTACTCGGTAACTTATTGTTAAGTAATGTTTTATTTTAATTGGTATGATTAAGTGCACTGTTTATTATACATTTGCAGGTAAATGATCGACGAGTAAGACAAGACATTCTCTTAAAAGCTTGATAGCATCTGGCAACTAAAATTTGTCAGCGCGAGTCTAGCACGGCGCTACAGCCAAATTTAGCAACTTTAATCCTGTGATTACGTGCCTAAAAAAATATTATAATGAAGGACATTTATGACCGCATCTAGAGAACACTTTAGCTCACGACTCGGTTTTATCTTAGCCGCTGCTGGTTCAGCAGTGGGTATTGGTAACTTAGTTGGTTTTCCGGTAAATGCCGCCAAAAACGGTGGTGGCGCTTTTTTATTAATGTATGCCTTATTCGTCTTTTTTATTTGCTTGCCTGTGATGATCGCAGAAATGGCGGTAGGAAGAAAAACGCAAAAAGAACCGGTAGGTGCTTATAAAGACTTAAGCGGTGGTAGCAAGTTTTGGGGAGCTGCCGGCTTTCTAGGCGTGTTAACGCCATTTATGATAGCCGTGTTCTATATGGTGCTAACGGTTTGGCTATTTGGCTATATTGCGTTAACGGTTTCAGGGCAACTTGATTTTCTAGCCAGTAGCGAAGGGTTTGGTATGTTCATCAATAGTCCTTATTTATTTGTTGCTATGGCAGTTGTTGCTGGCATTATTAATTACATATTGGTTGCTGGAGTTAAAGACGGTATAGAGCGAGCTGCAAAAGTACTGATGCCTGCATTACTTGTGATGTTAATCATCATGGTGGTGTTTGTGTTATCACTAGATAATGCGTTTGCAGGGGTCAAGTTTTTTATTATTCCTGACTTTTCAAAAATTACCCCTTCAGTCATTAACGGCGCGCTTTCGCAAGCGTTTTTCTCATTATCGTTAGGTATGGGTATTTTAATTACCTACGGTTCATACATTAACCGAAAAACCGATATCACAAACTCAGCTAAATTAGTGGCGATAACGGATACTGGGGTAGCCTTTACGGCTGGCTTAATGATACTACCAGCGGTGTTTTCATTTAATCCAGAGGTTAACCCTCAAGAGTTAAGCGATAGCTCTGTATCGCTAATTTTTACTTTCTTACCTAAAATATTTTTAGCGTTACAAACCTCTATTGGTTACCTTGGTGCGAGTGTTGTTGCTACGTTCTTTTTTACACTGGTATTTTTTGCCGCGATTACTTCTTTAGTTTCGATACTAGAAGTACCTGTATCATATTTGGTGACAGAAAAATGTCATAGCCGTAAAAAAGCCTTAACCGTTTTATTAATGACTGCTGGCGTACTCGCTGTGTTTGCTACGTTATCATTTGGTATGGTTGCATTCTTCACTGAATTTACTTCGTACGCGGGCGGTAACAGATCGTTCTTTGATGTGGTGTACGACATTTTCTACGACACGATATTGCCGCTGAATGGTTTCTTATTGTGTGTGTTTGTTAGTTACCGCTGGAAGAAGCAACAGCTGACAAAAGAGTTATCTGTAGGTAATGACAACTATGCAGGCTCGTGGGTAGAAAAATACGTTAACTTTTCGCTAGGTACTTTTGTGCCAGTTATTGTGTTTTTCATCTTTATCAATACGGTTATCACAAAGTTTTGGGGAATTAACCTGTTTGGTGTGTGATCGTATTTGAACGTCTAATAGAAAAGGCTGTATCAATTTGATACGGCCTTTGTTTTTTAAGGAAGTTACTTTGTTTTTAACCGAAGTTGAGCAAAATATCACTGCTGCTGATTTTAGCCAGTGCCAACGTTTATTTCATGGTCGAGGACATGCTTTTGAAAATTTTGAGCATGTGAACGTTGATTGGTTAGCGCCTGTTGTGTTGATCACTTTGTATCAAACTGTTGATGATGTGTGGTTACACGAAACGGCAGATATGTTATTAAACCGTGTGCCTTTATGCCGTTCTGTGCAAGTACAAAGGCGCTACCTTGCAAAAGCACCCACTGAAGTTTTGTTAGGTGAAACCATTTCTGAAACTGAGGTTACCGAACATGATTTGCACTATCACATTCAATTAGGTAAATCGCAAAATATTGGCTTGTTTCTAGATATGGCGAATGGTCGTCAATGGGTACAAGCTCACGCTGAGGGTAAAAAAGTACTTAATTTGTTTGCATATACCTGTGCTTTTTCCGTTGCAGCAGTAGCAGGTGGCGCGAGCAAAGTAGTAAACATTGATATGGCGAAAGGAGCATTGGCTAAAGGGCGTGATAATCATCGGCTTAATCAGCATGATTTATCAAAGGTGATTTTTGAAGGTGTTGATATTTTTAAATCATACAATCGATTAAAAAAATATGGACCTTATCAGCTCATGATTTGCGATCCACCCTCCTTTCAAAAAGGCAGTGTAAATATCGCGCGTGATTATAAAAAAATTCTGTCACGTATTCCGCAGCTACTCAGCCCTGAAGCAGAATTATTGCTATGTTTAAACTCGCCAGATCTTGATGAGCAGTTTTTACTTGAAGAAATGAAAAGAGAGTGCCCTGATTGTCAATTTATCGAAAAAGTATTGAACCCAGCAGTGTTCAAAGAAGCGACTGCTGGTAAGGGGTTAAAAGCACTCAAGTTTAAGTATTTACCGCTTTAATTAATAACAACGCGCGCGGCAAGTAAAATTAAAAAACTGCCGGTGATCCTATCAATGATATGGCTGTTATTTTTAAGTTTTTCGATAACAGGGCCTCTGGAAAATAAAAAAGCGACAAGGATATACCATAGGGCATCGATACAGCCTACTGTTGCCACCATGATAGCTTTTTCATTGAACGTTGCCTCTGGGCTTACAAACTGACTAAACAATGCGAGAAAAAAGATCGCAAGTTTAGGGTTTAAAAATGCAATTAAAAAGCCGTCTCGCCAACCATTTACTTTTTTGTCAGCGCTTTGACTTGTGTCGTTATTATCGCTGGCTTTTATAGGCTTACTCATCAAGGCTTTAATTCCTAAGTAACATAAGAAAGCAGCACCAGCGTACTGTATTATCTGAAAGAGAATGGGTGATTGAACAATAAGTACTGCAATACCTAAAGTGGTAAGTGCGGCATATAACGCAACGCCTACACCGTGACTTATTGCGGTGGCATATCCTTGTATTGCATTACCGTGCAAGGTGTTTTTTACCACCACAGCCAAGCTAGGACCAGGCGATAATGCCCCCATAATGCAAATAGCAACTAATGATAGCCACAAATGTAATTCCATTGAAAAATCCTACTCTGCTGGGCGAATGCGTAAAAAGCTCGCAAATTTTGGCATACCTCGCTTGGTTTTACCAATATATTGATAGGTTATTGTACTGCCAATTGCTGGTGGTTGTTGTCGTTCTTTATCACTAAAACCAGATCCAATCCGAAAGGTTAAGCCGTTGGGCATTTTTACCTGTAATGAACCTAGCTTACCAGTATACTTACCTTTGCCAGCTATATGCGCGATCACTTGTGCTTCGGCATCCTGCTTTCGTTTTAATTTCATCAGTGCCTGTGTTCTGCCTACTTGGTAATAGGCATCTTTATGATGCAGCATTAATCCTTCACCTTGGTTGTTAATCACAGTAGAAAGTTTGTTTTCTAATGCTGAAAAAGTGGCGACTTTTACTTGAGGGATCATTTGAAGGTAAGGTGAATTAGCCTCTTGAATAAGTGCTTTTAAGGCTGAAATTCGTGCGGTAAACGTGCCTGAGTGTTCAGGTAAATCGAAGAGCATAAAAGTTAATTGACGCCAACACGAATAATGCTGAGTACCTTGTTTCGCGATACAAGACATTGTCGCTTGAAACTCTCCATGGTTTAACCAAATCTCGCCATCTAGTGGGGTGTTTGGCCATTGTTTAACAAACCATGAAGGCACATTAATATGGTTACCGTTGCGTGTTTTTAATGACTTACCTGTCCATCTACCGCGAATACCGTCGAGTTTTTCACTGACCCAATACTGGCTAAGATCATCTGGTTTTTGGTAAGTAATGCTGTGTTGTAACTTATCAATTTCAGCGGCTTTTAATGTTATTAATCCTGACAATAATAACAATGCTAAGCAGGAAGTTATAAGATGATTGGCCATGTGGAACGTCCTTGTTCAGTAATGGGAGGATGAATAAAATTGTTGGCAAGTATAGAAGCTAACGATAAAAATGCGAGCAAAGCCGTTTTTATGTACTAGACTCGTTGCTAATTAAATACGCAAAGGGAATTGCATATGAACAATATACGTATTGTGGTGGCATTAACGCTTTTGATGGTTAGCTATGGTTTACAGGCGAAGAAAAATTGCTCCTCATATGAAACTAAATTAAATAATATTCAGTCAAAACAGCGTCAAGGTTACAGTGCTTCGCAGGGAGTCAAGCTTGCTAAGCAGGAACGGGCTGCATATAGCAGATGGTGGGATTGCAAACGAGGCAACTTAAAGAAAGCAACTAAGAAAGCAAAAGGCGATAACAAAGGGCTGAAACGTCAGTTCAAACAAAAAAGCCCTATCACGTTAACTGCCGTCAAACCACTGACTAATAACGTTAGAATAAAAGCAAAATATCAAGGAGCTAAACAACAAGCCTGGCTTGACTTTTATCAACCGTTAGCGATATGTAAATCACCAAAAAAATTGTCTACCTTTGCAAAGTGTTTAAAGGATGAGCAACGTCAGCAGTTGCTTTTTGAGCAGCAATGATTGAATCGTTAATGATTGGTCAAATGAGTACAATAGTCGTGAACCTCGCTATAAAAAACAGAGGTTATTCTATTTTTTACTTTTAATACAACGTTTTAGGTTTTGGTTTGAATTTTGCTATTAAAACAGGTCTCTATAATTTTTTTCGATGAGGTTTGTGTGAAAAGATTACAATCATCTTTGATGATCATTGGTGGATTTATATTTCTTCTTATTGGTCTTGTGTTTATTTTATTGCCGGGCCCAGCTGTCATTTTTATTCCACTTGGTTTAGCAATGTTAAGTACAAAGTATGTGTGGGCACAGCAATGGTTGAAACGAAGTCAGCGTTGGCTTCGTAAACGCGCCGTTGAAATAGATCGTTGGTTACTAAAACGTAAGTATCGCGGTTAAATTAACGCAGCGATTTTCTGCGTTAATTTGGTGTGTTAAGATTTGATATGCTGTTGCTTTTTGTCAATATATAACTGCACAATGTTATCAATCACGTCTTGTTCATAAGGGCGTAAACCGCTAAGAAGCATGTGTTTTTTGCCATGACCAATAATAGTGTCGCCATCGTATAAATTAAAAATTAAATCAGCAACACCACGCTTACCTTCTAATGAAAGCTTTGAGTCTGCTAAAGACAATTTTACGTTTTTAAACGACAATGAGTTTAGGTGTATTGTCATACTTTCATACATAACCATTGGACGAGTAGGATTGATCATCACTTGGTTTTGCTTCATTAACTCAACCAGAATGTGCGGAAAAGTATGCCCTGAAAATTCAACATAAGCTGAGGTTAACGCTGCAATTGTTTTAGCATCTTTAGTGCATTCACCGCTGGCTTCAATGGTTAAATACTCTTTGCCATTATCATCAACGATTGCTGCTTTTTCATTGATGTCACTAGGAAAGGTTAGAGATATACCGTCTGAAACCATCCCTGAAAAGGTAAATTTCATTTCTTGAGATAAACCTGAAGTTTCTAAGTTTAAGGCAAATAATAGATCGCCAGGCACACAGAATCTTTTGGCTTCTATGTCATGCAAAGGATTAAAATCATCGGCAATATTTTTGGCAAAGTTGCTTGCCTGCTCTCGGCTAAAACTGATTTTGCCGTTATCAATATGGCAATAATTTTCTAAATACATAAGTTATTCTTCTGGTACTTCAAGTAAAAACCGACGCATTCTACCAGTAGTTTGCTAAAAAATCGAAAGATTAATAGCATCTACTAACTAAGCAGACCAGTAAAAACAAGGCTTTCAGCTTACACTTGTACCTCTTTTTCAAGTGTAAATTGTGCCACTAACTGCTCTTTTTGTTTTTTTGATAGTTTACGAAGGTAGTACTCCCGCTGACAAGCTTCCTTTCGATGTGCTGCAGGCTCTGCATAAGCTAAACTTACTGGGCGGCGTACACGTGTATATTTTGCGCCTTTCGCTGTTTGGTTATGTTCGTGTACTCGCCGTGCTAGATCAGTTGTGACTCCGGCATACAAGCTATTATCTGCGCAGCGTAAAAAATAAACGAACCATGTTGCTGAGGGCATAATCAATGAATCTTCGCTTGCTATTGCGTGGTTGTTTTACTTAACATGTCTGCAAAATAACATATTTTGAAGTTTGATATGCAAATACCCGCAGGCCCGTTAAAAAAAATGACGGCACAGCTCTCTGAACAAGGCAATGTTAACTATCAGTTACCCATTGGTGATAATGCCTTACCGTTAAATGATGTGATTGGTCATCATCTTACTCTTACTTTTCAGCAGCATATTAGTTGCCAACACTGTGGCCGAAAAACGAAAAAAAGCTACTCTCAAGGTTTTTGTTTTCCTTGTATGCAGAAATTAGCACAATGCGATATGTGTATTATGAAACCAGAAACTTGTCATTTTCATTTAGGTACTTGCAGAGAGCCTGAATGGGGAGAAAGAAATTGTTTTATGCCTCATTATGTTTACTTAGCAAATACTTCTGGTGTTAAGGTGGGTATTACCCGTGAAACACAAATTCCGACACGTTGGATTGATCAAGGTGCTACACAGGCATTGCCTATTTTTAAGGTCAGTTCTCGTCTTCAGTCAGGTTTAGTTGAGATAGCGCTAGCTCAGCATATCGCTGATAAAACAAATTGGCGAGCAATGCTCAAGGGCGAAACAAAGAATGTTGATTTACAACAGGTCGCGCAAGAGCTAAAACCGTTAATTCGGGATAAATTAGCCGAATTACAATTGAATTATGGGGAAGAAGCCATTGAAGAGTTGGAACATTCAGTGGTAGATTTATCATTTCCTGTCACACAATATCCAACTAAAGTGTCTTCTTTCAATTTTGATAAACATCAAGAAGTTAGTGGTATTTTACAAGGGATAAAAGGACAGTACCTTATCTTTGATGCTGGGGTGATTAATATTCGTAAATTTACCTCGTACCATGTTGAAGCTAAAGTAGGATAATAATCTGCAGTAACGAAAAATCCGTCTATAATCAAAGAAAGTAACCATATATAACATCAACTGGAGTATGTGTTGTGAGTATAAAGTGTTCAACGTATATTTGGTCTAACCACGTAAGGTAGCAATATGGAAGCATTAGATTACGCTGAAAAAGCCAATGAAGTATTCGTTTTATCTGATTCATTTATCAGGATAAAACAACTTATTGATGATGAAGCCTCTACTATAGATGATATAGCGGATGTCATTTTATTGGATCCTGCTTTAGCAGGCACAATTTTAAAGTTAGCCAATAGTTCTTTTTTTAATTACCCCGGTAAAATTGATACAATTTCCAAAGCGGTTTTAGTGCTTGGTATTACCGAAGTGTATAATCTTGTCATTGCGTATTTTACCACTAAGGCATTTAAAGAGGTTAAAGCTGAACCTGAATTTCTAGAGGCGTTTTGGGAAAATAGCGTTGATTGCGCGTTAATTATTAAATACTTAGGCTTCCAATTAAAAGTGCCTAATGCTGAGCGGCTATTCATTTTAGGGCTAATGCATAATTTAGGTGAATTAGTGATGCAGCAATTTGCACCCGAACAGGTAAAAAAAGCAAGGCAGGTAGCCTCAAATGAACTACCGTGGCAAAAACAGCGTGATATATTTGGTTTTACCTTTGCAGACTGTACAGGCGAATTATTAAAATTATGGCAGCTTCCGTATAGCTTAATTGAGCCAATACGCTTTCAAGACGAGGAAAACTTCGAACATTGTACCATGGAAACTAAACTGCTATTTATCGCTAAGCGAATCATGTTGATGAACCATCAGTGCCAACAACATGAACAAACCATGATACTCACGGAAGAAAAAATGCAAGAGATGATGTTAAAAGTTGATAACGTAAACGCGGCGAATAACTTTTGCGATATGGAGAGATTAGCCATTCTCGCTATTTTAAAACCTAGCGCAGCCATGATTTATTAAATCATTTTTCGAGTACAGAACAACTTTCAAAGATGCCTTTCTAAAGCCTTCATAGGGTTGGTTTTAGATGGGTAATCAGTACGTTGACTGTTATCGTTTAATTATAAGTACAACGCGATAATTACCCCAAACCCTAACTATTTCAATTCAGTCTAAATTCTTAAAACACTTTACTTATCGTTATTTCTTTCATTTATTTGATGCACCAAAAGAAAACGTACGCTTTGTTTAGCGCACTAATGTAGTGCATCAAATGGTGGTTCTACCGTTTATTTCATTATAAGTTGTTGTAATTTAGTTGTTATTTTTATTGGCATAACGATTGAATATTCACTTACAAACAATAACTAGGGGTAGTCAATGAAATTAATAAGCGCAATAGTTAAACCCTTCAAGCTCGATGATGTTCGTGAGGCGATTTCTGAAATCGGCGTTGAAGGTTTAACCGTAAGTGAAGTAAAGGGTTTTGGTCGTCAAAAAGGTCATACAGAACTCTATCGTGGAGCAGAGTATCAGGTCGATTTTCTGCCAAAAGTAAAACTTGAAGTTGCGGTAAATGACGATCAAGTAGAACGCTTAGTGGAGGCGATTAGCAAATCAGCTTACACAGGTAAAATAGGTGACGGCAAGATATTTGTTTACAACCTTGAGCAAGCCGTGCGAATTCGTACGGGTGAAACTGATGTAGAAGCACTTTAGGGGTTAATGATGGAACAAAATATTTTTCACCTTCAATATGCCATGGACACATTCTATTTTCTCGTTTGTGGAGCTTTGGTTATGTGGATGGCTGCTGGTTTTACTATGCTGGAAGCTGGCCTGGTACGCGCTAAGAATACGACTGAAATTCTCACAAAAAATGTCGCTTTGTACTCTATTTCTTGCATTATGTACTTAGTCTGTGGCTATGAAATTATGTATGGTGGTGGCTTTTTATTATCGGGTATTGAAACCGTAGATGCTGATGCTGTATTAAAAGACTTTGCAGGCCGAGAAGATGGTTTTACTGGTGGTGCAATTTACTCTACTGCGTCTGACTTTTTCTTCCAAGTCGTGTTTGTTGCTACAGCAATGTCTATTGTATCAGGCGCTGTTGCTGAGCGTATGAAACTATGGTCTTTCTTGTTGTTTACTGTTGTGTTAACCGCGATAATTTATCCGATGGAAGGAAGCTGGACATGGGGCGGAAACGCTGTATTTGGCTTATATAACTTGGGTGACTTAGGTTTTTCTGACTTCGCTGGTTCTGGCATTGTTCATATGGCTGGTGCTGCTGCTGCGTTAGCAGGTGTATTATTACTTGGTGCGCGTAAAGGAAAATATGGCAGCAATGGCCGTGTAAATGCCATACCAGGCGCTAACTTACCATTGGCAACATTAGGTACCTTTATTTTATGGATGGGGTGGTTTGGTTTTAACGGTGGTTCGGTGTTAAAGCTTGGTGATATCGGTAATTCTCATTCAGTGGCGATGGTCTTTTTAAACACCAATGCGGCAGCGGCTGGTGGTGCGATTGCTGCGCTAGTGTTAGCAAGAATCTTATTTAAGAAAGCTGATTTAACCATGGCGTTAAATGGTGCATTAGCTGGTTTGGTTGCTATTACTGCTGAACCTTCTACCCCAACAGCGCTACAAGCAACATTGTTTGGCGCATTAGGTGGTATTCTTGTTGTATTATCGATTGTTAGTTTAGATAAGTTAAAAATAGATGATCCAGTGGGTGCGATTTCAGTACATGGTGTTGTTGGTTTACTTGGTTTATTATTAGTACCGATAACAAATGATGGCGCAAGTTTTTCTGGTCAATTAATAGGTGCAGCAACTATTTTTATTTGGGTATTTGCAACAAGCTTTATCGTATGGTTTGCATTAAAAGCGACTATTGGTATTCGTGTCACTGAAGAAGAAGAATATGAAGGTGTTGATAAATCAGATTGTGGTTTAGAAGCATACCCTGAATTTACTCGCGGTTAAGCGACTGTTTACAAGAGTGAGAAGCCAACGTTACGACGTTGGCTTTTTTATGTGTAACTCTTACTTAAAAGTAGTTAAAATTGTGTACTATTAAGACATTAGCTTTTTTGAGAAATAACCAATGGCAAGAGAACAATTCGGTATATGTGCAGAGCCTAGCCTTCATGGCTATTATTTATTGTTTAATGTACTGGATGATAAAAATGAGCACATTAAGCAAGCGCTTGCTAGATTACCGGCACTCTTTGATAATTACGCAGATAGATTCTCAGAAGCGAATTTAACAGGAGTTATTGCTATTGGTGCGAATTATTGGGACGAATTATGGCCACAGGCAAGGCCGACTATGCTACGTTCATTTGAAGAGTTGAAGTGTGATGACCGTATTGCACCAGCGATAAATTATGACCTATATGTAGAATTACGCAGTGATCGTGCAGATGTAAATCATATTGTTGCTGAAAAGGTATGTTCATTACTTGCTGGTGGTGTTGAATTAGCAGAACAAGTAAGAGGTTTTCGTTTTCTGGATGGACGAGATCTTACTGGCTTTGTTGATGGTACTGAAAATCCCCAAGGAAGGTTTAGACGTGACGTTGCTTTGATTAAAAATGAACAAGACAGCGAGTTTGCAGCTGGTAGTTATTTACATATTCAACGTTATCGCCATAATTTAAATTTATGGAATACGCTCAAAGTGAAAGAACAAGAAGATGTTATTGCCCGCACTAAAATTGATAATGAAGAGTACACTACTGAAAATAAACTACCGACTTCTCATATAAAGCGCACTAATTTAAAAGACAGTGAAGGTAAAAGCTTAGAAATACTACGACAAAGCATGCCTTATGGAGATATGAAATTAAAAGGATTAATGTTCGTATCTTATTGTCATACACCAGTACACTTTGAATTAATGCTAAAAAGCATGATAGAAGGCGATGGGCAAGGAAACTTTGACCATATGCTTAAATATACACAAGCAGAAACAGGGGCTTCGTTTTTCGCCCCGAGTTTAAACTTTCTTGCAGGACTCGTTAAATAGGTAAACGAAATCACAATGACAGCCAATGTTTGACTGTCATTGAATGATAAATTAGCTACGTTTAGTTAACCTATAACCAACTAAAGCTAACAGTAATACTGCTATAGAACTTGGCTCAGGAATATCAACAGGTGGTTGAGTTTGATCCATGCTAGTGTTGATAGTTAGAGTCCAAGCTTGATTAGGCCATACAATACCTGAACTTAATTGGAAATCCCATATAGCACCACTCGTCGTTTGACTAATTGGTCCCGTTTCTGGTCCGAAGCTATCGAAAAATGATGCAGAAATGTCTACACCAGAATTTATTTGATTGAAATTATCATCAAATAAATTTGCAACGTTATTAAATAGAGCTGCACTCATTGATTGACCAATGTTAGCATCATCCCAGATACCAGAAAATGATAAAATTATGCTATCAACGGTCATGCCATCTAACTGTGTAAACTTAACACGATCTGTATCACCAGTGGGTGTTTGAGTGATTGAGCCGGTAATTGTGTTTACACCTGCAACAAGTGCTACGTTTGTACTACCAATGGCATCTAAATCACCATCGTTATTTTCACTGTAAATGATAGTAGCATTAGCTGACATTGTGCAAAGAAATGCTGAAATCGAAAGTGCTTTTATTAGTTTTATCACGGAAGTTATATCTCTTAGTGGAAGTACAGTTTCAAAGCAATTATGAGTCCAAAATATAAAAATAATTATATTTCAGTTGTTTATAGTAATAACTATTATAAAAACTGGGTTTGTTGTAAAAAAAACTGACAGTTTTTACGAAACACAACACAAATACTAATACTAATACTAATAGTATTATTGATTAACTAGCTAATGTGGAGCTCTTTGAAAATAACTCTTCCAAACGCACCAACGTTTGTTTAATTTGTTTAACGCTTGTTGGGGCAATAAAAATAGTATCATCACCTGCGATAGTACCCAAAACACCGTCAGCTTTACTTAAGCTATCTAATAAACGCGCGATTAATTGTGCAGCACCGGGGCTAGTACGAATGATGATCATCATTTCATTATGTTCAATATCAATAACTAACTGACGAAGTGGACTTTTTGCAGTAGGGACACCTAGTTCAGCTGGCAAACAATATACCATGTCTTGACGTGCATTGCGGGTGCGAACAGCACCAAATTTACTCAACATTCTAGAGACTTTCGATTGACTAATATTATCAAACCCTTGTGCTTTTAAAGCTTCAACAATGTCGCTTTGCGAGCCAAATTGTTCTTGTTTAAGTAAATCTTTAAAGGCTGAAACCAGGGCTTCTTGTTTTTGTTGTACCGTTGTCATAAAAATATTCTTCTTAATTACCACTAAAGTAAGTTGAGTTAATACTTACGTATTATACCGTTATCCGGATTATACGCTATCCTTGTAGGTCATTACAGATGAGCAAGTAAGTTTACATGTGTTTGATGGCTGACAAATTGTTAATGGCGTTTTATCGAATATTATCGACGACATTTACTTTGTATAAAGTATAAACAGTCTGATAGCACCAGGGCTAATTATTAAACATTGTTTTTTGGGAGCTAATGCTTTATCTTTTGGCAACCAAATTTTACGTAAATACTCAAATTTCGGAGAATTCCAATGAAAGTAGCTGTTCTAGGCGCAGCTGGCGGTATCGGCCAAGCGTTATCTTTATTATTAAAAACTCAATTACCAGCCGGCTCTGACTTAGCATTATACGATGTTGCACCTGTTGTTCCTGGTGTGGCTGTTGATTTAAGTCACATCCCAACAGCTGTAACGGTTAAAGGTTATGGTGCAGATGATTTATCAGCAGCATTAACAGGCGCTGATATTGTTATTATTCCAGCAGGTATGCCTCGTAAGCCAGGTATGGATCGCGCTGATTTATTTAACGTAAATGCTGGCATTATTAAAACATTAGCTGAAGGTATTGTTGCAAATTGCCCTAAAGCGCTAGTAGGTGTAATTACTAACCCTGTTAATGGCACTGTACCTATTGTGGCTGAAGTCTTTAAAAAAGCAGGTACTTATGAAGCTAACCGCGTATTTGGTGTAACAACGCTAGATGTAATTCGTTCAGAAGCTTTTATTGCTGAATTAAAAGGCTTAAATGTTAGCGATGTGAAAGTGCCTGTTATCGGTGGGCACTCTGGTACGACAATTTTACCGCTTCTTTCGCAAGTTGAAGGCGTAACTTTCTCTGATGATGAAGTAGCATCACTAACACCTCGCATTCAAAATGCAGGTACAGAAGTGGTAAATGCTAAAGCGGGTGGTGGCTCTGCAACGTTATCTATGGGCGCAGCAGCTGCACGTTTTACGTTATCGCTTGTGAAAGGTTTAAAAGGCGAAAGTGTTGTAGATTATGCGTATGTATCTGTTGAAAATGGTGATGCAGCTTACTTTGCGCACCCTGTTCGCTTAGGTAAAAATGGCGTTGAAGAAATTTTACCTTACGGTGAGCTAAGTGCCTTTGAACAACAAGCTAAAGAAGATATGCTAGCAACATTGAACAAAGATATTCAAGAAGGTATCGACTTCATCAACGGCTAATATTGCGTTTTTGATCATAAAAGCCTGAGTAATGCTCAGGCTTTTTTATGCCACACGTTTTATTTTCGCAAGATCAATCATTTGCGCGGTTTGTACTGTTTCCGACCAATGAGTGACGGCTAAGGTACCATGATAATCCTCGGCAATAAAAGTGCAGCTTTCAATCCAGTCACCATCATTGCAATATAAAATTCCGTCTTTTTCTTTGATATTGGCATGATGAATATGGCCGCAAATTACCCCATCGAGCTGCTGCTTTTTCGCGAGATCAATGGCGGCATCTTCAAAGGTTTCTATCGCCTTTTTAGCTTTTTTAATACGAACTTTTAGATACTTAGCAAAAGACCAGTAGCCATAACCGAATTTTTTTCGAATAATGTTGGTCCAACGATTTAAAAACAATAAAAAATCATAAGCACTATCACCAATGTATTTATTGATGCGGCTAAAGCGAACAACACTATCGAGCTCATCGCCATGAATGATCAATAATTTTCGTTTATCGACAGTTTCATGAATATACGAACGATGAACTTCTATATTGCCAAAAATATGTCCAGAGAATTCTCTAAAGTTAATGTCATGATTGCCGGGAACATAAATAACGCGGCATTGGTGCTTTGCCATCGTCATTAGCTTACTGATGACCTTATTATGCTGTTCTGGCCAATAGAATCGACGAGAAAGTGACCATACGTCAATGATATCTCCGACTAAAAAGAGTGTTTCACACTCAAGTCGATCTAAAAATTGCAATAAATATTCTGCTTTACAGTCTTTGTAGCCTAAATGAATGTCTGAAATCCAAACCGTACGAGTGACAATTTTTTCTGGCAATTGAGAAGTCATAGTGATCACCTTTTATAAGTGTTAATACAGCATAAAAAGCGAAGGTTTCAGTTAAGCGACAGAAAAATGAAGGAAATTTTACAGTGTGGGTATTACACCACACTGATTGGTATAATTTAGTGGCGTCTATTGGCTGCAATATGTGTTAATGCTATTAATGCTTGTTTATATTGAGATTCAGGCAATACAGATAATGCATTAATGGCTTTATCAGCTTCTAGTTCAGCGATTTTCTGTGTATATCTAAGCGAACCAGTGTCTTCCATTGCCTGTAATATGGCATCAAGGTTATCCATTCCGTTACAATGTTCAATGGCATCTCTAATGAGTTGTCTTTGTTCTGCTGTGCCATTATTCATGGCATAAATAAGGGGTAAGGTGGGCTTTCCTTCGGCGAGATCGTCACCAACATTTTTACCCATTTCTTTAGCATCAGCTGTGTAGTCCATAATGTCATCCACGAGTTGAAATGCAGTACCTAAATATTTACCGTACTCTTGCATCGCTTTTTCTATATGTTTTGGTTGCTCAGAAACAACCGCAGCTAAACGTGTTGCTGCCTCAAAAAGTTTTGCTGTTTTACAATAAATGACCTGCATATAACTTTCTTCGGAAGTATCAGGGTCATTGCAATTCATTAATTGTAATACTTCCCCTTCGGCAACAATATTCGTTGCATCTGACAATACGTCCATAATATGCATATTATTGAGTTTGGTCATCATTTGAAAAGAGCGGGTGTATAAAAAGTCGCCAACTAGAACGCTGGCACTATTACCAAACAAGGCATTGGCTGTTTCTCTACCGCGACGTAATGCTGATTCATCTACTACATCGTCATGTAATAATGTGGCAGTGTGGATAAATTCAATAATGGCGGCAATATCGATATGTTGGCTCGATTGGTTAGCTAATGCTCTTGCGGCTAACACGGTTAACATTGGGCGCATGCGTTTTCCGCCAGCATTAACGATATACACACCAAGTTGATTAATTAACACGACATCTGATTGTAGTTGCTGATAAATTAAATTATTTACCGCGTCCATGTCTTGTTGTGCGAGTGCTTGAATTTGTTGAAGATCCATAAGAAAAAATGACTGGTATGTCTTATAAAAGCGTTACGTTATTTAATGACGCCAAGTTTACACTAAAATAGGCAATAAAGAAGGGGGATATTAGTATCATCACTAATTAGTCAAAAAAGTGTAAAATAGCGTATAAATATACTTGCGATAATTTTTGTCTTGGCGTAGAATTCGCGCCCTATATTTTTAAATTTATGCGTCATACCCTTGATAGGCGCAGTTCGGAGTAGCAAATGTACGCGGTATTCCAAAGCGGTGGTAAGCAGCACCGTGTTTCTGAAGGACAAACAGTTCGCTTAGAAAAGCTAGAACTTGAAGTAGGTGCTTCAGTAGAATTCGATAACGTTTTAATGATCGCTGATGGCGAAAATGTTAATGTAGGTGCACCTTACATTTCAGGCGGCAAGGTAACAGCTGAGGTTGTTTCGCAAGGTCGTGGTGATAAAGTTAAAATTGTTAAATTTAAACGTCGTAAGCATTCACGCAAGCAGCAGGGCCATCGCCAATGGTTCACTGAAGTGAAAATTACTGGTATTAACGGCTAATTTAGGAGCATTCTAACATGGCACATAAGAAGGCAGCAGGTAGTACCAAAAATGGTCGCGATTCAGAAAGTAAACGCTTAGGTGTTAAACGTTTTGGTGGCGAAACTGTTTTAGCAGGTAACATTATTGTTCGTCAACGTGGTACTCGATTCCACGCTGGTGACAACATGGGTATCGGTAAAGATCACACTTTATTTGCTTTATCAGACGGTAAAGTGCAGTTTGAAGTAAAAGGTCCTAAAAACCGCAAATTTGTAAGCATTATCGCTGAATAATCAGGTTTACTTATTTGAAAAAGCCCTGCTGAATTAGCGGGGCTTTTTTTATGCAACGAGTAAAATCATTATTTGGTATTATACTGAGTACATGCAATTAGCATTGGAGTAACGAAAACCCTCATGAAATTTGTCGACGAATCAGAAATCCGTGTAGAAGCAGGTGATGGTGGTAATGGTTGTGTCAGCTTCCGCAGAGAAAAGTATGTAGAATTTGGTGGCCCGAATGGCGGCGATGGCGGCGATGGCGGCGATGTTTATTTGATCGCAGATGAAAATTTGAACACACTCATTGATTACCAATTTGAACGTTTTCACCGTGCGCAACGTGGAGAAAATGGTAAAAGCCGCGATATGACCGGAAAGCGGGGGGAAGACTTAGTATTGAAAGTACCCGTTGGCACGCGTGCTGTTGATGTTGATACCGAGGAACAACTAGGTGATTTAACAAAACATAAACAAAAGCTTATGGTTGCCAAAGGTGGTTGGCATGGGTTAGGTAATTCACGCTTCAAAAGCAGCACTAACCGCGCGCCTCGCCAGAAAACGGATGGTACCGCAGGTGAAATACGTAACTTAAAGCTAGAGTTATTACTGTTAGCGGACGTTGGTTTATTAGGGTTACCGAATGCTGGTAAATCTACGTTAATTCGTAGTGTTTCAGCCGCAAAACCTAAAGTAGCAGACTATCCGTTTACAACACTTGTCCCTAATTTAGGTGTGGTGCGGTTAAATGCCCAACGTAGTTTCGTTATTGCAGATATTCCTGGCTTAATCGAAGGTGCGGCCGATGGAGCAGGTTTAGGTACTCAATTTTTAAAACATTTAGAACGTTGTCGTGTTTTACTGCACGTTGTTGATGTAATGCCCGTTGATGGATCTGATCCACTTGAAAATGCTAACACAATTATTCAAGAGCTTGAAAAGCATTCTGATAAATTGGCTGGCAAGCCGCGCTGGTTAGTATTGAATAAGCTAGATCTGATGCTTGAAGAAGAAGCAAAAGAAGTCACTGAGCGTATTGTTAATGGCTTAGATTGGCAAGATAAAGTGTTTGAAATATCGGCCTTTAATAAGCAGGGTACTGAAGAGTTATGCCAAGCATTAATGAGCTTTATTGAGACTTTACCTGGCGAAATCGAAGAAGAAGCGCCAGAAGATAAAGCCGTTGAGTTTAAATGGGATACTTATCATCAAGAAGCACTTGATGATGTTGAAGACGATCTTGACGATGAAGATTGGGACGAACACCCAAACACCTTTTACCCCAAAGAGTAACTATACACCTTGACGATGTGAGAATATCTACTATGTTGATAATAGCTAATAAGTATTATCAAGGTAGGTATTCTCATAGAAATCTTTTACGAAATAAAAACAACTGAAATTAAACCATATACATATCGCACCCCTTTAGTGATTGTAGATGACAATGGTGAACTCTCAGTTAAATACTCCAAACAAGATCCTGTTCATATTAAAAAGCTTACTTTATTGAATTTAGTAGGTAGAGATGAGTCTGGAACTATAGTCTCTTATGAACCATTAGAGCAGGTGAACCGGTTCTTGTTAGCTCATCATGTCGATGAATCAAAACAAGAATCTGATCAATATAGCAAAGCTTTAGTACACTTCTTTTCATTTCTGCTTAAATCACAAAGCCTATGGGATGCAGAGTATGATGAAGATTTATTTGATGAATTAATTGATTTACCTCGACCTACCTGGAATACCTTTCCCTTACGTAAAAATCAACGAATTACTTATCAATATCGAGCTGCGTTAAAGCATGCTGTTCTTGAAGAACAAAACCCTCAATTGAAAATTGCTAGAACAACAGCGTCAGCGTATATGAATGGTGTCGTTAAATTTTACTCCTATTATCTTAGAAATGGTTACCAATTTAATAATCCGCCCTTTAAGTATGAAGTTGTTACGATAAGTTTTCAAGCAAGTGGTACTAGCATGAAGGCTTATATGTCTAAGCAAGTTCATACAACTGACTTACGTTTAAACTTTGGAAAATCGAAGAAAAACGAAGGAGGTGGGCTCCCCTCGTCAAGACGCGATCTAAAGCCATTAGCAAATGTTGAGTGGACATCAGTAGAGAAGATACTACTAGGCTCAAGAAAGGTTATAAAAAATGTTGGAGGGGAACTAAAGAGGGCTTCATTTCCAATTGAGTATTGTTTATTTTTCCTTGTGGGTAGGTTCACAGGGCTAAGAAAAGAAGAAGTTGCAAGTTTACATAAAGGGCAAGTAGTAAAACCAAATCTTGAAAAGAAAATGATGCGCTTTGGTGTCGGTAGTACTTACGGCTCACTCACCAAGTCAAATGGTCATGATAATAAACCCAGACGCACAATCATTCCAACAAGTACGATGCAAATGCTCTATGAGTATACTCGTAGTGATAGGTATCAAGCGAGACTTGCTAAGTTTAAAGCCTTTTGTAGAGAAAGAAGAGCTTTGGGTGATAATGCACTCTTTGAAGTTGAAGACGGTATTGATGAAGAAAAAGACTACATTTTTATCAGTCAAACAGGTATACCTTTTTTCACTAAATTGACAGAAGCTAATACTCGTTGGAATGAAATTAGAGCCACAGTTGAAAATGATAATGGCATTAATATAAATGGGGTTATACATAATCTACGGCCAACATTTGCAGTCTCATTATTCAGAGTTTTATTGCGTAAAACTGATCCTGATACAGCTCTTGCACTAGTATCTGAATGCCTAGGTCATGAAGATGCGGCAACCACATTATTGTACCTTAAAATTGCACAAGATGAGCCGGCAGGTGATGAGATCTATGAAGATGTTTTAGACTACCTGGGTATATTTGATGGTCTAGGCGATATCGATGATGCCTTAACTCATGATATCTCAAGTGAGGTTTAAAGTATTGAAAGGTAAACGCAAAGAATTAGCCCCAATTCGTGATAATGTTGCACCAAGAGCTACAGTTAACCCAATTCATATAATAGACATGAATATCGCTGTACCTGGACGGGGAAAGATGTACTTTAAGCGATTTAAGTATAAAGGCTGTCCAGTTTTAGACAATCAAACTGCTGACTTTAAAAAAGGTGCTTTACTTGTTGATATGAAGCGCAATGATTTAATTCGTAACCTTTATCAATTAATGAGTAAAGATACTAATCAAACAACTTACTCTCATTTTTGTGGTGTTATAAATTATATACGCTGGTTAGATGGTTTTGGACTTAAGGCTATCAAAGGTGACTGGTTTCATATGGATTTAATAAATGAATATATGAAATGGTTTAGCGAAGAATGTGCGTTAAATCGGAAACAAAAAACTAGTTGGTCAGCAGATAAAAAAGCACTCTCGTGGGTACTTAAACAGTTAAATAGAAGTTTAGACGCTAAAAGCCTTCCATCAGTTAAAGGCGCTACAGTAGGCAATAATTCTTATCAGGCTCATGATCTTGAAACTGAGCTAAAACCTTTAGCTAAATCGTTGTTTAAGGCATATAAGTCTCTATTAAAGCATTTTAAAGAAAGTACATTACCGGAGCGACATCCTTTATACGATGAAGAGTTATTAAATAAGGTTGCCATTGAGAGAGGTCTAAAAGGAAACAAACTTGTAGGACAAAAAGCAGCGTTTAAAAAAGCACTTCAAAAATCAGATGCACGGAATCATATTGTAAGAATCGCAATGATGATTACTTACATGTTTACAGGAATAAATACTAATCCATTAGCAAAGCTTAAAATATCTGATATATATTTTAAAGAGGTGCAAGGTGGCAAGTATATTTTTGATTCATCAAAAGGTAGGGCTAGAAATCAAGAGCAAGATAATTCTCTCGGCTTTAATAAACATGCTAAGGAGTTTATAGAAAGCTGGCTTTCTGTTGCTAAAACTATGGCAGAAGGAGACATTTCAGCTCCAGTATTTCCCTACTTCAAACAAGACGGAAGCGTAACTACATACGATGCAGTGATCAATTCCCCGCAAACTTCTATCAACAAATTGCTTGAAAAACTAGGGCTTCCTACAATAAATCCGTCACGATTTAGAAAGTCCAAGTTGGATACATTATTTCGTGTTACACAGAGTGTCTATTTAGTCGCAATGTCTGGAAATAACAGTATAAATGTCGTGGCGAGAAACTATGTTCATGGAACGAAAACAGAGCATCAGAATAATCTAGGGGCTGCGATGGATGCTAAATATGCCATCGCTAATGGAAAAGAAATAAAAGCAGCAACGGAAGCTGCGAAATATAAATTTGCCGATATCCTTGATAACTATGAGTATGAGCATCTTAGAGCAGGAAAAGATAGAAATAACGAATCACGAACACCACTTGGTGTTCGTTGTAACGATAATAAAAAAGGTTCTGCAAGTATAATAAGAAAATTACTTAAAAAAGAAGGAGTTGATACAACCGTAGAAGAAAGTTTCTGTACAGATTTTCTATCATGTTTTGAATGTGAACATCATGCTCTAGTTGCTGATGTTATGGATATTTGGTTAATGCTTTCATTTAAAGAAACTTTACAGCAGCTTCAACAGTTACCAGCTGTTAACTCTATGCCTGAAAAGCGATATACATGGCTCTTCAATATTATTGAGAGTATTCTCAAGCGCTTTAAGGAAAAATCCAGCAGTAACTTCTTGTTAGCAGAAGAGAAGATAAAAGAAGCTGCACACCCGCTTTATAATAATGTTTACAGTTTAAATGACTTATTTGAGGTCTTCTCATGAAAATAAACGCAAAAGTTAAACTCAGAGATATACCTGAATTTAGTGCAGATACTATAATAACAACTCGTTCTGATGGTTTGCCTCGTAGTCGAATTTATGATGAAACATGGATTTACTCGGGGCAAGAAGCACGTGCAGTGGGGCAACCTTTTAAAGTTTCTTTTAAAAATATTGATTTAGCATATCGAGAAGGAATACAAAGAGCTTTAGGGGTTATTTCTGATAGGTATGAAGTAAAACACCACCAAAAAACCACATGCAGTCAAATACAGCGCTGGAAGAATGGCCTTATTAAAATTGCAACAGCATTAAATAGCTGTAATTGGGCATCTTTGTCAGATGATAATGTATTCTCTTCATTTACAAAACAAGTGGTTAAAGGTCTTAATAAAAAGTCAGAAACTACCATTGATGAAGTCGTTACTGCAATTAAAAAACTTCACGAGTACGGGCTATGTATGAGATTAATAAATCGAAATAGCCTAAGAAAGTTTGTTGAGTTAAGGCCAACTAAGCAGCATATTGCAATTCCTATAGGTATGTATCAACCTATTCTAGCTAGCGCAATTCAACTTGTTGAATTATATCAACCTTTCATTCATGAAATTGATCGAGTTATGAAGGAAGCTAGATTAATAAGGGAAGGTGAAAAAAATAGAAAAGAATTAAGTCAAAAACCTGGTTCAATATCACAAAGAACATTAATTAAAACAAAACAAATTCTTCATGATATTCCTGACTTTAAAATCCTCTTGGATGGTACTGTATTAAATAGAATACTGACCAATTGTAGCATTGTGGCTATAGCATTCTCTGGTATGAGGCTTGGTGAGATGCTGAGCATGTCAATTAATAGCTATAAAACAGTAATATCAGGTAAAGATAATGATATATCAGTTATTAAAGGAGAAACTTCTAAAGGGAATGACGGGGTTCCAAGGGTTGCTACTTGGCAAACTCATCCTGTTGTAAAAGACGCTTTAGAGTTAGCTTATGGCATAACTGAGCATTTAAGAAATGAGTACGTTAGTAAAGTTGAACAAATGGTGATTGCTGGAGAATTATCGAATGATGACTATCAACATGCACTTAGGGAGATTAATAGCGCATTTATTAGTACTTTGCCTGATAAGATCGACACTCGCTTTATTATCTCTGGTATGGAAAGGCGTTTTAACGACTCGTTTGCTGAATCAGGAATTGTCGCCTCTCAAAATGACGTTGAGGAATTTAATCGATTGAACCCTACCCGCGAAGGTGAACTGAAAGTTGGTGGGAAATTACCTAAACTCACACCTCATGATCTTCGTCGTACTTTTGCTGTTTTCTTCAAACGCTATGGTTTTGGTTCTTCTGCAACCATTAAGTTTCAATATAAGCATCAGAATATAAATATGTCTAACTACTACGCCAATAATGCTCAATTACAAGCCATGGAAGACATTTTAATGGATACCGAGTTATTAGAATTGATGGAAGAAGAAGGTATCCGTATGGGGGTGGATATTTTTGATGAAATTTATAATGAATCTGAAAATTTAAGTGGCGCAGGTGGTGAGCGTATTGCACAAGATAAATTTGAAAAGCTTGAAAATGGTCATCTTGTATATATGAATCGAGATGAAATAGAACGTTTAGTTCGAAATGGTACTCTATCGGTTGTTAAGCTCCCTACAGGAGGTTACTGCCTGAATGCATCTTGCAGCAGAGTATGCGGTATAGGTGAATTTCCTGGCGAGATAAAGCCTTGTGACCATCAACTAGTTACAGATAAAGAGGCTAAGAAAGTTTTACGTCAGAATAAACGTTTAATATCAAGCTTTAGAGAACTTAATACAGGTGACACAATGATGAACAGCATTTTAATTGGTATGAAACATAAGATAAAACGTAATGAAATAACAATTAAAAAGCATGATTTAAATTTTGAAGAATTTAATGATGCGATAAAGGGCGTCATAGCCACATCGGAGGTTTAAGTGGGAACAAAAGATATAACTGAAGCTAGGTTAAATAATGCGCTTGTTCGATTGTTAAAAGGAGAGCCTGAGCGTGTTAAAAAGCATGGAAAACTATCATTAAATAGGATTAATAATGAAGCAGGATTAGGACATAGTTATATTCATAAATTTAAAGATTTTGTGGATGATATAGCGATCCCTGCGATTGAAAAATTCAATAAGGAGTATGATCCTAACACAAGTGAAAATGATGATCCGTCAAATGATGTTGAAAAACTCAAAAAAAAATTAAAGAAAGAAATTGCGCTTAAAAAAAAGTATAGAAAGGAAAAAGATGAAGCAGTGATGATCCAAAAAGAATTGGAAATGCTCAATAGTACTTTAATGTTTAGGGTTTATGAACTTCAAGAAAAATTGCGCTCTAATAACATTATTGAGTTATCTCATAATAAATAGGTTAAATTTTAGTAGGTCATATCTTTTATCTAGGTTGTGACCTAAGCATACAGTTGATTAGGTCAGCAATTTTTAAAGCCTTGTGAATTAGCTAGAGTTAGTCGACACACATTCGCTGAGATATAGTTTCGAGTTTTTCCAAGTTTAAACGTTCACTCGCCCAACCTTGAGCAAATGGGATTGTATTAGATTTAGGCAATTGATCACTTTTCAAGTCTCTTATTCTAATTCGAGAAGGTAATGCAGCTCCTTCACCGACAAAAATAGCTTCTTGTTGAGATAAAATAGGTAAGGCCCCAACCATGCCAGATAGACCATCAGGCAAAAAGCGAGCGACATGTTGTTGATCAGCTGAGTTTGTAAGTCTTAATACAACCCATGTACCACATTGAGATATGACCGTACTATCTACATCTGCTGGTCGTTGACTAACAAGCATCAGGCCTATTCCGTATTTACGACCTTCCCTTGCAATGCGTCTAATTGCGCCCTGTGCAGCAGCGTATTGAGCTTCTCCATGATCTGGAACATATCTATGGGCTTCTTCACAAACTAAGAGAATTGGATCTTTTTCTTTTTCTTCTTGAGTCTGGAATATTTTATACTGAAAGAGCAGTCTGGCGATTAGAGCTGTCAGTGGACCTGCGACTTCGTTTGGCAGGCCTGAAATATCAATAATTCTGATATCTTTACCTTCCTGACTAGGAGCCCCTATAAATTGATTCAGGACTTGATGTAGCTTGATTTCATCTTCATTATCGAGCCAACACTTCATCATAAATGAAAGCCGAGTATCTCTTCGAAGAACCTTGAGCTTATCGAGTATGGATGGTACGGGAGATTTTGCTAGATCAGTATTTGACAAGCTCACATGACCAGCATTAGTTTTTCTCCCACCCTGTATATATTTAATATGACTTTCAAATTCTTCCAAACAGAATGGTCTAGGTTTATCACGGTCGAATTCCAGAATATCTGACGTATCTTTGCCATCACAAAGGTTTGGTTCATCAAAACTTTCTAAATGATCTAATTCATTTGTCCCAAACTCTCTTGGACAAGGCTTTACAATATTAGCTGCAACCATTCTTGCATGTGCAAGTGCTTTCTGGACTGCGTTATTCTGGCTAGTAGCACTTCTTTCTGTCTTACCGATAATCAGATTAGTAAACTCATCGCTAGACATTAACCAATATGGAAGCTTGATTTCATCTTGTCCATCATCACCTGTTGCTATGTCATATGCACGATATTGGACCGCTCTAGTCTTAAAGGCTGAGCCGTACTCTCCGTGAGGATCAATGACCACTATCTGAGGTGACAACTCTTTATCGTTATTTTTATGGGAAAGTACACTATGAATAATTGCAGCAACTGTACCAGATTTACCTGATCCAGTTGAACCAAGAACAGCACAGTGCATACCAAACATTTTATTAATGTTAGTTCGACAGGCTGTAGATTCAGAAGCACTATAAACAGCAAAAGGAACTAATGGATCTACTTCATCATTTCTTGTACCTTCAGCTGAGCGATAGACAAAAGAAATTTCTTCGTTGGTTAGAAGGAATACGCCTTGTTGAGGTAAAGGGTAAGTTTTAATTCCGCGTTTAAAAGCCAAAGTTGATTTTGTATTATTCCAGCTTCCTTCAGCCAGCAGTTGGACTTCCATTACACGTTGATCAGAATCAGGAGTTACAGGCATTCCAGCTTCAATTAACTCTTCTGAACGCATTCTTAGCATTGTCACCAAGCCAAAAATTATTTTACGACCATAGTGAATTTTAACCATGCTACCTATTTGACCAATCGGGTAAACACGGCCATTAAAAGTTCTTGTTAATTCTGATATTTTATCGGAAATCTCAACTTTTATGTTGGTTCCAGATACCTCGACAACTTGACCTATTTTTAGTTCTTCAGATGGTGTAAACATAATTAAACCTCGCATCCATTCTTTAATACTGATGTTACACCGTTGAATGTCCACCAATAATCATCTTCGCCTTTCCTTTTAAATGGGCCTTCTTTTCCAATATACAGGCCATGTATGGAGGCAATAATTACGCTTGAGCCAAAACTACCATTACGCCACTTTTCTAGACATGGAGGAATTGCATCCTTACACTCCAAGAAAGCAAGCAATACAGTTTTATTCTCTTCTTTTGATAAAGCAAACTCTATTTCGTTGTTGATGTGATCATCGCCAAAACTATAGCCGCACACAGCTAAAATATTACTATTGGAGGAATTTAGCGATTTTCTGAATAAATCAAATTGCGTAGAAAAGGGATCTTGTTGAGTCGCAATATATTTTGTAGCTTGTGGGTAAATTAAAACTCGCCGTTCTGCCTTTGGATAGAGGTCGTTATCTCTCACTCGCCATACATACCCTTTGTCACAAAGAAACCAATCTATCGAACCATGCATTTTAATTAAGTTCGCACGCTGTCCATTTGCTGGTGTGGGTTCTCCATATTTTTGTATACGATGCGCTACAGCTCCTCCTGCAAAACCATCCCAATATGGAACCCTATTAAGTGCTAGTGAATCTTCCAAAAGAGTGTCGTAGTTAGTTGTGAATATGTTTACTGCTTTTCTTCGTTCAAAAACACCAGCGGAGGCGTGGTTAAATAGAGTATCAATAAATTCTATATGTGCATTGATGTCAACGATTGGCTTAGATAAAGAACCTTCTTCAACTGTATTTCCATCCTTGTCCTCAACATACCCACACCGGATCACATTTGAGATAGATTCAAGAATTGTATTATGTGCTTCTTCTAGGGTTAATAACTCAACTTCGCTGCCATTAATTACCGTTTTATTATCTTTGTTTCTTTCAGCTAGTGCAGCATAGTCACCAAGGTGGCTAAGGACGTGTTCTATATGGCAGTTGTTAGGCAACTCTTGAAAGAGCGGAGTGATTACTTCGTCAAATAATTTCTTGTGACTACTTTCGACATCTTTTTTAACCTTATTGGTCAAAGGGTACATTAAAGGTAATTTAGCATCGAAGCTAATCCCTGCACCTAGAAGCCAGCTTTGTTCACTACACTTTAGGTGCTCCTCAATTTGCAGGAACAACTCATTATCAATCAAATCATCCATTTCTTTTTTCCTTTAATAGAGCTGTAAGAAAGATGGCAAATAACGCGTAATAATAGTTTTTATAGGTAGTTCACGCTTAACCAAATGACCCATAATTAACTTCGGTTTCATCGCTAACTTTATTTAATTATTTTAGTAAGTTATCAGCCGACAAAAACATATTCAATGAATTAATAGTGATACTTTGATCTTGTTTGGTTTTTTCGAGAGTCAAATATTAATAGTAATCAGGTATGCCTCGAATATAGAGTTTTAAACCATTCATATAGAGTAAACAGTTTTGTTTACCGCAATGTTTGCAGAGCGACAGCGGTTCGAAATAGACTTTATTTTTTGGACAGCCTTAAAGCCAAATGATTAAGCAAGCTCTCGCTGGAAGTACTGATAGTTATTATTTGCAGCATGAAACAACACTTCGGCTGTTTTGCTGCGTTGTATATTAGCAGTACATAGAAAGAGGATATTCATTTGCATTTACCTTTTATGAAAAATCCCCTGTCCTCATGCGAACCAGCATGGCCTTCACTGCATCAACATCAATAGTTAGCATCTCAAACGGTGACTTTCCTTGTAAAAAAGGTTTAGGTTTAGTCAGCCATTCCTGGCATATCCGATCATCAAATTTAAATTGTTTCATCAATTCCTGATAAATTCCAAAATGCTCAGTTTTTAAAAATTCTAGCTCAGGTGAATAAGTAAGTTTTTCTACAGAAAATTTGGAGTTTTGATTAGGCATAAATTTGAGATTTAAGTAATGATGACCTTAATCAACACTAAAGCATAAAATCTATTTGCTGTCTAACCCATACTTGAACTTACTATTTTTTCAGTTTAGTTTATAGTCGGCCTA
Organism: Thalassotalea sp. PP2-459; assembly: GCF_001913705.1. Taxonomy (GTDB): domain Bacteria; phylum Pseudomonadota; class Gammaproteobacteria; order Enterobacterales; family Alteromonadaceae; genus Thalassotalea_C; species Thalassotalea_C hakodatensis. The sequence continues at coordinate 22,444 of NZ_MKQD01000044.1, read as the reverse complement.
GTATTGGTAATTAACTTATAAAACGTCTGCTCTGATATGATAGCTGACCTCACTAATTAGCTTAACCCCTCAAGAATACACATTTTAAACAATTTCACCTTTAAATAGTTCGTAGCGATTGATTGTTAATATTAACGGCATACAGCTTTTTGTGTGTTGTTGATGTGACCATGTCACACCTAAATATCAATACGATTTAATTGCCTATATTTCTTTGAAAAATTCCTGATATGGTGTGGTCGATACTTAAAATTGAACCCTTTTCATTAGAAAATTCAACATCTATATTGATGGCTTTAAATATTGCCGCAATGTCGTGTGGATATAGCCCGATTTTCTTTGGATTTTGACTAATCACATGGGCAGATGAACCATAAATAAGGTTAGAATATTTCTTGCCAATTTTTATTGCATTTTCAGCAGAAAATTCATTATCTATTGCTGATTTAATATCTGAGCTTAAAATATAGTGAGGTGTGTTTGTTGTGTTTACTTTAATTTTAATCATTATGAACCCGCTTATTAAAATCCCCAGTTTTAAATATATAAAGTATATCTAGAACTTTCTTTTTACCATCGACTTTAGCGATTAAAGATAAAGGGGTTGAACTTTCCAAAGGTTTTTTGGGTTAGTTAACCAGCTGATAGCCTTTGCCTCTATTTTAAATACATTAAGAAGCTCATCATGCAAATTTTGATTTTTTTCTAATGTATTATTTACTTGTTTGCATATTTCTCTTTCTAGTTTATCAATAGTAATGATTTTGTTTCTATGTTGTGTTTTTTCAGTTAATGACTCGACTCTGATATTCGTTGGTATGTGTTTGATTTTTAAACCCACTTCAGCACTTCCAGTTTTTGATTCATTGGCCGGGCAAATCATTATTTCAATTTCATTTTCCTTTAAATCAATCATGGCTCTTCTTTTAAATTTTTTATATGGATAAATTTATTGTTTGTAGTATTTATTATAGTCAAAAGCAGTAAATTAATACTATGTTGGTATTAAGTAACATACATAATTAGTGAATATAAAATGATTAAACGAGCAAGTTTAAGTAACAGCAATAACCCTTTGGAGGGTTTCGATAAATTATGGGGGGACGCTCTTAAAGGCTCTATTTTGTTAAAAAACAAGCTCAGAACAAAGGTATTGTGCTTACAACATGTGGATCGCCACAAAGAATGATACATACGACACCAGATAAGAAAATTTATCTTAATTAGTTACGTTTTAAGATCGTCCTTAATCTTTGAAATAAATCCCTCATATGATCACTTATACACCAAACCAATCATTTTTTAGTGAAATAAAAAACCTCAGATTGGGCTGCTTAGATACGAAAGCGGAAGTTAGCTTTGGCCTGTCTAAGGACAAATGTTGCGACAAAGCAGTCATGACTATTAGTTATATTGTTAAATATAATCTTTGTTCTAGCGCATATGCACACGACTAATCCCACGCTAAACGTGACTTTAGCGTGGGGTTAGAGGTCTCAGTTATTTTATCTGGATAGCTCTTCTATTTTTTTCCTTGAAAACCAGCCATATAAAACAGGTAATACGAACAGTGTTAACAGCGTGGCCGTTACCAAGCCACCTACAATAACACTGGCAAGTGGACGTTGTATTTCTGCACCTACACCATTCGACATTAGCATTGGGATTAAGCCTAATGCAGATGTTATAGCAGTCATTAGTACAGGTCTTAATCTTGAAGTAGCACCTTCAAAAACGGCTTTAGATGCGTCAAGTCCGTCTTTAATACGTTGGTTGATACTTTCTACCATAACGACCCCATTCAATACCGCTACACCAAATAAGGTAATAAAGCCAACGGAGCTTGGTACGGATAGATATTGTCCTGATATGTACAAAGAAAATACGCCACCAATAACGGCAAGTGGCACATTAACTAAAATCAGCATAGCTTGACCAACAGAGCTAAAAGCAAAGTAAAGTAACAATGCAATTAGCGCTAAAGATAAAGGTACAACGATAGCTAGTCTTTTTTGAGCACGCTGTTGGCTTTCGAATTGTCCACCTATTGCTACCGAGTAGCCTGAAGGTAGGTCAACTTTCTCAGCAATAACTTTTCTGATGTCGGCTACTACACTACCCATATCTCTATTCTGAACGTTTGCTTGAATAACGACACGCCTTTGAACATCATCGCGCCTTACTTGAGGAGGACCTGATTCAAATGAAACAGTTGCAACATCACCTAAGCGTACCCAGGCGCCTGTTGGTGACTGAATTCGAATATCTGAAATAGCTTCCTTATTTTGTCGGTACTCTTCTTCAATACGCACGTAAATATCATAACGTTCATTGCCTTTGATGATTTGTCCAGCTTCAACCCCTCCAATACCATCTCGCACAACTTCCATTATATCAACAACTGAAAGTCCAAAGCGCGATAGCTCTTGCCTATTAGGTTTTACGACAAGTTGCGCTTCACCTGCAATTTGCTCAAGAGCAACATCTCTTGCACCATCAACACTCTTTATAGCCGCTTCGATCTCTTGTCCTTTAGCTGCTAAAACGTCTAACTCAGGGCCAAATAACTTTATCGCCAACTGAGCTTTTACGCCAGATAGTAACTCATCAACACGAGTCGCAATAGGTTGAGAAAAGTTTAGTAGTAAGCCAGGAAACTCCTCTAAAGATCTCTCCATTTTCCCTTGAAGTTCATATCGATTAGATGCACTGGTCCACTCAGAAACAGGCTTCAACCCTATGTAAATTTCTATGTTATTCACAGGCTCTGGATCTCCACCTATTTCGGCTCGACCAATTCGGCTTAATGCATAGGTTACTTCAGGAAAAGCCATTAGTTTTTCTTCTAGAATTGGTGCCACAGTGAGCGCGGTATCTAAACTGGAAGAAGGTGCCAGCGTTGCTCTTAAGTTTATCGTCCCTTCTTCTAACTCAGGTACAAATTCAGTACCAATTAATGGAACTAATGCAAAGGCAGAGAAAACTAATATAAGTGCGGCTGAAATGACTAACTTGGTGCGTTTTAGTGCGAATGTAAGCCCTTTTCTGTAGAGTTTGTCTAATGGCCTAAGAACAAAGCTTTCCCTCTCTTTTACACCTGACTTAAATAAATAAGTTGCCAGTGCAGGTACGATAAACAACGCAACCACAATCGCAGATACAACGGCTAAGATGATGCTTATTGCCATAGGTTGGAATAACTTTGCTTCAACCCCTTCAAAGCTGAACAATGGCGCAAATACGACTAAAATAATCGAGGCAGCAAAAAAGACGGGACGAGCCACTTCTTTACCTGCATTTTGCAGACGTAATTTAATGCCGTGCTCATCGTGTTCTACATCGTGCGGATCTGCGTCAGAAGTTGGAACACGTTCCTTTACCGATTTCGAATGTGTCGCGTCAGGTCTATTTAAATGTTTAAACATATTTTCAACCATAACCACTGAGCCATCTACAAGCATACCAATAGCGACCGCTATGCCACCCAGTGACATAAGGTTTGCAGAAATGCCCCACCAAGCCATGATCATTAACGCGATACCAATAGAAATTGGAATAGATATTAATACCAAGAAGGTTGCACGTAAATTCATTAAAAATAGAGCCAATACAATACAGATGAAAATAAATGCTAGTAATAGTGCATCAACCACTGTATTTACCGCTTTTTCAATCAAATCAGCCTGATCATAAAAAGGCTCAAAGCGAACACCTTTTGGCAATGCTTGACTAATTAATGGAATTCTTGCATTGATACCATCAATGGTGGCTTTAGTATTTGAACCCATGCGTTTTAAGACAATGCCAGAGACAACTTCGCCTAAATTTTCGACTTTACCGTCTTCGGTTTTGCGCGTCATGGTGACAGCACCTTGACGAATTTCACTGCCCATTTCAACTTTAGCAATATCTGAAACCGTAACAACCGTACCATCGACTGTTTTAACGGGAACTTGTTTGATATTACTGATGCCAGCCTCACCACTCTCAAACCAGCCTGTGCCTCTAATCACAAGCTGCTCTTGCCCACGGTTCATGTACCATCCGCCAACATTCGCATTGTTGTTATCTAGGGCACCAACAACGTCTTCTTGCGTTAGTTCATATGCTAAGAGCTTAGATGGATCGACATTGACTTGGTATTGCCTAACATTACCACCAAAAGATAATACATCAGTGACTCCATCGACAGGCATAACGAGTAACTTAACAATCCAATCGTTAAGGCTTCGAAGCGCCATAGCATCATAACCTGCACCTTTATCTGAAATAAGAAGATACTGAAATACTTGGCCCAGCCCAGAGGTGTTTGGTCCCATTTCGGGTGTCCCAACACCTTCTGGTATCAGTTCTTTTGCGGCTTGAAGACGCTCAAATACGAGTTGTCTTGCAAAGTAAATGTCGGTGCCTTCTTTGAAAACAACCGTAACGCCAGACAAGCCTGTTTTAGAAATTGAGCGCACTTGTTCTACATCAGGTAGGGCATACATTACCGCTTCAATGGGGTACGTAATGAGTTGTTCAACTTCTTCAGCAGCCAGTCCTGGCGCTTCAGTATTTACAGCAACTTGAACATTAGTAACATCAGGAAAGGCATCCAAATTTAATTTTGGAATCACCATAACTGCACCAACCATAGTGGCAAACAGCGCAATCAAAATCAGGAGTCTATTATTAACAGACCAATCTATTATTTTATTAAACATAGTCTTGCTCCCTAGTGGTTGTGCGGATCAAATCCGCCTTTAGCGATTTCAGACGCAACAAAAAATGCGCCTTTAGTTACAATTCGCGTTCCACTATCAAGGCCAATGATTTCTCTAAAACCACCTAAGGCTCGGCCTAGTTCTATTTCTACAGCTTTAAATTCTCCAGGGTGGTCTTCGACAAATACTGTCCAATCACCATCTGCGCTGCGGATCAATGCTTCTTCTGGCACAGCCATCACTTTCTGCTTTGTGGCAAACTGAAAGTAAACTTTTACAAACATGCCTGAATGAAGATTATCATCCGAATTATCTACTCCTAACCTAATAATTCGAGTACGAGTAATAGGGTCAATTGTATGGGCTTCTTGGATAACTTTGGCATTGTAACTCTGGCCTTCTAATTTAAGTACCGCAGGAGAATCAATTGATAAATTCAGCTTTTTATTTGGAGAAACTTTTGCTTCAACCCATAGTTGTTTTTCATCTGCTAACAACATTACTGAATCACCAGCATCAACACGTTGCCCTTGGATAAAATCGTCTTGAAGTACAACCCCTTCACGCTGAGCAATTAATGTATATTGCCCAAACGCTTTTATGTCTTTGTTAGAAATGCCATCTATTGCTTTTTCAGTTAACCCTAAAGCAATAAGCTTCCCGTAACTCGCATTGTATGTAGTCTCTGCTTGTAATAATCTACTTTCACTCACCGTCTTGTTACCCAGCTTTTTCACACGTTGCCATTCGGTTGAAGCGATTAAATAGTCAGCCTGTGCTTGTGCCATTGCTTCACTAAATAATGTAACTAACTTCTGACCTATTTCTACATGCTCTCCAAGCGCTGCATGGCGACTAATAATGACTGACTCTGTACGTGGCGATACCACATAACTTTTATAGCCATTAGCTTTTATTTCGCCTGGTGCATATACGGTGCTAAATTGATATTCAGGCTTAACACTTTCCACTTTAATGTTAGCAAGCGACATCTTCTTTGGATCAATAGTGATACCTTCTTCATGCTCTTCATCTTTTCCTTCCTTATTTACTTTTTCGTGATCATGTTCGTCATGGTCATCTTTTTCTTCCCTATTTTCCTTTTCGTGATCATGCTCGTCATGGTCATCTTTTTCTTCTTTATGTCCTTTATCGTGACCATGTTCGCCATGATCATCTTTATGTTCTTTTACATCTTGCTTCGAAACTTTTGTGACAGAGCCAGTACCATCTGACGACTGTGCAAAAGCGTCATGATTTGTAGTAAACCCAACTAACAGGCTGCTAATTACTACGGCTAATAATTTTTTACTAAATATTGTATTCATTTTTTTAACCTATATTTTGATAAATTTAAGATTTCGTTTTTCGCTACTGAAAAAATAAAGCGTTCAAATCTCAAATTTTGATAACTGACCCATACTTAAAACGAAGGATATTTCTGCAAGCTTGAATTGATTTTCCAAACGTATTCCTGCATGAAGCCCTTCCGCGCGTTGATTTAATGCAAGTAGGTAGTCAGACGTATTAATGTCACCAGCTTCCCAGCGCTTATTTAATAAATTTGCACTGCTATCTAATCTGCCTTGTGTGAGTTTTCGCCATTGCTCATAGTATTTTTTACTGATATTAAGCGATTCATATTTAGCTTTTGCTTCAAAAGACTGCTTTCGATATACCGATCGAAAGTTAGCTTCTGCTGCAATGGCTTCTGAATAAGCGGCTTTAACCGTATCTGAATAGTTATTTCTGATGTTTAAAGGAATTGATAAAGTCACACCAACCAAGTCTTCATCTCCACTTTTCCCTGCGCTAACGCCAATGGTTGGATTAGCTTTAGATTCCATAGTGGTTAGCTGAGCCTTAGATTGTTGTCCCTTCCATTGCGCTCTAGCGAGTTTAACTTTTGGATGATCCTCAACCCACTGGGAGTTAAATGAATAGCTTGTTGCCCCAAAAGTAAATGAAAACAAATTTGTAGTATTAGGCGTCCAATCAGGCAATAACTCCTGAACCTTTACCTCTGCATTTTTCAATGCTATTTGCGACTCAGATATTTCACTGAAAATTTGGGACAAGTTTAAATAGACCAATTCAGCGTCAAGTGGCTCTAAAAGTCCGGCTTTTCGCTTATCTTCAACAATGCCAACGAGCGTTTGCAATTGCTCTTCTCTTTCTGAAAGTAACTGAGCAGCTTCTTTTGCTGCTTGCCAATTAACTAATGCAGTTAAAGCGTTAGCCTTTTTAGAATCGAGTAAAGATAACAATTGTTGCTGGTTTACATAGACATCAATTTCACCAATGCTTTTATTTGCTGATTGCTTATCCCAGAAATCAATTGTTTGGCTGATACCAATGGAGTAATTATCAAAATCACCTTCTTTTTCATAACTAGCTTCTAGCTCTGGGTTATAAACGGCTTGAGTTAAACCATTGGCTCTATGACTACTTGCATTGAGTAACTCTTTCGCTGCTATAACTTCGGGATCTTTATTTATTTGACTATCAAGCCATGAAATATTTTTCTCTTTGCCATAACTGGCAGCTGAAAAACTCACAACCATGCATAAAGACAGGACTAAACCTGTATTTTTTAAATATATATACATAAAAAATCTTAATTTTAAAATTAATAAACACGAACCCTTTATCCATTATTAAAGGATAAATAGGTCATTAAAAATTAATCTAATTAAGAAATAGGCGGACGAAGTATAGCTTCAAGAAAGGTACTTGTTTGATCAATTTGATAAGGCGTTTTATTGATAATATTTAGCTTACCATCGACATTGGAATTACTGACTAAAATCCAAGATAAGTGGCTGCCACTGCAATGACCACAGTGATGACAATCCTTTACATCGTGCTGTTCATCATCTGTATTATCATTTAAGGCATTTCGATCATCTGCATGATCATGTTGAGTTTGAAGGTGCTCTATATCTATTTGGTGATTCTCAGATGTTGAAGATGCAACAGCAGTTAACGATTGTAAAACAATCGAAAAGACTAAGAGCATTTTTAGTACAACATTAAGGTTCAAAGTTATCACCAGTTAAATATAGTATTTAAAATACTAGCAGAAACTATTTTCTTAAACTAGCTTTTCAATTCAGTTTCCACGCTTTTACATTAAATAATTTTTATATTTGACTCTATAGCCACTATAGATTTTATACTTATTTTAATATTATTACGGAATGTTAAATATGTCAGAAAAATGTAGTGGTCAGTGTCAATCATCTTCTACCAATGAAGATGTAAAAATTGATGCGCAATTAGATAACTATAGTGGCGGGTTTGTCAGTACATATAAAGTGCCTCAAATGGACTGTCCTTCAGAAGAAAGGTTGATCAGGTTAGCACTAGATGGTGTGGAACCTTCTGTTGGCTTGCAATTTGATATTCCTAATCGCTTAGTGAAAGTTTTTCATGATGAAAATTTAGATGAAATAACAAAAAAGTTACAACAACTTAAACTCGGTGCAGAGTTAGCATCAACTAAAGAAAGTTGCAGCACAGAAGCTGCAAAAGCAAAAGATCTAGCCCAAAAAAATGAGATGAAAGAAGCATCAACACTAAAATGGTTGTTGGCTATTAACGGAGTCATGTTTTTTGTAGAGATAATTGCCGGGATTATTGCGCAGTCTGCTGGCCTTATTGCCGACTCATTAGATATGTTTGCTGATGCTGCGGTGTATGGTTTAGCTATTTATGCCGTAGGTAAAAGTATCAGCATGAAACTTAGAGCGGCACATATATCTGGTGTACTTCAAATTATTCTAGCGCTAGGTGCTTTGAGTGAAGTCGTAAGACGCTTTATTTATGGTAGTGAGCCTATGTCATCTTTAATGATGATATTTGGTGGAATAGCACTAATCGCTAACATTGCTTGTCTGTTTTTAATATTTGGCAACAAAGAAGACGGCGCTCATATGAAAGCGAGCTGGATTTTTTCCGCAAATGACGTTATCGCAAACGTTGGCGTAATCTTAGCTGGTTTATTAGTTACAGTAACAAGCAGCCGTTATCCAGATTTAGTGATTGGTTTGATAATTGCCCTTGTCGTTTTAAACGGTGCTCGCCGCATCTTACAGCTAAAGTATTAAGCAGAGAAATGAAAATAGTGCACTCCTCGTATATAAAATCAAATATATCATACGTGATAATGATTTTAATCGCGGTGCAGTCTGTATTTTTTTCGCTAGAAGAACTTGAAATAAACTTAAACGAGAGTTCTTTTAACACATCACTAACTGAGTCAATTACCCCATTAAAAGCTTCAGAAACCTCCAATGTATTTGAAGTAAATAATAGCTACACTTCAATTGATGATTGTAATTTTTGTTGCTGTTGTCACCTATTTTTAAATGCAGATTCTTCTTGTAATGTTTTACAAGCAATAGATCAATTTCCCACCTACGCCTTAGTTTCTCCTGAGCTAAAAGGCTATATGTCGGTGCCATTTCGTCCCCCTAAACACGCCTAATTTTATATCAAATTTAAAGAGGTCAACATTATTGGCCTAAATAACAATATAAATTTATAGGAAAGTATACATGGCACTTAATACCTGTGCGCATCGCAAGATAGTAATTTTGAGGTGTGTAACACCTCGGCTTAAATATATCGCGTTTCTCGCTTTGTCACTTTTTACATTTAATGTTTATGCCTTTGAAAAGCAGTTAAATCTTCAAGAGGCAATTCAGCAGACGCTTAAACACAACCCTGAACTCAAAATATTTAATTTCAAACAAACCGCATTAACAGGACGAGAACAAACAGCAAGTTTAAATCCCTCTTATGAACTAGAACTTGAAGCCGAGAACTTTGCAGGCTCAGGTGAATTCTCTGCATTCGACAGCGCAGAATTAACCATCGCTCTATCTTCGGTTATTGAAATGGGGGATAAACGCTCAGCGCGAATTGGGCTTGTTTCAAATTCAAGAGCACTACTCACTGCTGAAAAAGAGGTAATAGCGCTAAACTTGATGGCTCAAGTCACTGAGAAGTACGTAGAAGTACTTGCTGCCCAACAAAGAGTGATATTGGCAGATAATGCATTGAAGTTAGCACAAGAAACGTTAGAGATTGTATCTCAGCGTAACCGCGCAGGTGCTACCCCTGAGGCTGAAGTGAAACGTTCAAAAGCAGTTATTGCTCAGGCAAATTTAACCGTTCAATCTGAACGAAAGCGTTTGGAATATTTAAAACTTTCTTTAGCAGCTTTCTGGGGAGAAAACTCTGTAACTTTCTCTGAAGTACAAGGTGATCTTTTTCAGTTTGGCAATGATAGTGACTTTAACACTCTCTTTGCGAAGTTAGAAAAAAATCCAGCAATTCAAATCTATGCAAGCGAACAGCGACTAAAAGAGGCTGAAATACGTTTAGCGAAAACAGAGGTCAATGCCAATATAAAATGGTCTGTTGGTGTTAGGCGTTCTCAAGAAGCCAATGATACTGCACTGGTCGCTGGCTTTAGCTTACCTTTGTTTGCTGAAAAGCGAAATTCTGGTGCAATCGCTAGTGCGCTAGCAGAGCGTGACCAAGTTGCCATAGAGAAAGAGGCGACTAAGTTGAGGTTTAGAAATCACTTACTACGAGCATACTCCAATAGAAAACAAGCCATATTAACAGTTAATTCATTAAAGCAGTCGGTTATCCCAATGCTTGAAGATGCACTGGAAGATACTCAAGACGCCTATCAAAAAGGTCGATATGGATATCTTGATTATGTATCGGCTAGACAAGAGCTGTTAAATGCTCGGCGAACCCTCATTGATGCGGCATCTGCTGCCCTAATTTATGGCGCAGAGATAGAAAAACTAACAAACGAAGCGCTGTCACTCTAAAAAAAGCATCACTTTAAGCTTAATAACAATTTATTGATTCAGTTATTAACTGAATCGTTTAGGAATTCAAAATGAAAAACTATTTACTCGCACTATTGATTTTTATTGGGTATTTGTCACCCATTCAAAGTGGTTTCGCTAGTGAAGATGAACATGAAGGCGAAGAAGGCATAAGCAAAATCGACAATAACATGGCAAAAAAGGTTGGTGTTGAAACAGCCTATTTAGCTTCAAAAACGTTGAACCAAACTATCCCTGTATACGGCGCTACGACGATAGGCGCTGAACAATTATTTCAAGTTGGCGCTAGATATAACGGCGTTATAAAGACAATAAACTCCACTGTTGGTGATAAGGTAAAAAAAGGCGATCTATTAGCCGTTATTGAATCTAATGAGAGCTTAAATACTTATAAAATAACATCGCCTGTTTCTGGGACTGTTTTACAGCGAAATGGAAATATTGGCGGTATCACGCAAAACACCAGCTTGTTTGAAATCGTAAATTTTGACACCTTGTGGGCTGAATTTAAGGTGTTTACCAGCCAATATAATCAAATCAAAGTCGGTCAGCATGTTGATATTGAGCATGGTGAACACGCATTCAACTCCGTTATCACTAATATTATTCCAGCTAAAGATCAACCTTATGTATTAGCGCGGGTACGTTTAAACAATGCTGAGTTAAGCCTAACGTCAGGTCAATTATTAAAAGGCAACGTTAAAATAAATCAATTTGAGGTGGATTTAGCCGTTGAGAAAGTTGCTATACAAGAACTAGGTGGACAATTAGGTGTATTTGTTAAAGAAGGTGAAGAGTACGAATTTGCGCCGCTTGTATTAGGGCGTTCAGATAAGAACTATATAGAGGTCATTGATGGCCTCAGTAAAGGCGCTGAATATGTGAGCAAAAACAGTTATCTGATCAAAGCAGATATTTTGAAATCTGAAGTAGAAGACGACGATTAGGAGACGCAATATGATTGAATCAATTTTGCGTCTAGCAATAAATAGACGCTATTTAATACTAAGTCTGCTGATGGTAATCATCGGCATTGGCATGTGGAGTTATCAAAAACTTCCTATTGATGCTGTTCCAGATATAACAAACGTGCAGGTACAAATAAATACCTCTGCCCCCGGTTATTCACCTTTAGAAGCAGAGCAAAGGGTAACCTTTCCTGTAGAAACCGCCTTAGCTGGATTGCCAAGGCTGTCTCACACCCGCTCCCTGTCAAGATATGGATTATCTCAAGTAACCGTTATCTTTGAAGAGGGAACCGATATTTATTTTGCTCGCAACTTAATCAATGCAAGATTAGCTGCGATAAAAGGCGTTATTCCCTCTGGCTTAGAGCCAGAAATGGGTCCTATTTCCACAGGGCTTGGCGAAATATTTATGTATACCGTACAAGCTTCTCCTGACGCTAAAATGCCTAATGGAGAGCCTTACACCGCTATTGCCCTGAGGGAAATTCAAGACTGGATCATTAAACCGCAATTGGCTCAAGTTAAAGGCGTCATTGAGGTCAACAGTATCGGCGGCTACAACAAGCAATATCATATAACACCGAAACCTGAAAAATTACTTTTTCATCAGGTAAGCTTTGAAGAAATATCTGATGCATTACGTAAAAACAATGACAACCGTGGCGCAGGTTATATCGAACAAAACGGACAGCAAGTGTTAGTGCGCTCCATTGGGCAACTTGCGACAATAGATGAGATCCTCAATGTCATCATCAAAAAGAACGATGGTATTCCTGTAAAAATAAGTGATGTTGCCAATGTTGCTATTGGCAAAGAACTTAGAACAGGGGCTGCTACTCGTAATGGCATTGAGACAGTGCTTGGTACAACCATGATGCTGATTGGTGAGAATTCTCGTACTGTTGCCTTAGCAGTGGAACAGAAGCTCAGCGAAATACAAAAATCTCTGCCAAAGGGCATTACCGCAGAGCCTGTTTACGACAGAACAACGTTAGTAGATAAAGCGATTACAACCGTTACCAAAAACCTCGTTGAAGGTGCGCTATTAGTTATCGTTGTACTTTTCTTATTGCTTGGAAATTTACGCGCTGCATTAATAACCGCCGCTGTAATACCACTATCAATGTTAATGACAATCACAGGTATGGTACAAGCGGGAGTATCTGCCAACTTAATGAGTCTCGGCGCATTGGACTTTGGTTTGATAGTGGACGGGGCTGTCATCATCGTTGAAAACTCTGTTCGTCGGTTAGCAGAGGCGCAACACAACGGCCATAGGCAAGACTTAAGGGAGCGACTAAATACTGTTTTTGAAGCCACTTCAGAAGTCATACGCCCAAGCCTGTTTGGTGTAGCTATTATCACAGTTGTTTACATACCTATTTTTACTTTAACTGGTGTTGAAGGGAAAATGTTCCACCCTATGGCGGCAACAGTCGTTATGGCGTTAATATCGGCCATGATCCTTTCAGTTACACTGGTTCCTGCTGCTGTTGCGATATTTATGAAAGGTAAAATCAGCGAAAAAGAAAGTGTAGTTATTCGTTCAACCAAGTCTATTTATGAACCATTGTTAAAAATGGCGATGAAATTTCGTTGGATTATTGTTTCATTTTCAACGCTGTTAATGGGGTATAGCCTTTGGTTAGCAACTACGCTTGGGACAGAATTTGTTCCACAATTAAATGAAGGTGATATTGCACTACAGGCATTAAGAATTCCATCGACTGGCCTAGAGCAATCAGTAGAAATGCAAGAAGTACTTGAGCAACGTATTAAAGCGTTTCCTGAAGTTGATAAAGTATTCTCGCGCATCGGCACACCAGAAGTAGCAACTGATCCAATGCCACCGAGTATTGCTGATATCTTTGTTATTTTAAAACCACGTAAAGATTGGGCCGAACCTTCAAAGCCAAAGAGTGAATTAGTTGAAGAAATGGAAGAGGTACTGAAAAACATTCCGGGCAACAACTATGAATTCACTCAGCCTATTCAAATGCGTTTCAACGAATTGATTTCTGGTGTTAGAGCTGACGTGGGTATCAAAGTATTTGGTGATGATTTGGATCGGTTATTACTTACCGCAAAAGATATTCTAAATATTGTGAAAACCGTGGACGGTGCTGCTGATGCCCGAATGGAACAGGTCACAGGTGTTCCATCTTTATCAGTAATTCCTAAACGAGAAGCGCTTGGTAGGTATGGATTGAACGTTACCGAATTGCAAGACTGGGTTGCTACTGCGATTGGCGGTGAATCAGCGGGGATCATTTATGAAGGTGACAGACGATTTGAGTTAGTTGTTCGCCTACCAGAGCAAACAAGAACAGATATCGATGGCTTGAAGCACCTGCCGCTTCCACTTGAGGGCGGTAACTATGTGCCACTTGAAGAAGTTGCAGAGCTTAAATCAGAGTCTTTACCTGCTCAAATTAGCCGTGAGAACGGAAAAAGAAGAGTTGTGGTTACCGTCAATGTTCGTGGCAGAGATTTAGGCGGCTTTGTAAAAGAAGTGAAAGCTAAAATTAATCAGGAAGGAGAAGTCCCAGCAGGATACTGGCTTGATTATGGTGGAACGTTTGAACAACTAGAGTCAGCAAGTAAGCGATTAAGCCTAGTTGTACCGATAACATTGGTTGTTATCTTAGGTATTTTGATTATAGCATTTGGTTCATTAAAAGATGCATTAATCATTTTCAGTGGCGTACCGTTAGCATTAACTGGGGGCGTATTTTCACTTTATTTAAGAGACATGCCCTTATCAATTTCGGCAGGTGTCGGCTTCATAGCATTGTCAGGTGTCGCCGTATTAAATGGCTTGGTTATGTTGGCTTTTATTCGAGATCTTTGGCATGAAAAAGGCGACCTTTACGTAGCAATCATTGAAGGTGCCATCATTCGTTTAAGACCTATTTTAATGACGGCACTGGTTGCTAGTTTAGGTTTTATTCCAATGGCGTTAAACACTGGAATTGGTGCAGAAGTACAAAGACCACTAGCAACAGTTGTTATTGGCGGTATTGTATCTTCTACAATTTTAACTTTGTTTGTATTGCCTATTTTATATCAATGGGCGCATGGCTCTGAGAGTAGCAAACAGCAGTCCGACGAAATTTAAAAACAATAAAGCAGCTTAATTTATGTTTAAGCTGCTTTTATATTTAATCTTTTTATTTTAATTTTTAAAGTTTAATTCGTATCATCTCGGCAACTTTCATTTAGAAACTCAAACTCTATCGTCGTATGCGATAAATGATAGGAAGCTAATTTAGTTGCAACTTCTTGTTTAAGTCTAATTAGGTCTTCAACTTCAAAGTTGTCTCTAAGCTCAAGATGCGCTGTTAAAACGTGACTTTCACCATCTAGTGACCAAAAGTGCATGTGGTGGATACCATTAACTTCTGGAAATTCCAGTAATGATTGTTTAATTCGTTCTTGGGTCTCTCTATCTGGTGCCGCTTGAAGAAAAAGCACCAACGTTGATTTCAAGTTTCTAAAAACGTTAAATAAGATAAATAGCGTGAAGCCAATTGATAATAAAGGGTCTAAAATTGGCAGTTCAACAAAAAGAAGTACGACAGAAACAATAAGAACAGCAACCCAGCCAAGTACATCTTCAAGTAGATGCCATGTCAGTACTTTTTCATTTAATGTTTCACCCGCTTTTAATTTGAAAACTGCATATCCATTCACGGCAACACCGAGTATGGCAAGTCCCAGCATCCCCTCAACTACAGGCATTTCAGGATTGGACAACCTTGGAATGGCTTCAAATAAAACCCAAATAGAACCAATAATCAAAACAATACTATTTACCAATGCACCAAAAAGTGTAAGACGGCGATAACCATAGCTGAATTTGTCTGATGCTTCTTTATCTGAAAAACGACTTAAAATCCATGCAAAGCCGATAGACAGGCTATCACCTAAATCATGTACAGCATCTGCCATTATCGCGGTACTGTTGGTAAGCCATCCACCAATAAACTCGATAATAGTAAATGTCACATTCAGAAAAAATGCCCAACCAATACGATCGCCTTTACCATGCTGATGACTGTGACTATGGTTGTGCATTTTGTACCTCTAGTACTTTTTTATTTCTTAGTCTTGATACATTCATATTAATCAAGTGACGTATCACGCGTTGATATATCCAACGTTTTACTCCCGACAAATTAGTACCCTTTTCAAGATAAAACTCATCAGGGGAATCATAAAGCCCAAAGTCGTCATGAATACCTTCTTTTTGAATATAGGTATCCTCTCCACGCCAATCCGTACCGGGTGAAGATAAGCACTTTGTTGCAACACCATAACCACAAAACTCACCTTTTGCTTGGTCAAATTTTTGCTGTAGTGAGCTTAAGTATTGCTCATCCAATATAAAGCCCTCTAAGTTTATCCAGCGTCCATCGAAATAAACTTCCACCCAACTATGGATGATGTATTTAGGCGCTAACCAAAACACATAGGTTGGAATAGCACCTTTTTGTAATTGCTGATCAATAGTAAAACCGTGAAAACGACATTGAATGCCTAACCCTCGCAACAATGCCATCAGCAAGTTGCCTTTGGTATTACATTGTCCGTAACCATCGGATAAAACACTGCTTGCTGAAATATCATCACTCTCATTGTAACCAAATAATATTTCATCTTTAACGAATTGGTAGGCTGCACCAATTTTGTTGAAGTTATCCAAGTTTTTCCACCCTCGTTGATTAATGAGAGATTGGATATTCTTATGTTCAAAATTAACAATTGTCGTATTATTTAAATATTTTTTTGTCATTTTATTCTCCATTCAACTTGTATACTAACACTATAGAATCTATAGTAACTATAGAGTCAATAGCGTTAAGGAATTTTATGAAAATAGGTGAGTTCTCAAAAAAATCAGGCTGTTCAATACAGACAATTAGATATTATGAAAGAGAAGGATTGCTATTAAATCCAAACCGTTCAGAAGGTAATTTCAGGCTGTATGATAGTAAAGCACTAAAACAATTGGAATTCGTAAAACATTGTCGCAGCCTAGATATATCACTCAATGATATTAAACGTCTTATCGAACTAAAAAATACCCCCGAAGAAAGCTGCTCTAGCGTTAACGCATTAATTGATCAGCAACTTGCACTAGTGAATAAACGCATGAAAGAATTAAGGGCGCTTAAAGCTGAATTACAACAGATGGCAAGTGCTTGTGGGTCAGATAATACAATTGAAGCCTGCGGGATCATTAAAACATTGGATAGTTAAACTAAATATAACTTTAGATTATTAGTATTCACAAAGGCAATAATGAAAACCATTGGCAAATTAGCACAATCATTAAATTTAAATGTAGAAACCATTCGTTTTTATGAACGAGAAGGGCTGATTACACAACCTGAAAAACCAATATCTGGTTATAGACAATATGACGAAACAATAGCAGGACAACTTAGGTTTATCACAAAAGCCAAAGCGCTCGGCTTTACGTTAAGAGAAATAAAATCGCTAATGTCTATGGACAGCAACTGCGCTCAAGTTGAGCTATTAAGCCGACAAAAGTTAGCAATCATTCGAGACAAAATTAATGACCTTCAACGTTTAGAGAAAGTAATTGTGGATATGACAAATACCTGTATGCAAAACGAAGATCCAACACATTGCCCCATAATTGATTCATTAAAATGATTGACTCCGTACTTATATACGGAGTTTAAAGTGCTGGTAATATCAACCAATAGACTTTCAAATGATAAATAAAATTTTAGATAAAGTTGGCTCAGGCGGGGTTTGGCTTGCAGCACTTAGTTGTACAGGGTGTTTCCCTGCACTCGGTTCATTAGCATCAGCGTTGGGGTTAGGTTTTCTTTCTCACTTTGAGGGATTAGCTGTAAATACGCTTTTACCTATTTTTGCATCGTTGGCACTATTGGTAAACTTATACAACTGGCACAAAAATAAAAGCCATACTAGAGCTGTCTTCAGCATTTTAGGGTCTGTAGTAGTGCTATTAACGCTTTATCCTCTTTGGCAATATGATTGGAGCACATACCTCTTTTACTTTGGTATTTGTTTAATGGTCGTTATGTCTGTGTTAGATATCGTCAAACCTGTAAGGGAACAAACATGCAAAATATAGAGCTTAAATCGACTATTACATGTCCTGAATGTGGGCATAGTAAAATAGAAGAAATGCCGACAAACGCTTGTCAGTGGTATTATGAATGTGAATCGTGCAAAGTTTTGTTAAAGCCTTTAAAGGGTGACTGCTGTGTTTATTGTTCGTTCGGAACAGTTAAGTGTCCTCCTATTCAGGAAGGGCAAAATTGCTGCTCTGGCTAATAAATCATTAAAATCTTAATGTTTAGTGCTAAATTACAACCGTTAAGATTACAGCAACACTTTAAAACCAATAAGAATTAGCACAATGCCACCTAATAGCTCAGCCTTACTTTCAAGTAAAGTTCCGCTTTTAGCACCTATTTTCACACCCAGCCAACTAAAAGCAGCTGTGGTCACACCGATAGTCAAACAAGCTATTAGTACATTTACGTCCATTAAAGTGATTGCATAACCTGCGGCCATAGCATCAATGCTCGTTGCAATAGCTAAAGTCAGTAAAACGCGGTGAGTGACTTGAGATATGTCTTCTTCAATACCTTCAGCAAATGATTCATAAATCATTTTTCCCCCGATGAAGATCAACAAAGCAAATGCTATCCAAGGCGCATAATCGTTTACCCATGATGATATCCCTTTGCCACTAAAATAACCGAATAGCGGCATTACTCCTTGAAAAAAGCCAAAGTAGAAAGCAGCCTTAAAAGCTAGTTTATTTAAACTAGTTGCCTGTTTAGAGCCTAAGCCGATCGACACAGCAAAGGCATCCATACTTAAGGCAATAGCAAGAATTAACACTTCAAACAATCAACTTTCCTCAAGGTTTTATCAAAAAAATTCAGAAAGTCTAACCCACTAAATACAACGATATCAAACCAATAATGAAATGCTCTGGTTACTCTTTGTCTAGTATTGTACCTAAACAATTTTCATTGAGAATTGTTTAGGTACATTAGAATAAACTTTTCGTTGAATAATGTTAATCTCATAAATTGGCTATGAGTGATTGTTTATAACTCAAAAGCTAATGTCTGCTATTGGCTAAGAAATGACATTTACATATTGTTTTTCTATGCCCTAAGAGTTGCTAGCTGACTAATTCGAACAATTTTATAGAATAGTGTCAATGCTCGTAGTTGGCAATAGGAGTAACTTTAAGGTTTTGATTAAGCTCTAGAAATAAAACTTAATTCTTTTAATTTGCTTAGCCCAACAGAAGTATCAAGTTTTAGAGCTTCGCAATATTGTACGTACTCAAATACATTTAGTTTTCTTTCACAGGTTTCTATTCTTACCACAAACTGGTGAGGCTCACCTAATAATTCACCAAGATCACGTACAGTTAATCCCTGCTCTTTACGAGCAGCTTTTAGCCAATCTATCAAGGCTTTATAACGAGAATCGTTTATATGCTTAATCATGGCATCAACTCTATTGTAGAACCCTCTTGGCAACAAAATAGCACCAAGGTATGATGACACTTTGGTGCTATTTTGTTGCCATACTATATTAAAAATTAATAGCTAATGTCATTAGGTATCAGACGGCTGAGGTATACATGAATCAAGAAAAAAAAGAGATGTTCAAAGAGTTCAAGCATATGCTAGGTTCAGGGGCTCTTCGTATTTTACTTAATATTAAAATTGGAGAACCGGCCTTGAACGGCTTAGCAGAGCAACTTCACCGTGATAATGCGCGGTTTCATAACAACGATATTAATATTGCTAAGTGCTATAAATTTTTAAAGTATCAATTAAATAAATTTGGCTTAGCAGGCATTCAACAAATAGATAAAGATGAAATAGACTTAACACGCCTTTTCAGGTTTAAATTTGACTTTAAAGTTGAGGACAGTGAAGTAAATTTTTTAATCCCTGAAGCATGGGCAATATTACGTTTGCCTAATACAGAAGATCAAAGAATCATTAGATATAGAATATTTATGAATTGCACACATAAGGACGTAGATTCAGTCAAATTATCTGAAACAATAATGAGTTTGCATCATATTGCTCAAAGCCAAGATAAGTTTGAATGGGTTGCCCCATCTGGAATTAAATTCGTTCTATATAAGGAGAGAATGTTGGGCTTTAGTGAATATGCAACGGATCACCTAGAACGAAATTATGTTCAACCTTATCTTCAGTGGACAAAAGGGCAGAACACACGCCCTAAAATTTTAACGTTACCTGAAATAATAAGTAGAGTATAATTATTAAAATTAGTAACTAGCGTTCTTTATCAACTTTAGTAGAACATCTAGATAGGTATTTTTGCTAAATGTGAGAATAATCATGCCTAACCTCTCAAAATTCTCATGTTTTTAATTAAAAATAATGAGAATATGATAGATTAGCTACATGTACCGTTATTTATGGTTATTCACAATTTTCACAGTTCAGGAAGTGTAACGGTGTTATATGACGATTACGATGTAGAAGTAGAATATCGACGTTAGATATATCTATTGGCGTTAATATAAAGCGGACTTATGCTTAATGCCGATCAGTTAAACATATGTTTGCTTGATCGATCGAACATGCAAAATCCGTAATCAGGTAACTGATTACGGATTTTTTGTGGACATTGAACAAGCACTGCATACCTATCTAACCTGAGCTCGGGTTATTTACTTTTTTGATAGGTTTACCTTGTATTCAAAATAAAGGAAAACGTTGAACATCTCAGATAATTGTTAACTAAACGCATATCTGCTGTATCACCTAGGGATTCAGAGTAATGTGATCTTTGATAATAAAAATTAAATAATCAAAGGATTAACATGAAGAAAATAGCGTTGTCAGCTTTTTGTGCTGTTAATATGTTTAGCTTGTCTACTGTTGCTAATGATGACTTAGATATTGCGAACCAAATTCGTGCAGAAGGTTTTTATAACTCAGAAGTAATGCATACATTACAGTATTTGACCGATAATATAGGCCCTCGTTTGTCGGGCTCTCCTCAGATGAAAGCTGCTAACGATTGGACGTTAGAACAGCTAGAGCGTTGGGGATTAAAAAATGCTTATCTTGACCCGTTTGAATTTGGAAGAGGTTGGACGCATACATCAGCTTCAATAGATTTAGTATCTCCACGGAAAGTTTCATTTCATGGTATTCCGGTAGCGTGGACGCCGGGAACAAAAGGTGAAGTTATCGCAGAAGTTATCATGTTTGACGCCACTTCGATTGCTGATCTTAAAAAGTTTAAAGGTAAACTTCGCGGTAAAATACTGATGATGGGAGAAGGTCGTACTATAGGTGAACCTAAAAACACGGTTTTCAAGCGACATAAGTCTTCAGATTTAGGTAAACTAAAAGACTTTCCTGTAGATCGGCCTGCAAGTCATCGTTCTGATCGAGCACCACATAATCAAGAGCGTTATAAACAGCGTTATTTATTCAATAAGGAGTTGAATACCTTTCTAAAAGAAGAAGGTGCCGTAGGTGCAGTTTATCGAAGCTGGCGACAAGGTGGATTAGTTGGTATTTGGGGGAAATCTCATAAAGTTGGCAATACGTTTCCTATTCCTGCGATGGTTATCGAAGCAGAGCAATATAATTTGATTACTCGCTTAATGGATGACGGTGATACCCCTAAAATTACACTAAATGTAGATGCTAAATTCTATGATAATGATACGAATGCCTACAATACTATTGCTGAAATTCCGGGCACTTCTGATGATCCAAAAATTATCATGTTAGGTGGTCATTTAGATTCATGGCATGCAAGCGATGGCGCTGTTGATAATGGTGCTGGTGTTGCTGTAGCAATGGAAGCTGTTCGTATATTAAAAGCGCTTGATATTAAACCAAAGCATACGATTAGAATAGCTTTATGGTCAGGTGAAGAGCAAGGATTGTATGGCTCAAGAGCTTATGTTCAAGAACATTTTGCAACACGTCCTAAGCCGAAAGATAAAGTTGAAGCTGAGTTACCGCCATATTTGTGGAAAACTCCAGGCTGGCCTATTCAACCTAAAGAAGCCTATGATGACTTTTCCGTGTATTTTAACATGGATAACGGCAGTGGTAGGTTTCGTGGTATTTATACTGAGGGTAATGTTGCTGTAAAACCAATTTTTAGTCGTTGGTTTTCGCCGTATTCTGATTTAAGTACAGGAACCATAACAAATCGCTCCACTGGTGGCACAGATCACGAATCTTTTGATGATGTTGGGTTGCCAGGTTTTCAATTTATTCAAGATCCGTTAGATTATTCATCGCGACTACATCATACTCATATTGATTCTTTTGATCATGTAATTGAAGATGATATGAAACAAGCATCGGTGATAATGGCAGCATTTATTTATAAGGCTGCAATGCGTGATGAAGTACTACCACGTAAACCAATACCTGTTAAACCATCTATGCTTAAGTTGCAAAAAATGAAACAGAAAAGCGAAAAAGAGCGTAGAAAAAGAGAACGAAACGCATTAAGGGATATAGAGACACATAAATTGATTGAAAAATAGATATCGTCGAATGATACAGCACCTAAGATGGTAACTCCGTTTTAGGTGCTGTTTATCCAAGTTAAGTTGTTCTGAACAGAGAAGGGGATATTTAATACCAATTCGCATAAAGATTAATTCAGTTCAGAGCGATGTCAGAGGTGGGAGAATAAGCGAAACGTGTGCAGGTATAGTTGTTCTACATCAAACAGGTTTTGCGCAATTATCGTGCCTCTAACACGCTCCCAAAGGGCGAGTTTAAACGCTTCATAGCCTGTGTTGTTGATTTTAACAAGGACGCTACAAGGATGTAGCTTATTAGAG